>NZ_JAVIMT010000005.1:0-235829 GCF_031196675.1 Acinetobacter sp. 148 | reverse complement strand
ATTGACAACTACAGTTGCTGTTGGGTCACTTACAGTACCTGTTAATGCAGGTGTGCTGTCGTTAGTGAGTACATCATCAAGTGCTACTGTCGGCGCAACTGCATCAACCACTGCTGTTGCTGGGCCTGATGTATTGCCTGCTGGATCTTCTGTTACTGCTGTTACCGTATCACCATCATTTAAACCCGGGTTTGGTACTGACCATGTTCCATCTGTGCCTGCTACCACTGTTGCAGTTGTGCCATCAGGATAAGTCACAGTCACGGTTGATCCCGCTTCTGCTGTACCTGTAATTGGATCTGTCCCGTTAACCGGGTCAATCACTGGTGCTGAAGGAGCAGCTGTATCCAGTGTATAAGTTTGTGTATCGTTAACTGTGCTGCTATTACCTGCTGCATCAGTGAAGGTTACTTTAGCATCAATCGTTTTATCAGTATCAGCAACCAAACCGCTACCTGGTACACTTACTGTCCATGTACCTGCTGCACTGTCTACAGTTGCAGTATAAGTTACCCCATTAATAACAATTGTAACGGCTGTAGCAGCCGCATCTGAAGGAACGTTTTTCAATACACCTGTAATCGTGACATTGCCAGCCGCTTCTGATGCATTAATCACATTATCAGCTGTTACCGAATCAACAGCAAAATTAACACCATCCGTATTTGGACCAACTGCATCAACAATAGCTGTTCCTGGTCCTGATGTATTGCCAGCAGGGTCTGTTGCTACAGCTGTAACTTCATCGCCATCATTCAAACCTGGGTTTGGCACAGTCCAAGTACCATCCGGTCCTGCTACAACAGTTTTCGTACTACCGTCCGGATAAGTCACAGTCACGGTTGATCCCGCTTCTGCTGTACCTGTCACTGGGTCAGTTGCATTGATCGGATCAATCACTGGTGCATTTGGTGCAGTGGTATCAAGTGTATAAGTTTGTGTATCGTTAATACTGCTGCTATTACCTGCTGCATCTGTAAACGTTACTTTGGCATCAATTGTTTTATCTGCATCCGCAACTAAGCCACTGCCCGGTACACTTACTGTCCACGTGCCTGCTGCTTTATCTACAGTCGCATTATAAGTTACCCCATTAATAACAACTGTAACGGCCGTGTTGGCCGCATCTGCTGGAATGTTTTTCAAAACACCTGTAATGGTGACATTACCTGATGCTTCTGATGCATTAATCACATTATCAGAAGTAACAGGGTCAACCGAGAAAGTTACGCCACCGGTACTTGGTGGAGTGGTGTCAGCAGGTACTGAAGAATCATCATTACTATCATGATTTGATGCTGCAGCGATAATACCGCCTGCAACTAGTGGAATAGCAGCCCATAACCATGGGTTCACGCCTGCATCATGATAAAGTAGAGGCTCAATTGAAGAAATAGGTTGGTAAATAACATCAGATACCAACTCTTGTGGAGCTTCTGCTGGTAGAGCTGCTGGTAAATCTTCACCTAAAAGTGCTTGTGGTTCCACGTCACTGTCAGCATCTGCGTCCGCATCACTATCAGCATCTGCATCATTTTCAGCATCTTTGAATTTTGCCCAAATTAACTGTCCATTTTCATCTTGGAAAACCAGACTGTTATCTTTAGGCTCAGCTGTTCCACTAAAGAAGCCTTCAATAACAATAGTCTCGCCATTTTTCAGACGTATGACTGCATTGGTACCCTCCCTATTCACTACCACTACATCACTGGCAGCCACTTTCACCAACACAACTGACGCTTCTGAAAGTTTTGCAGAAGTTCCCTCTGTGGTTACCAAGGTTTTATGATTATCCTTGGCAATAATTTGTATCTCAGGCATATCTATATTCCTTTTATATTATTGATTTAAATGATTTTATGTATAATTCTTTTTACTTAATGTTTTCGAGTTTTTGACCTACAACTTAAAAACATTAAGTAATGTGATCATTTTTACATTAAACACTTTAAAATAAAAAAAACAAATACTAAAGTACTCAAAGAAAAAAAATTAATTAATACAAATTTTATATAAATAAAAATCTGATTTTTCTACTTATAATTTATTCAATGAGCTTATTAACTGTTTTATATATAAAACAAAATTAGTTTCTTATTATTGAACATTCATTGAAAATTATTTTAATTTAAATTTTTATATAACAAGTTTTAATATCTCAATAAAATAAAATATATTAATAATGATATATATAGAAAAAAAATGGCCTTAGATAATATTTTACTATTACACTAAAGCCTCATTTTTATATTCAAATAAAAATTATTTTTTATTTACTTTTAGAAATTATCGGGACTTTCGAAACGTTTTACTTCTTGTAACTTATTTGGATCATGCATGGTTGCGATCCCGTCTTCTGTTTTTTGATCAACAATAACATCTGGGTTAAAGATAGTAATTGTTTCTCTTCCTAATGCATCTTCTCCAACTATATATTGAAAGCCACGGCGATTCATTTTATGGCATAGCTTTTGATAAAAGCCTTTAAGCCCTTCCGTTTCTTCATTAGGATTGTAATAAAATGCATTCATTACCGCAGGAAGGCCAAGTCCACACACTACACCAGATAACAATACGCTAATAAAGGTATATCCAATCAGAATACTACTATAAGGACTCAGCGCCGGAATATTCGCGACCGCCAAAATTAAAGCGAGTGAAATCCCTCCTCGAACACCACCCCAAGATAAAATAGTTAAACTACCATTGTAACTTTTGGTCTTACGCATTGTTGGGAAGAAAGCAAAAGACATAAAGTTGGCGGCAAAACGAGAAATATGGAGAATAAAGAAAGCAACTATTCCACCTAAAATCAGGCTAAAGTTTAAGTCAAGAATAAATAACTCAAGGCCAATTAAGGTAAATAAGAATGAATTGATAATCCCTTCTACTGTATGCCAAAAATGGTTAACCTCTCTGATCTCACGCTCTTCGCGAATTTCTTTCCATTTATTACCGACGATTAAACCACCAATTACGCAGGCAATCGGTGCGGAAGCATGGGCGAATAGAGCCACCAAATATGCTCCGCTTGCAAGTAATGCAGTTGTTAAAATCAGGGATTCCATTTCGTGTTTACCACGCAATAAGCGTAAGGTACCTATCCCAAATGCCCACCCAATACCAACAGCTACCACAATTTCATAAAGCAAAGCTTCTAATGTCGCAACCAATGAAAAATGTTCACCCTGTAAAACATTCAGTAATGTCATAAATAAGGCAATACACATCGCATCGTTAAATAAAGATTCTCCTTCTAATTTAACAATGAGATGATGAGGAGCACGAATTGAACTTAAAACACCTTTAATACCGATCGGGTCTGTTGCACCTAATGCTGCACCTAATAATAGAAGAACCAAAATTGGTACATGATGTCCAACTAACAATTGGAAACCGTAAAGTAAGCTACCAAACAATACAGCGCAGATTACCAAGGCAATAGTGGCCAAAATACTAATCTGTTTCCAATAGCTTCTTAGATCTGAAATTTTAAATTTAAGTGCTGAAGATGTCAGAATAAAGCAAATAACGCCATTAATTAAAAAATCATAGAAATCGATGTGACGTACTGCTTCCTCAATATTATGAATATTGATAGTAATGAATTGATTACCATTTAAAAGACTGGCTCCCCATTGCAAAATGAAGACAAAAATCGCAGAAACAAGTGGTACGCCGATAGCCTGCGGAAAGCCCAAAATACGCTTATTAAATATGGTGGTCGCAATTGATAAGGCAAATACAACCGTAAATGCTTGTAATAAGAAAAAATTACCCATGAACACCCTTCTTCTGGGTCAATGACCAAATAAAAAATCTAGACAGCAGAACTGAACAGAACGAGAAAATAGGCACCTCATGTGTGCCCAAGCAATTAAAAAGTTGGAATACAAGTTTAACGAATTACGTTAATCATTCTATCAATTAGTTAAATTTCTTAACATTAATTATGTTGGAGGGATGATTAAAAAGATGAGCCTACTTAAACACCTTGTAAACTCATCTTATTTATAGATTTAGATAGAATTATTAAAAGTATCGCATTGGCTAATATCACCGGTTTTTAAACCGACTTGGAACCAGTGCATTCGCTGTTCACTACTACCATGAGTAAAGCTATCCGGAACGACCTGTCCAGTTGCTCGTTTTTGTAAGTAGTCATCTCCAATTTTTTGCGCGGCATCCATTGCTTCCTCAACGTCCCCCTGCTCTAAAAACTGAGTACGCTGTTGATTATGATTGGCCCAGATACCCGCTAAACAGTCAGCTTGTAATTCTTGACGTACAGATAACTGATTACCTTCTCTTTGACTGACTTGTGCACGAGCCTGTTGTACTTGAGATGAGATACCAAGCAAAGTTTGAACATGATGTCCTACTTCATGGGCAACCACATAAGCTTGGGCAAAGTCCCCTGCCTGATCTTGTCTCGATAATTCTGTCTGATTTTGTTCGCCAGATATTCCCATCTGCTCACGCATATCTTTGAAGAATTCTGTATCGATATAAACCTTCTGATCTGCTGGGCAATAAAAGGGCCCCATTGCAGACTGAGCTGTACCACAGCCTGACTGAATCATCCCACTAAACAAGACTAATTTTGGTGGCGTATAAGTTTTACCTAACTGTTTAAAAATAGGTGTCCACGTATCCTCTGTATCGGCTAATACTGTTCCAACAAAATCAGAAGCTTCCTTTTGCTCGGCTGTTAAACTTTCGGGTGCAGTTGCATTTGATTGTTGCGAAGCAGTAACCTGCTGCGTTGCCTGATATGCTTGTTGGGGGTCAACGCCAAAAAATTTCCATGCAACAAATGCCACAACCAAACCAATAATACTAATACCACCTGCCCTAACACCGCCTCCGCCTCGACGGTCTTCAACATTGGTACTGACTCGACGATCTCTCCAACGCATAATTTCCCTCTTCTTTGTAGATGGCCTGATTAACTAGAAGCTTTTGGCCACATTTTTTGTATCAAGCTAACAACAAGCAATACTATTGCACCAGCAACAATTCCTATTGCAAAGTTAATAAGCGTTGGGGTTAAAGCACCAATGATGTTGCCTACAGCAGGTATAGTTTCCACATGGTCAACTGTATTTTCAGTGACATGATGGAGTAAAGGAATCGTATGATTAATAATCCCTCCACCTACCAAAAACATCGCAATAGTGCCGACGATAGACAATAACTTCATTAAAAGTGGCGCAAATGCAAGCAGCCCGCGACCAATAGTTTGTTTAAAAGAAGCAGCCTGTTTTGTTAAATATAGACCCAAGTCATCAATCTTAACAATCATGCCGACCAAACCATAAACGCCAATCGTCATCACAACTGCAATAATGCTGAGGACACTAACTTTAGTCATTAAAGTTGCAGTTGCCACAGTACCTAAAGAAATAACCACAATTTCAGCTGACAAAATAAAGTCTGTACGAATAGCTCCTTTCACTTTATCTTTTTCAAAAGTCGCCAAGTCTAACTCTTCACTATCAAACTCTTTTTGTGCTTCTTCTGAGGTTGAGGCTTTTTTATGTGTAATGGTATGAAGAACTTTTTCAACACCCTCATAACATAAGAATAGCCCGCCAAGCATTAATAAAGGATTAATCAACCAAGGAGCAATCACGCTAATTAATAAAGCTAGAGGAACTAAAATGAGCTTATTAACAAAGGAGCCTTTAGCAACTTTCCACACAATCGGTAATTCGCGATCAGCACGGACACCTGTAACCTGTTGTGCATTTAAAGCCAAATCATCACCTAAAACACCAGCAGTTTTTTTTGCTGCCATTTTGCTCATTAAGGCGACATCATCTAAAATTGTTGCAATATCATCTAGTAGTAAAAGTAAGCCACTTGCCATTTCTTATCCAGGTTTGTATTTATTAAACTATTGTAAGATGATTTTTTTCAATTTTTGTAATTTTACTGAATAAATTCACAATATTATTTTAAGAAAAGTTTACCCAATTGCTGACGAAAAAACTTTATTTCCCGTACAATAATGCCAATCTTTTATATTGCAGGGCTTATTATCCCTGATTAAGCCAATACCATAGTGGAATAAATAATGAGTAATGTTGATCAGCGTCCAATTATTTTGACAGGCGACCGCCCAACCGGACAACTTCACCTCGGGCATTTTGTCGGTTCTTTGCGTTCTCGTGTAGGTCTACAGGATAGCCATCATCAACATCTCTTATTAGCAGATGCACAAGCGTTAACAGACAATGCCGACAACCCAGATAAAGTACGCCGTAACATTTTAGAAGTTGCTCTAGACTATTTAGCGGTAGGCATTGATCCAACTAAAACCACAATTTGTGTACAGTCATGCTTGCCTGCACTGAATGAGCTTACAATGTTATATCTTAACTTTGTAACTGTAGCTCGTTTGGAACGCAACCCAACCATCAAATCTGAAATTCAAATGCGTGGTTTTGAACGTGATATTCCTGCTGGTTTCCTTTGCTACCCTGTAGCACAGGCAGCTGATATTACGGCTTTTAAAGCGACTGTAGTACCAGTAGGCGAAGATCAAATTCCAATGATTGAGCAAACTAACGAAATCGTGCGTCGTGTAAACCGTCAAATTGGTCAAGACCTTTTACCTGAATGTAAAGCATTGCTTTCTAATATGGCTCGTCTACCTGGTTTTGATGGTAAAGCGAAAATGTCTAAGTCATTAGGCAATACCATTGTTTTAAATGCTTCTGACAAAGACATTAAAAAAGCTGTAAATGCGATGTATACCGATCCAAATCATCTTCGCATCGAAGATCCGGGTCAAGTTGAAGGAAACATTGTATTTACTTATTTAGATGCATTTGATCCAAATAAAGAAGAAGTTGAAGAGCTAAAAGCACACTACCGCCGTGGTGGTCTTGGTGATGGTACAGTTAAAAAACGTCTTGAAGGTGTACTAAAAGAATTAATTACACCTATACGTGAACGTCGAGAAGAACTTGCTAAAGATCCTGACTACATTATGGATGTTTTACGCCAAGGTACTGATAAATGTCGAATCATTACTCAGCAGACTTTGGACGAAGTTAAAGATGGATTAGGCTTATTTAAGTTCTAATTTTTATATTAGAGATATAAATAAAAAAAGCCCTACGGGGCTTTTTTTATAATTATATTTAGATTCAATAATTTAATTTTTTAGAATTTCTATATATTTATTATGATTCACACGCTTTTACCCTTTTAACGTGAAGTAACACTAATTAACGTGAACCTTAATGAACAAATAAGAATGCGTCACTAATATAACTTGAGTAGGTTGATATGAACCTCACGACATTTCTCCTTAAGCCGAAACTGTTTTTAACAGATTCGTTGTTCTACGCAGTGATCACCCCAATCATTGCGTATTTTTTTGTCTTTTTTAGCCAGATTATTTCTTACATCATTTTATTTAACTTTCAATAATACAAAAAAATACCGCATCATTTTTCAGATGCGGTATTTTTTAAAGATTCAAGGAAGCAATTAAGCTAAACCTTTCTCTTTTAATACTTGCAACATAGTTGAACCAAGCTCAGCTGGGCTACGAGTGTAAGCCATACCTGCTTTTTCAAATGCAGCGAATTTCTCTTCAGCAGTACCTTGACCACCAGAAATGATCGCACCAGCGTGACCCATACGCTTACCTTTAGGCGCAGTTACACCAGCGATGTAACCTACTACAGGTTTAGTCACGTTAGATTTGATGAATTCAGCAGCTTCTTCTTCCGCTGTACCACCGATCTCACCGATCATGATGATTGCATCAGTATCTGGATCGTCTTGGAACAATTGAAGAGCTTCAATTTGGTTCATACCTGGGATTGGGTCACCACCGATACCGATACAAGTAGACTGACCTAAACCAAGCTTAGTTGTTTGAGCAACAGCTTCATAAGTCAATGTACCTGAACGTGAGATGATACCAATACGACCTGGTTGGTGGATGTGACCAGGCATAATACCGATCTTACATTCACCTGGAGTGATCACGCCTGGGCAGTTAGGGCCAACTAAACGAGTACCGTTACCGTTAGTTTCTAAATAACGTTTTGCTTTAAGCATGTCGATTGTTGGAACACCTTCAGTGATCACAACGATTAGACCAACACCTGAATCAACCGCTTCAACGATTGAGTCTAAAACGAATGGAGCTGGTACATAGATTACAGATGCATCTGCATTTGTTTCACGTACAGCTTCTTTCATTGTGTTGAATACTGGTAAGTCAAGGTGAGTTGTACCACCTTTACCTGGAGTAACACCACCAACAACTTTTGTACCGTAGTCTAAAGCTTGTGCAGAGTGGAAAGTACCGTTTTTACCAGTAAAACCTTGTACCAATACTTTAGTGTCTTTATTAATTAATACGCTCATGATTGATACTCCCCTTACGCTTTAACTGCAGCTACAACTTTTTCTGCGGCATCAGACAAACCGTTCGCAGAAATTAATTTCAAACCAGATTCATCAAGTAATTTCGCACCTAACTCAGCGTTGTTACCTTCTAAACGAACAACCACTGGAACAGTTACGTTTACTTCTTGAACCGCTGCAATAATTGCTTCAGCAATCATGTCACAACGTACGATACCACCGAAGATGTTGATTAAAACACCTTGTACAGACGTATCAGCAAGAATGATTTTGAACGCTTCGATTACACGCTCTTTAGTTGCACCACCACCAACATCAAGGAAGTTTGCAGGCTGACCACCATAAAGTTTAATGATGTCCATAGTTGCCATTGCAAGACCAGCACCGTTAACCATACAACCAATGTTACCTTCTAAAGCAACATAGTTAAGATCAAATTCAGATGCTTTTAACTCACGCTCATTCTCTTGAGATTTATCACGTAAAGCAGCAACTTTAGGTAAACGGTAAAGCGCGTTAGAGTCGATACCTACTTTCGCGTCTACACATAAAATTTCGCCATTTTCACGAACTGAAAGTGGGTTAATTTCAAATAAAGCGAAATCATTTTCAACAAATGCTTGGTAAGCAGCTGTCATGATTTTCACGAATTGACCGATTTGCTTGTCTTTCAAACCTAAAGCAAACGCAACTTCACGTGCTTGGAATGGTTGTAAACCAACTAATGGATCAACTTCAACTTTAATAATTTTTTCTGGAGTTTCTTCCGCAACTTTCTCGATTTCTACACCACCTTCTGTAGAAGCCATGAAAGTAATACGACGGCTAGAACGGTCTACAACCGCGCCCAAGTAAAGCTCACGCTCAACTGGATATACGTCTTCAGCAACAATGATGCTGTTTACTGGTTGACCATTTGCATCTGTTTGATACGTTACAAGACGAGTACCAATGATATTGTTTGCAAATTCGATAACATCTTCTTTAGATTTTGCAACTTTAACGCCACCAGCCTTACCACGACCACCAGCATGAACTTGCGCCTTCATTACAGCGAATTTACCACCAAGCTGTTCAAATGCAGCAACTGCTTCGTCTGCATTGGTTGCCAAGATACCTTCTTGTACCGGCATACCATATTCTTTCAATAACGCTTTAGCTTGATACTCATGTAAGTTCATTTAGTTACCTACTTAACTTTGTTTGTTGTCTTCAATTTGCGCAACATTCTCATGTTGTATAAGCAAATTGCTGTCTACGTCTATCAACTTGATGATTTTTTAATCACACCATCGAATGTGAAAAAGAGCGGAGGACCGCTCTTTATTTTATTTACGCTTACGTTGAATCGCGTGAATTGCACGACCATCTACAGCAAGTGCAGCTTCATGAACAACTTCAGAGAATGTTGGGTGACCAAAAGTCATCAACTGAAGATCTTCAACAGAAGATACAAATTCAAGTGCAATCATACCTTGGTGAACGATATCAGATGCCGCAGGCCCAATCACATGCATACCTAATAAACGGTCAGTTTTTGCATCAGCAACAAACTTAACAAAACCTGCACCTTCACCAGCAGCTAAAGCACGACCATTTACAGCAAAACCGAATTGACCAGTTTTTACTTCATGACCTTTTTCTTTAGCTTGCTCTTCAGTTAAACCAACCCACGCCGCTTCAGGGTGTGTATAGATAACAGAAATGATTGTGTCATAGTTTACTTGAGCTGCATGACCGTGAATACGTTCAACAGCCATTACGCCCTCTTCCATTGCTTTATGAGCAAGCATTGGACCGCGTACTAAGTCACCAATCGCATATACACCTTCTACAGAAGTTGCACAGTGATCATTTACTTCAACTAAACCACGTTCAGTTAATTTAATACCTGAATCTTCAGCCAATAAACCTTCCGCATAAGCTTTACGGCCAACACAAACGATTAACTTGTCAAACGTTTGTTCTTTGTCTTCACCAGCTTGAGTGTATTTAACAGTCACTTCACGACCGTTTACTTCAGTACCAGATACTTTTGCACCAATGCGGATATCTAAACCTTGTTTAGTCAAGATTTTTTGATATTCCTTAGAAAGTGCTTTATCAGCCATTGGCAAGAATGCATCCATTGCTTCAAATACAACAACTTCTGCACCAAGACGACGCCATACTGAACCAAGTTCTAAACCGATTACACCTGCACCAATTACACCTAAACGCTTAGGTACTTCAGGGAAGTTTAATGCGCCAGTTGAATCAACAATAATATCTTGATCTACAGGAGCTACAGGAATATTTACAGGCACAGAACCAGACGCAAGAATTACGTATTTAGGTTCTAAAATTTGAGTTTCACCTTCATGTGGAACAAACTCAACTTTTTTACCAGCAAGTAATTTACCTGTACCTTTTAACCACTCGATACCGTTGCCTTTAAGCAATTGATCAATACCGCCAGTTAATTGGTCAACAATTTTGTCTTTACGAGCAAGAAGTTTTGCAAGATCGAAATTCACTTCACCAGTTGTAATACCGTGATCAGCTAAATGATGCACTGTATCTTCATAACGATGAGAAGAATCAAGCAAAGCTTTAGAAGGGATACAACCTACGTTTAAGCAAGTACCACCTAAAGAAGGCTTACCGTTGTGAATACGTTTTTCAATACAAGCGACTTTGAAGCCTAGTTGAGCAGCGCGAATCGCAGCTTCATAACCACCAGGACCACCGCCAATGACAACAAGATCAAATTGTTGAGACATTTTTATCTCCATAAACCAGGATAGAGGATTACTCTACCCTGGTAGGTATTTATTCGAAGAAATTAAAGATCAAGAATGAGTTTAGCTGGTTCTTCTAACAATTCTTTGATTGCTACTAAGAAACCTACAGCTTCTTTACCATCGATCATACGGTGGTCATAAGAAAGCGCTAAGTACATCATTGGCAAGATTTCAACTTGACCATTTACCGCCATAGGACGCTCTTGGATTTTATGCATACCCAAGATACCAGTTTGCGGCTGGTTCAAAATTGGAGTTGAAAGTAATGAACCGAAAGTACCACCGTTAGTGATTGTGAAAGTACCGCCAGTCATTTCTTCGATAGATAATTTACCATCACGTGCTTTAGCAGCGTAAGCAGCAATACCTGCTTCAACTTCTGCATAGCTCATACGGTCAGTATCACGTAATACTGGTACAACAAGACCACGATCAGAAGATACTGCAACACCGATGTCATAGTAACCGTGATAAACAATATCATCACCATCAATTGAAGCATTTACAGCTGGGTAGCGTTTAAGCGCTTCAGTTGCTGCTTTAACGAAGAATGACATGAAGCCTAAACGAGCACCATGACGTTTTTCGAAAGCATCTTTATATTGCTTACGTAATTCCATGATTGGCTTCATGTTAACTTCGTTAAATGTAGTTAACATTGCTGTTTCTTGAGTAGCTGCAAGAAGACGCTCAGCTACACGTTTACGTAAACGAGTCATTGGAACGCGTTTTTCGATACGCTCGCCAACAGCAACGCTTAATGGAGTAACGTTAGCAGCTGGTTTAGCTTGATGGTTTGCAACATCTTCTTTAGTGATACGACCACCACGACCAGTACCTTGTACGTCAGAAGCAGCAATACCAGATTCAGTTAACGCTTTACGTACCGCAGGAGCTTGATCAGATACAGTTTCATTACGCTCAACAACAGGAGCAGCACCAGCTTGAGTCTGAGCAACTGCTTGTTCTACTGCCGCAGGAGCAGCAGCCGCTGCGCCAGCACCAGCTTCGAATTGAGCAATAACTTCGTCAGAAAGAACTGTATCGCCTTCACCTTTAATGATTGCAACCAAGCTACCATCTGCAGGAGCAACAACTTCTAAAACAACTTTGTCGGTTTCAATATCACAGATTACTTCATCACGTGATACAGGTTCACCCACCTTTTTATGCCAAGTTGCGATGGTTCCATCTGCAACAGACTCTGGGAATACCGGTGCTTTAATTTCGGTTGCCATTATTGAGAATCTCCTGATTGTTCAGCTTCGATTGCCAATGCATCATTAATTAGCTGAGCTTGTTGTTTTGCATGCAAGTACGGTGAGCCACAAGCTGGTGCAGCAGAAGCTTCACGACCTGCAAAACTGATACGGATTTGTTTGCCAGATTTTAAGATATCGTCATATAAACGCGGTGCGATAAACAACCAAGCACCTTGGTTCTTCGGCTCTTCTTGCGCCCAAACGAGTTCTTTCACATTTGGATAAGCAGCCAAGATTTCCGCAAGACGTTGCTCTGGGTATGGATACAACTGTTCAATACGTACAATTGCAACATTAGTTAAGTTTTGTTCACGACGTTTTTCGAGTAAGTCGTAATAAACTTTACCGCCACAAAGTACAAGACGAGTTACATCTGACTTGTTAATTTGATCGATTTCGTCAATTACAGTTTGGAATGAACCATGTGCTAGCTCTTCTAAAGTAGAAGTCGCAAGTTTATGACGAAGTAAAGATTTCGGTGACATTACGATTAATGGCTTACGAATTGGGCGTACAGCCTGACGACGTAATGCATGGAAAATCTGTGCAGGTGTCGTTGGAGTGATCACTTGCATGTTGTCTTCAGCACATAACTGTAAGAAACGTTCTAAACGAGCTGAAGAGTGCTCTGGACCTTGACCTTCGAAACCGTGTGGTAACAACATTGTTAAACCACAAACACGCTCCCACTTAGTCTCACCAGAAGCAATAAACTGGTCAATCACAACTTGAGCACAGTTTACGAAGTCACCAAATTGTGCTTCCCAAATAATCAAGCTCTTAGGAATCGTAGTTGCGTAACCATATTCGAATGCAAGAACTGCTTCTTCTGATAAAAGAGAGTCGTAAATCGCAAAACGTGGTTGGTTCTCTTTCACATGGCAAAGAGGAATGTAAGTTGAACCATCAACTTGGTTATGCAATTTTGCATGACGGTGTGAGAAGGTACCACGACCCACGTCTTCACCAGTAATACGAACTAGATAGTCTTCATCTAATAAAGTTGCATAAGCTAAAGTTTCTGCTGCACCCCAGTTCAATGGAGTTTCACCAGTTTGCATTTTCACGCGGTCTTCAATTACTTTTTGAACCTGACGCTGCATTACAAACCCTTCAGGAAGCTTGCTCATGCCCTCGCCTAATTCTTTAAGGCGGTTTATGTCAAATGAAGTATCCCAATCGTCTGTATATTCATGGCCCAAATATGGAGTCCAATCTACAAACATTTTAGTGTTCGGCTCAAGAATCAAAGCATTCGCTACATGATTACCCGCTTCTAAATCAGCGCGATAATCTTCAACCATTTGGTCAGCTTCAGCACGGTCAAGTACTTTCTCTTGTACCAATTGATCAGCATAAAGTGTACGAGTAGTTGCTTTCTTCGCAATCACTTGATACATCAATGGTTGTGTACCAGATGGCTCATCTGCTTCGTTATGGCCACGACGACGGTAACAGAACAAATCGATGACTACATCTTTACGGAATTCGTGACGGAAATCATGTGCTAATTGAGTAGCAAAGATAACAGCTTCAGGATCATCACCATTTACATGGAAGATAGGAGCCTGAATCATTTTAGCAACGTCTGTACAGTATTCTGTCGAACGCGCATCACGTGGATCAGAAGTTGTGAAACCAACTTGGTTGTTCACAATAATATGAACTGTACCACCAACCGTATAGCCACGAGTTTGTGACATCTGGAAGGTTTCCATGTTCACGCCCTGACCTGCAAATGCAGCATCACCATGAACAATAACTGGTAATACGTCATCACCGCCGATATCTCTACGACGTACTTGACGCGCACGTACAGAACCTTCAACTACAGGGCCAACGATTTCCAAGTGAGATGGGTTAAATGCCAATGCCAAGTGAACTTCACCACCTGGAGTCATTACATTACTTGAGAAACCTTGGTGGTATTTAACGTCACCAGAACCTTTCTTATGAAGTGCTTTACCTTCGAACTCACCAAATAAGTCCGCAGGGTTTTTACCCATAATATTAACAAGAAGGTTCAAACGACCACGGTGTGGCATACCGATAACAACTTCTTTACAACCTACGGCACCAGCACGCTGGATAATCTCATTTACCATAGGAATAAAAGATTCGCCGCCTTCAACACCAAAACGTTTAGCGCCGACGTATTTATTACCGAGATATTTTTCTAAGCCTTCAGCAGCAGTTAAGCGCTCTAAGAAGCCTTTCTTTTGTTCATTTGAGAAATTGAATTTACCACGGGCACTTTCAAGACGTTGTTGAATCCAACGTTTCTCTTTTGTGTCCACGATATGCATATATTCAACACCGATCGAACCACAATAGATTGCTTCCATTGCTTCAATCATCTCAGCAAGCGTTGCTTCGCTTTTACCGATCTCAAGATTGCCTGTGTTGAATACTGTGTCTAAATCTGATTTGGTTAAACCGTGTGCTGAAAGATCTAAATCAGGAATATCTTCACGCTTAGCAAGACCTAACGGATCTAACTTAGCTTTTTGATGTCCGCGATTGCGATAAGCAGCAATGAGTTGTAAAACGCCAATTTGACGACGCTCATGTTCAGTACTTACAGTACTTTGTACAACAGGTTGAACACGATTAGCATTACGTCCTAGTAATAGGAATTGCTCACGCACAGCGCTGTGTGGTTGGTCACCCTTTGGATATTTATCGAAATATTGGCGCCAGTCCTCAGCGACGGAGGTTGGGGAAGTCAGGTACTGCTCGTAAAGTTCTTCAATATACGCTGCACTATCAGCGGAAAGTTCAGTGTCAAGACGCAATGCGTCAGCAACTTCTTGCATTTGTGGACCCATTTCCTATTGCAAAAAATATTACAGGCTGCCTTTTAAGCATACCCATGATGCATAATGTCAAATTGGTAAAAATGACACTACTTACCCAACAGGTCTTCAAGACCATGGGGCGTCATACTACCTAGAGAGAAAACTCCATAGGTAATTAATGAATCACAACGCCCTCAATGGCATCATCACTCACCTTATACTCGATAAAAAACCGAGCAATTTTTTGCAAATCTTTTTAGAAAAATTAACTTTAAAATTAACTTTTCTAAAATGACTTTAACCATAAAAATTAAGCACAGATCTAAGATCGTGCCACTTAATTTAATTTCACTAGTATACGCTTTTTTCACCTATAACTTTGTGGCAAATCGTATCATGTTCTTAACGAACGATTGATTTTTTTGACACATACCATCTATAAATTGGCGAAATACATATCCAATTTTATCTATTAATATATGGTGCTTTATATAAAAACCCCTCTTTTACCGACTAAAGTATAAGACACGTATTATAAAATTAAAAAAAAACGCACATCAAGGATGTGCGTTCTCTATTTGCGCAGAATTAACCCGCTTGATCTAACAACATATTACGGATATGACCGATTGCTTTTGTTGGATTCAAACCTTTAGGACATACTGACACACAGTTCATAATACCTTTACAACGGAACAAACTGAACGGATCGTCAAGACGAGCCAAACGTTCTGCAGTTGCAGTATCACGAGAGTCGATAATAAAACGATATGCATTCAACAACGCTGAAGGACCCAAGAATTTATCAGGGTTCCACCAGAATGATGGGCATGAAGTTGAACAACATGCACAAAGAATACACTCATACAAACCATTTAAGTGTTCACGCTCTTCAGGAGATTGCAAACGCTCTTTAGGTGGAGCAGGTTGGTTATTGATCAAGAATGGCTGAATTTTGTCATACTGATCATAGAATTGGTTCATATCAACAACCAAATCTTTAACAACCGGCAAACCAGGTAATGGACGAATTACGATTTTCTCTGGTAAATCGTTAAGGTTTTGCAAGCAAGCCAAACCATTTTTACCATTGATATTCACACCATCAGAACCACAAATACCTTCACGGCAAGAACGACGGAATGTTAACGTTTCGTCTTGAACCTTCAAAGCAAGCAATGCGTCAAGCAACATACGGTGCTTATCAGTCAATTCAAGCTTGAAAGTTTGCATGTACGGCGCTTTATCCTTATCAGGATCATAGCGGTAGATTTCGAATGTACGAGTACCTCTACTCATCTTTATACTCCCGATTAGAATGTACGTGGTGCTGGTGGAATTGGATCAACAGTTAACGGCTTGAAGCGCACTGGCTTATATTCCAAACGGTTATCTGATGAATACCATAAAGTGTGTTTCATCCACTCATCATCACGGCGACCGTATGAATAAGTTGGGTGATCAGCTGGTAATTCATAATCAACTACCGTATGCGCACCACGACATTCTTTACGCGCAGCAGCTGAAATTAATGTAGCTTTTGCAACTTCATATAAGTTTTCAACTTCAAGCGCTTCAACACGTGCAGTGTTAAATACTTTAGATTTATCTTTCAAGTGAATGTTACGCACGCGTGGTTCAAGAGCAAGAATCTCTTTAACACCCTTATCAAGCAATGCTTGAGTACGGAATACACCTGCGTGGTCTTGAACGATATCACGAATTGCATCAGCAACTTCTTGAGCATTTTCGCCAGAAGTTGATTCATCCAATTTACGTACACGAGCTAAAGTTTGCTCTAATACATTTGTTGGAAGCGGCGCATATTCATCACCATGATGTTTAGTTACGTAATCGATAATGTGCTCACCAGCAGCCTTACCAAATACAACCAAGTCAAGAAGTGAGTTAGTACCTAAACGGTTCGCACCATGTACTGATACGCATGAACACTCACCGATTGCATAGAAACCTTTTACAGGTTTAGTGTAGTTGTCTGTACCAGGCTCTGGTAAGCACACTTGACCATGCATATTCGTAGGAATACCACCCATTTGATAATGGATTGTTGGTACTACTGGAATTGGTTCTTTAGTGATGTCAACGTTTGCGAATTTTTTACCAATCTCAAATACAGATGGTAAACGCTTCATAATTGTGTCAGCACCCAAGTGAGTCATATCAAGCAAGATATAATCACCTTTTGGACCACAACCACGACCTTCTTTAATCTCTTGGTCCATAGAACGTGATACGAAGTCACGCGGAGCCAAGTCTTTTAAAGTTGGTGCATAACGTTCCATGAATGGTTCGCCGTCTTTGTTACGAAGGATCGCACCTTCACCACGACAACCTTCAGTCAACAATACGCCTGCGCCCGCAACACCTGTAGGGTGGAATTGCCAGAATTCCATATCTTGTAATGGAATACCAGCACGAGCAGCCATACCAAGACCGTCACCAGTGTTGATATAAGCATTTGTTGATGCACGGTAAACACGACCAGCACCACCAGTTGCAAATAATGTTGCTTTTGCTTGGAATACTGCAATGTTACCAGTTTCTTGGTCAATTGCAGTTACACCGAGTACATCACCTGCTTCGTTACGGATCAAATCAAGAGCGATCCACTCAACGAAGAATTGAGTACCCATTTTCACGTTGCTTTGATAAAGCGTGTGCAATAAAGCGTGACCAGTACGGTCGGCAGCAGCACAAGCACGTGGAACTGGTTTATCACCATAGTTTGCAGAGTGACCACCGAATGGACGTTGGTAAATTGTACCATCAGCGTTACGGTCAAACGGCATACCTAAGTGTTCAAGTTCATAAACAACTTTTGGCGCCTCACGACACATAAATTCGATTGCGTCTTGGTCACCTAACCAGTCAGAACCTTTTACTGTATCGTAAAAGTGGAAATGCCAGTTATCTTCTTGCATGTTACCTAACGACGCACCAATACCGCCCTGAGCAGCAACTGTATGTGAACGTGTTGGGAAAACTTTAGTAAGTACTGCAACTTTCAAACCTGCTTGAGCAAGTTGGTAAGATGCACGCATACCAGAACCACCACCACCAACGATAACAGCATCGAAAGTGAGGTTTTGAATATTTGAATAATCTTCTTTAGGGTTTATCGCGCCCATGATATCTTCCTATCAATTCGCCCAGAAAATCTGGATACCCCAGATTGCGTACACAAACACTGCAATAATGACAGCCGTAGTCAGTACAAGGCGTAAACCTTTCGCTGAAGGACCCATTTGACGAGTAGTGACATAGTCAGTAAAAACCTGCCACATACCAATCCATGCGTGTGCGATAAGCGACAAAATTGCCAATAAAGAGAAAATCTTCATTGGTAATGTCATCATGAAGCCAGCCCATTGTTGATAGTCAAATCCGCCTTTGCAGAGGATCCAACCAAAAAGAACAACAGTATAAGCTGCCAATACCACAGCACTTACACGCTGGATAAACCAATCACGAGAACCTGAACCTGTTAAACCTGTAGCACTTTTCATTAGAACATAATCCATACAAAGGCTGCGATAATGGCTACCACAGATAAGATCAATGAAATTGTCGCTGCAATACGACCGCTTTGCAGTTCTTCAGCAAAACCTAGATCTGCAAGCAAATGCTTAACCCCAGCAATGAAGTGGAAAATCAAGCCGGCTACAAATACCCACACAACAAAACGTACGAGGATATTTCCAAAAACGACATTTTTAACGTAGTCAAATCCTTCTGGTGAAGATAATGATTTATCTAGAATCCATAAGAGAACTGGTACTAATAAGAAAACGATGACACCTGATAAACGGTGTAAAATTGATGCAATAGCCACGGGTGAGCGTAAATTTACCGCTAACACCTGACCCATGGACAAATTGACAGGTCTGTTGCTTTTCACAGCGGGCATCCTGTAGGTAGAAACTCCGACCGGAGTTTGTTGAATTAATTCCAAGGAAAGCTGGCATTGTTAGGCAAGCACAGCTCATGCCTAACCTATAAACGACACTGAATTATAAAACGCGAAATATCAAAATACAAACAATCGACTTTGGCTTTTCCGCAAAAACTCATCAAATAAGAATCATTCACATAGCCAAACAGCATCCTTTCCTATCCCAAAGTTAAGAATAAACAAAACATGTGCTTGTTTAATCTCATCTTTTATAAAAAATTGCTTTTCTACAGTTTTATTTAAAATAAGTGCATTTTAGACTAAAGATAAAGTTAATAAATCATCAACTCAAGACAAAAATATAAATAAAACTGCTTCTTACCTGCTAATTTTATTCAGTTTTATCTATAAAGAGGGATTATCCGTATTTATATCAAAAGAAATAAAGTGCTACTTGACTGTTAACAATGATCACTATTTTTACAAAAAATGAGTTTTAATTTTTTCTAGACTGTTCAATGAGCTATTTTTTAAACAATTAAACTTAAAAAAAAGACAACTTTTGGAATTATCAAATAGTGATAATGTGGCGATTTTTGAATCACAATTTAAAATTACAGCCTGAGTTTTATGATTTTTTTAAACGGATTGGCATTTTATAACGTTACCCTATTCTTAATTTTTATTTAAAAATTTGCTTACAATTGTACTCACGCTTCATTTTTTTTCTGCACGTTCTTCTTGAATTGACTTATGATACCATCCCGATGCAGTGATTTTACTGACTTTTTTTGCTCGGGTCTTGATGACTAACTCTCTGTGGGAACGTCATTTTTTATCCATAAGTATAATTGACAAAATTTCAGTACTCACTAATCTTATAGCAAATTTTGACACCGTCTGATTCGCACATGAGAAAATTAGGATTTCGAGTCAGATAATCATTCACCAGGACAGGAGATCTATTGAATGTCTGAAGCAACTGGCAAAAAAGCCGTATTACATCTTGATGGCAAAGAAATTGAATTACCAATTTACAGTGGCACATTAGGTCCCGATGTAATCGACGTTAAAGATGTATTGGCCTCAGGTCACTTTACTTTTGATCCTGGTTTTATGGCGACAGCTTCATGCGAGTCTAAAATCACATTTATCGATGGTGACAAAGGTATTTTATTACACCGCGGTTACCCGATTGACCAGTTAGCGACTCAAGCAGACTACCTTGAAACTTGTTATTTATTATTAAATGGCGAGTTACCAACTGCTGAACAAAAAGTTGAGTTCGATGCGAAAGTTCGTGCTCATACTATGGTTCATGATCAAGTTAGCCGTTTCTTCAATGGTTTCCGTCGTGATGCTCACCCTATGGCAATCATGGTTGGTGTAGTAGGCGCATTATCTGCTTTCTATCACAACAACCTTGACATTGAAGACATCAACCACCGCGAAATTACTGCGATTCGTTTGATTGCTAAAATTCCAACGCTTGCTGCTTGGAGCTACAAATATACTGTAGGTCAGCCATTCATCTATCCACGTAATGACTTAAATTACGCGGAAAACTTCTTACACATGATGTTTGCAACTCCTGCAGACCGTGACTACAAAGTAAACCCTGTTCTTGCTCGTGCAATGGATCGTATCTTTACGCTTCACGCTGACCACGAACAAAACGCGTCTACTTCTACAGTTCGTCTTGCTGGTTCTACTGGTGCGAATCCATATGCGTGTATCTCTGCTGGTATCTCTGCTCTTTGGGGTCCTGCACACGGTGGCGCGAACGAAGCAGTTCTTAAAATGCTTGATGAAATCGGTAGCGTTGAAAATGTTGCTGAGTTCATGGAAAAAGTTAAACGCAAAGAAGTTAAACTTATGGGCTTCGGTCACCGCGTTTACAAAAACTTCGACCCACGTGCTAAAGTGATGAAGCAAACTTGTGACGAAGTTCTTGAAGCATTAGGTATCAATGATCCTCAATTAGCGCTTGCTATGGAACTTGAACGTATTGCATTGAACGACCCGTACTTTGTTGAACGTAAACTTTACCCTAACGTAGACTTCTACTCTGGTATCATCCTTAAAGCGATTGGTATCCCAACAGAAATGTTTACTGTTATCTTCGCTCTTGCACGTACAGTTGGTTGGATCAGCCACTGGTTAGAAATGCACAGCGGTCCTTACAAAATTGGTCGTCCTCGTCAGCTTTACACTGGTGAAGTGCAACGTGACATCAAGCGTTAATATTCGAAAGAACATTAATGTAAAAAAGCTGCCTAATGGCAGCTTTTTTTATAAATAAGTTTTTAAAAGTTATTCTTCTTCAAACATATTTAATAAGTGATGACTAATACCATCAGCTCTTAACCAAGCCAACTCATAACTCGCTTTAGCCAAAGCTAAAATACGTCTTTCAAACTCAGTCCATACTTCTTTAACTTGCGCTTCTGAAATCCCCAAACCACTCTCATGAGCTAAATGCTTATTCTTTTCACATATTTTTAAGGCATGGTAGAGTTTACGCCCTTTACTCGCCCCTTCCATTAACCTGACACGTTTACCTAATATAAATCCTTCTACATGCTGTAGATTCGCCTGCGGCAACATAGGTACCAAAATCTGATCCAATTGATCATCTAAACGCTTCCAGACAGCTAAACGCTGCTCTGCCGTATAGGTATTCCATTGAATTACTTCATGGTTAAAGCGGCGACAACCACGACATACCTGATCACCAAAAACTGTTGAACAACGCCCTGCACATGGGGTGAGAGAGAGCATTCGATGATCACTACTCAAAACAGACTCCTTAAATAAACCATATACTTTTTATGGTTTTCTCGCTTATTACGAATTTTCGCGCTAAAATATGCGCCTTAAATTTCTATCTTAATACATTTGGAGTTTTCCATGAACGCTACTGTAGAACAGCTTGCACCTGTAGAACAGCAAGCGACCGCGGGTTGGGTTGTTGCAGCACTATATCAATTTAAAGAAGTTCAAGATCCAGCTGATCTTCAACAACGTCTTTTAGACTTAGTGAAAACAATTAACCTTTGCGGAACTCTGATTGTAGCAGGTGAAGGAATTAATGGTACTGTTGCTGGGGACCGTGAAGCAATTGATACGATTCATCAATTTTTGTTAAACGAAGGTTTTAACGCTATGGAATATAAAGAATCCCATAGTTCTGACAAACCTTTCCGTAAAATGAAAATCAAGCTTAAAAAAGAAATCGTGACTTTAGGTGTTGAAGTAAAACCTCGTGATTTAGTGGGTCACTATCTTGATCCTAAAGAATGGAATGAGCTTATTGCACGTGATGATGTGATTCTAATCGACACACGTAATGACTATGAATATAAAGCCGGAACTTTCAAGGGTGCGATTGACCCAAAAACAGAAACTTTCCGCGAATTTCCTGAATATGTAAAAAAAGAGTTAGAACAACATAAAGATAAGAAAATCGCGATGTTCTGTACGGGCGGTATTCGCTGCGAAAAATCAACTTCTTTACTTCTTCAAGAAGGCTTTAAAGAGGTTTATCACCTTAAAGGCGGTATTCTTAAATATTTAGAAGAAACTCCTCCTGATGAAAGCCTTTGGGAAGGTGAATGTTTCGTATTTGATGGACGTACTGCTGTAACTCATGGTGTTGAAGAAGGTGCAAACATTAAATGTCATGCTTGTGGCTGGCCTTTAACTCCTGAAGAGTCTGCGCTACCAAGCTATGAACATGGTGTTTCTTGCTTGTACTGTATTGATAAAACCACTGAAAAACAAAAAGCTGGTTTCCGTATGCGCCAATCACAAATTGCTGCCGCTAAACGTAAACGTTTATAATTAAAAGAGGGCATCATTTGATGCCCTCTTTTTTCTATTTTATTTATAAAGCTCCATAAGCTTTTTAAACTCTGGGCTAGCACAATTCATTGAAGACACTATTGGAGATTTTCCAACAACAGCCCTCAATTTCCCATCACTAGAAAAGCTTAATCCAATCTGACTATAGGTATTTATATCTGTATAAGGTCCTGTATTAATTATAAGATCTATAATTTCTAATTCACCTTCATCAAAAGTAAAGTCCATGCCATCCTCTTGTTCTTTATCCAATAATGCCGATACTGTTTGATTCCCTTTAGTGAAACTTACTTTATTCCCTTGTTTGACCAAAATACATTTTTCATCAGAATCAGTAGCAACTAAATTACTTTCCGAAAAATCATCAATAACCTTATCAGAGCATTTATTATATTGTTCGGTATTTTCTGTTTTCGGAAGTACTTGGCAAGCATCTTTATTAAAACCAAAAACTTTTGCTACACTATTATTTAAAAACTCTATTTTCTCAGGTACTTGAGATAAATTCCCATCTTTAATTAACATTAATAGTGAATCATAATCTTTAATATTTCTATTATTCTGAATAGCTTCCAACAACTCTTGAATAGCTTGATGAATAGGGTTATTTGCTTTCATCTCAGCAGTAAATAGATCCATATCATTATTAATACCGTACCCCTTTTTAATAAGTTCAGCGACCAAAGCAGAATTTGCCGAATTTAACTTTTCTGTAGTCATACTTCCAGATTGATACCATGTTACAGGAACCTGATTACTTGCATAAGCAACAACCATATCTGTAAGCGGGTTAATATTTACCCTTCCCTCATGGTCGATATAACTATGATAAGTTTGCCCCTCAGCTTTTGCCTCTAAACGACAAGGAAATTTACTGGTGTCTATTTCCCCTTGCCATTGCCCTTGTGCATTAACAATTACTTTATTTTTAAAACCAAGCCCATCTTTACAAATTGCTGTTACATTTGCACCATTTAAAGTAGAAGTTGAAGATGCAGTACCAGAGATTAGTTTATAAGCAATTTGATTTTGGGTAGATTGTGCAATTTTTTCTTCACTGAAACTGTTGCTATTTTCAACACCGCAGGCTACAAGTAATATTACTGAGAGTACGCTAGTAATTTTAAAAATTATATTCATATTAAATCACATTGTTAACATATTAAAGATTTTCATGACGCCAATAAAATATTCATGGCGAGATAAATTAATTTTTTGATTAAGAGATTAATATCAAAAAATTTTACTAGTAATTATATATAAATAAAATTAATGTAAAAATATTATATTTAATTATGTATTAAAAATACTAAAAACATAAAAAACGCCCTAGAAAGGACGTTATTTATTATTTCTTCTAATAAATTAATTTGGAGTATGGTACATCAAATATAACTCATTCAAATTATCTGGGATTTCTTCTGCCAGTTCATCCATTAACTGTCCATTGCGACGGAAAGATTCCATCTGTGGATCTTCTTCATCAATTCCGCTAAAAACCATGATTGGTAAAGTCAAATCAACCAATTGTTCTTCATACTCAGGGGCAAACCATGCCTCTTCGTTTAAGAACATTGCGTCAACAAACCCTACACTCCAATCACCTAGGCTTGATTCAACGTCAGCTTCTTCAACTTCAAATGGAAATTCAATCCCATTTTCATTTGCTAAATCTTGACGAATCGACTCTAGCCAAACCTTGATTTGTTGAATAATTTCAGCCGGAACCTTTTTCTGGTTACCTTCGAACAATTCATCTAACCAACGGTCAAACTGAGGGCCTACTGCAATTGCACACAAAAATCCATGAGTTGCAGCAAAGTCTAGACCATACTCATTGTGGTCTCCATCTAGATATTCACTTAATTGGTCTAAATCTAATGCACTCATTGTGTGTTACCTGACTTTAAAAAGAAATTGACGATAGCATAGCACTTAAGCTGACGATGCCCTATTTAGTTTTGATTAGTCTTCGTCATCAAGATCATCATCGTCTAAATCATAATCGAAATCTTTTAACTCACGCTCTAAACGGCGCTGTGCCAATAGATCATCAATTAATCTACGTTTTTCCAACGATTCTTTTGCACTGATTTTGCCTGATGACTCATCAAAACCGACATCATCATCATCGCCGTAGTTATCATCTAGTTCAAAATCTGTAGAAGACACTAAAACTACCTCATAATGAAAAAATGTGAATGGGTCTAGCCGCTATTTATCTGTCTTACTTTTCCTTGTCAAGTTTTATTTATATTTTTTTCATTTAATTGCTCATTTGTACTTTTTTTCACCCAAAAAATTGTGTATTTATAAAACAGAACAGTCTTTTGATAATCGAAGATTTCTACAAATTTTTCTATGATTTAACCTTGAAAAAAATGATTTTAGCCCAATATTCAAAAAATAGTCGTGAATTCAATGATATTTTTTATTTAACGGTCACCGATCAAAGCCCAAACATTTCAAGCAAATTGTGCTATCATGCACGGTTTTTCACTGCCACAGATTCAACAAAGAGTAAGCAAAGATGAGCGATATGCATTCCCCTACTTCTCAAGTAGCGGCTCTGATTAGCCGAGGCAAAGAACAAGGTTACTTAACTTACGCTGAGGTTAACGATCATCTGCCGGACTCGATTACTGAAAGCGAACAGATTGAAGACATCATCCAGATGCTTCAAGACGTTGGTATTCCTGTACACGAGCGTGCACCTGAATCTGACGATACCATGTTCGGCGAATCAGCTGATGCAACTGATGAAGTTGCTGAAGAAGAAGCTGCTGCCGTACTTGCATCTGTTGAAAATGAGCCTGGACGTACGACAGACCCTGTACGTATGTACATGCGTGAAATGGGTACAGTAGAACTGTTAACCCGTGAAGGTGAAATCAGCATTGCTAAACGTATTGAAGAAGGCATTCGTGATGTCTTGAACTCAATCGCTTACTGGCCAAATGCTGTTGAAGTTGTATTAAAAGAATATAATGATTTTTTAACTGGCGAACGCCGTCTTGCCGATATCTTATCTGGTTATTTAGACCCTGAAACTGATGAAGATATTCCTGAAGTTTTAGAAGATGTTGAAGAGCTTGAGGAAGAAGACGAATCATCTACAAAGTCAACGAAAGAAGTTAAGCTTGATGATGACGATGAAGAAGAAGAGTCTGAAGGTGATGATGATTCTGAAGGTGATTCAGGTCCAGACCCTGAAGTTGCAAAAGTTCGTTTTGCTGAATTAGAAGCTGCATGGGCTCAAACTAAAGCTGTCATCGAAAAACATGGCCGTAATAGCCCTGAAGCAAATGAAGCTCTTGAGTCTTTAGCAACTGTATTTATGATGTTTAAATTTACTCCACGTTTATTTGACATCATTTCAGAAATGATTCGCGGAACTCATGAACAAATTCGTGCCAATGAACGTGAAATTATGCGTTATGCAGTACGTCGTGGCCGTATGGACCGTAACCAGTTCCGTACATCTTTCCCGAAACAGGAATCTAATCCTGCTTGGTTAGATGAACAAATTGCTAAAGCTCCAGCTGAAATCAAGGCTCACTTGGAAAAAGTTCGTCCTGATGTTTTAGCCTTCCAGCAAAAAATTGCAGATATCGAAAAAGAGCTTGGCCTAAACGTTAGTGAAATTAAAGATATTTCTAAACGTATGGCAATTGGTGAAGCCAAAGCTCGTCGTGCGAAAAAAGAAATGGTAGAGGCCAACCTTCGTTTGGTAATTTCGATTGCGAAAAAATATACCAACCGTGGTTTACAGTTCCTTGACTTGATTCAAGAAGGGAACATTGGTTTGATGAAAGCCGTAGACAAGTTTGAATACCGTCGTGGTTATAAATTCTCGACTTATGCGACTTGGTGGATTCGTCAGGCAATTACCCGTTCTATTGCCGATCAAGCTCGTACGATTCGTATTCCTGTACACATGATTGAAACGATTAACAAAATTAACCGTGTATCGCGTCAATTATTACAGGAAATGGGCCGTGAACCTACTCCTGAAGAGTTAGGCGAACGCTTAGAAATGGATGAGGTTAAAGTTCGTAAGGTTCTTAAAATTGCGAAAGAACCAATTTCAATGGAAACTCCAATCGGTGATGATGAAGATTCGCATCTTGGGGATTTTATTGAAGACCAGAACATCACTTCTCCAATTGATGCTGCGACTTCAGAAGGCTTAAAAGAAGCAACTCGTGAAGTTTTAGAAAACTTAACTGAACGTGAAGCAAAAGTATTGAAGATGCGTTTTGGTATTGATATGCCAACCGATCATACTTTAGAAGAAGTAGGTAAGCAGTTTGATGTAACACGTGAGCGTATTCGTCAGATTGAAGCGAAAGCATTGCGTAAATTACGTCACCCTTCTCGTTCTGAACACTTGCGTTCTTTCCTAGAGAATGACTAATTTTTGAAATCTTGAAATTTCGAGACTAGTCCCCATTTAATAGAAAGAGCTATAAACGCCTGCGATGATGCAGGCGTTTCACATGATGAGGTTACTTATGTTAGACCGCACTCCATCTCGCGAACTCCGTGAAGACCTTTGGGTATTTCCAATGGACTATCCAATTAAACTCATTGGCGATGCGGGTGAAGAATTACGTATAGCTGTCGTTGATATTCTAGTGAAACATTTTCCTGACTTTGACCAAACAACGTTAAAAGTACAAGAATCACGTACAGGCAAATACCATTCATTAACCGCGCAATTACGCTTTGATGAATTGGAACAAGTGCATGCTTTGTATGCAGACTTGGCTGCTTGTCCGCAAATAAGAACTGCGCTTTAATTTTAAAATGCCATGACAAATTTAATGTCATGGCATTTTTATTTATACCAATCTTTATAGAAATAATTACAAATATTTAGAACCGCTTAGGCAAAATACTTTAAACTCATCAAAAGCATACTCTCATAATTTAAAAGTTGAGAGACTTCCCTTCTGTTAAGTACCATGCACAGGAAAATGTTTAATGAGCCTTGATAAACCCACTTTGATTATTCGTCAGTGGAACGATTTACAAGATTATCAAAGCAAATTCGAATCGATGAAGAACCTGACCAATCAACGTGATGAAAATACAGCAGACGAGCTGTGGTTACTCCAGCATCATGAAGTACTAACTCAAGGTCAGGCTGGAAAACCAGAACATATTCTGATTCCATCAAACATTCCTGTGGTACAAACTGACCGTGGTGGACAAGTGACATGGCATGGTCCTGGTCAACTCGTCGCTTACTTTATGTTTGACCTTAATCGACTGAAATGGAATGTACGCACATTGGTCAGTTTTGCTGAACAATTTATGATAGATGTTTTAAAGAAATATAACATTGAAGCATATGCAAAGCCTGATGCACCAGGCGTTTATGTGGATGGCAGAAAGATTGGTTCATTAGGCTTCAAAATTCGCCGTGGACGTAGTTATCACGGTTTAGCCCTAAACTTGGACTGTGCTCTAACTGGTTTTCAAACCATCAACCCATGTGGTTATGCAGGGCTAGAAATGGTCCGCATACAAGATTTAGTGACTCCATATCCATCATTTGAACAACTTTGTCAGGACTTTATTGAGTATATTAAAACTACTGGGTACTTTAATGACCCAGAAGTCAAAATTGAATAAATGATTTTGAGATGGAATAAAAATATATTAGAGTAATTACTCTAAATTTGCTTTTGCATAATTTTAAGAAGGGATAGCAAGTGATTTCGACAAAAGCTGTAAAGCCCACTCTGCAACTTGCCTACGTTAAGCTCATGATGGACGTTGTTGGTCGAGGCTTAGTCATGGCGAGTCAAGTAGATAGTGAAATACAAGAGGAAGTGTCTAAATTTCCTGTTCACTTTGTACTTTCAATGAATGTCTTCCCAAATGGACCAGCATTTTTTGCACGAGTGACAGAAGATAAACAATTAGAACTGCTAAAAAGAGCGGAAAAAAAGCCTGACTTAACCATTACGTTTAAGCATGTAACTCATGCTTTTTTGGTTTTCTCTTTTCAGGAAAGTACTGCTCAAGCCTTTGCAAATGACCGCATGATTGCTGATGGCGATGTATCCGCAGCAATTCGTTTAGTCCGCTGCCTCAATAAAATGGAGTCTCTCATTTTACCGAAATTGGTGGCTTCACTCGCTGTTAAAGAATACCCAACTGAACTTACCCTAAAAGAAAAATTCAACCAAGCTGCAAATATTTATTTAAAAGTAGCTAAGTCTTACTTCAAGCGGAGCGCATAACATGGCTAAACCATATTACGAATTCTTTTGTCCTGTAAAAGTCATTGCCGGTAATGCTGCTTTAGAACATATTCCGTTTGAACTTGCGACTTTAGGTGCAAAACGCCCTCTTATCATTACCGATAAAGGCGTTCGTGCAAATGGCTTGTTAAACCCTATTGAAGCTGCTTTTAGCACAACTGATGCAGTCATTGGTCATGTTTTTGATGATGTTCCACCAGACTCAAGTCTTGAAGTTGTTCGACTTGCCGCGGAAGCTTATCGCACAAATAAATGTGATGCGATTATTGCTGTGGGCGGTGGTTCTGTTATCGATACCTCTAAAGCAACTAACATTTTAGTATCAGAAGGTGGAGATGATCTTCTCCAATATTCTGGTGCACACAACCTACCAAAACCATTAAAACCATTTTTCGTCATCCCGACTACATCAGGTACGGGATCTGAAGTGACCATGGTTGCTGTTGTGTCTGATACACAAAAGAATGTTAAATTGGCATTTGCTTCATATTACTTAATGCCACATGCTGCGATTTTAGATCCACGCATGACATTAACTTTACCACCTCACTTAACTGCAATGACGGGTATGGATGCGTTAACACATTGTGTTGAAGCGTACACCTGTATGGCAGCTAACCCGCTTAGTGATGCCTATGCAAGTGCGGGTATTAAAAAGATTAGCGAAAATCTATTTAATGTCTTAGAAAATCCAAATGACTCACAAGGTCGTTTAGAACTCGCTCAAGCTTCTACAATGGCAGGCATTGCATTCTCTAACTCGATGGTAGGCCTTGTACACTCATTAGGACATGCATTAGGTGCAGTTGCTCACCTGCCCCACGGGCTGTGCATGAACTTATTCTTACCTTATGTGCTTGAGTACAATAAACAAGTCAATGGTCAGAAAATTGGCGAGTTGCTATTACCACTTGCAGGTGCGGATATTTATGCCCAGACTCCTGCTACTCAGCGTGCAGACAGAGCAATCGCAACTATTTTAGCAATGCGTGATCGTTTATTTAGCTTAACCAAATTACCACGTACCTTACGTGAAACAGGTAAAGTTACTGAAGCACAGCTTGATGAAGTGGCAGAGAAAGCACTAAATGATGGCTCAATTATTTATAATCCTAAAGAAGCAAGCTTAAAAGATCTACGAGAGATCTTACAAAAAGCTTGGTAAGTTAAGATTTAGATATCTAAAGCAAAAAGCTAAAGGTCTGATTTTTATGACAAATCAGACCTTTTTTATATCTATGAATTTTTATTCATCATTTTCTTTGGAAATATGGCAAAAAATTTGCTAAAAAATCCACGAAAGTACTGACAATTTGCATCAATTTAGGATAGATTGGCGCACTTTATCTTTTATGTAGGGGGGATCGTTCGTCTCAAACGATCCTTAACACCAAGCTGATCCTTGATCAACGATTATGAGGATAACGCCGTTGACAAACTTATCTGGGACTAAACCAACAGCTAAACTTCAAAAGAATCTTGTGCTTTGGCACATCATTATTATTGGTTTAGCTTATATTCAGCCATTAACTTTATTTGATACTTTTGGTTTAGTATCAGAACGAAGTGGTGGACATGTACCTACTTCTTATATCTTTGCCTTAGTTGCAATTTTATTGACGTCGATCAGTTATGGACACATGATCAAACGCTATCCTTCTTCAGGATCAGCATATACCTACGCCCAAAAGTCAATTCACCCTAATGTTGGTTTTATGGTGGGTTGGTCATCTTGGCTAGACTATCTACTTTCACCACTCGTCAATATCATTTTGGCCGATATTTATTTAAGAGCTTTATTTCCAGAAGTAAATAATTGGCTATGGGTTATTGGCTTAACTGCATTAATGACTGTGATTAACTTATTTGGCGCACGCTTTGTCGCGCGTTTTAACAGTACAATTGTGGTTATTCAACTTGGTGTTATTTTTTACTTTGTTTATCAAGTATATATTCTTCTTACCCAAGGCGTATATGCTGATGGTACGCTTAATCCCGATAAAGCCGAATTATGGTCATTAACTCCTTTTTGGAATGATATGACTTCTATTAGTGCTTTGATTGGTGGTGCAACAGTACTGTGCTTTTCTTTTACAGGTTTTGATGCTTTATCTTCACTTGCAGAAGAAACTAAAGATGCTGAAAAAACGCTTCCAAAAGCGATTTTCTCAACAGCATTGCTCGCAGGTATTATTTTTATTGTAAGCACTTACTTTATCCAGTTGTATTTCCCTAGCAACCCAAACATCTATTTTAAACCGTTAGATGAATCACAACCTGTTATGGTTGCAGCAATTGGCAGCATTGCATTTAAAACATTAGTTTTATATTTTGCTGTAGTTGCAGTAATGGCATCCGGTATTTCAGCACATGCTGGTGTATCTCGCTTAATGTATGTAATGGGTCGTGATGGGGTTATCAATAAAAAGCTGTTTGGTCATATTAGCCCAAGATTGCATACTCCGACTTACAATATTCTTATTGTTGGTGTGGTTGCCTTATCTGCTGGTTTTTTAGACCTTGAGCATATTGTTAACTTAATTAGTTTCGGCGCCTTAACTGCTTTTAGTTTTGTAAATTTCTCGGTGATTTCGCGCTACGCACTTAGAGATGGTAAAAACAAATCTATCAAAGATATTATTAATTACATTATTGTACCAACGCTTGGCTTTGCTAGTGTGTTCTTAATGTGGTTAGAAATTGACAAGCTTGCTTTGCAAATTGGCTTAGCTTGGGCAGTGTTTGGAGTAGGTTATCTTGCCTATAAAACCAAAGGCTTTAAATATAATGCTCCTCAACATAATGAGCATGAATAATAAAAAAGGCGCTTAAAAGCGCCTTTTTTATGGACTCATTAACCATATATTTTATTTACAACGGCTTGTACACGTTTTGCATAAACTTTAGCTGTTTCCAAATCTCCTGTTGGAATTTCATCTACACTTGCATCCGAAGGTGATTGAACTAAAAGTCCTACCGAACCGCCTAAGTTGTTTACATCTTCACGTGTTGCATCTTTTGTATTCGCTGGCAATAAACCCAGACTCACCCAAATGCCACCATGCTGTGATGCTAAAGTTTGCAGCTGGATAAGCGTAACTTGTTTATCCCCATTTAAACTTGCACTATTCGTAAAGCCTGCAAATACTTTATCTTGCCAACCACGTGTAAACCAAACCTTTGAAGTTGCATCAGCAAATTTTTTAAATTGCCATGGTGCTGTACCCATATAGGTCGGCGCACCAAACACAATACCTTTTGCATTATTCAATGTTTCCCAATCTTGCTCAGTGATATTACCTTCCTGATCAATCTGGATAAGTTGAGCATTAATTTCATTAGCAAAAGTTTCAGCCACTACTTTAGTGTGGCCATAACCTGAGAAATATACAACCGCAATATTAGAATTAGACATGGAAGAAAACCTATGTTTTATTAAATTCCATTTAATGATATATTTTAGATACTAGGTGTCAATTAGTTACCATTTGGTAACTATCTTATTTTTTTAGAAAAGAGAGGGTAAATTAGATGAATGAATGTTTAAAATATAATATTTTTCAACAACATTGCCCTGCTCGACTGTTTTTTGAAAAAATTGCAGACAAATGGGTTTTACTCATCTTAAATATTCTTGAGCATGAAACTCAGCACTTCAACTTACTTAAAAAAAATATTGAAGGGATTTCACCTAAGGTCTTGTCTCAGAAGTTAAAAATGTTAGAGAGAGACGGTTTTATCGAACGAAAAATTCAGGATACTTCCCCTATTCGTGTCGATTATTCCCTCACGCCACTTGGGCAAAATGTAGCTGCTATGGCATATCAGTTAAAAGAATGGGCTGAAACTAATATTGAGCAAGTTTTAGCAGCCCAAATGACTTATGATGAAAAAGTGCTAGAGCAAGTTTGAATAAAAATAAGGCCACTAAGGGCCTTATTTTTATTTAGTACTTAAGAAATTAACCTAATTTTTTAAAGCCTTGCTGACGCCATGCTTCATATACAATTACGGCAGTTGCATTAGATAAGTTTAAACTTCTTGAGTTTTCTGCCATTGGTAAACGAATCCATTGTTCTTGAGGGAACATCAGACGAACATGTTCAGGCAAACCGCGTGTTTCTGGCCCCATCAATAAAGCCACAGGTCTATTTAAATCAACTGTATGAGGCGTAGCAGAACCTTTCGTAGTTAAAGGAAAAACATGCTCAACACCTTTTGCTTTTAAGTCCGCAAGACAAAGCTCTATGTTGTCCCAAATTTGCATTCTTGCCCATTCATGATAATCAAGCCCTGCACGTTTAAGCTTTTTATCATCAAGTTCAAAGCCTAAAGGCTTAACTAAATGCAATTGAGCGCCTGTATTCGCGCATAGACGAATAATATTACCTGTATTAGCAGGAATCTCAGGCTCGTATAGAACAACATGAATCACTTAATTACTCACTTAAATTACTTATTGGTTAGCTCAGGCAATAATTACATCTCTTTTGCAGATATCAATAAGCCGACTAATTCCACTGTAACTGTTCACGCAAACGTACAACCTCACCAATAATTGTGAGTGTCGGCGCATGAATTTGATGTTCTGTCACTTTAGATGCAATATCAGCAAGTGACCCCACCACAACCTTCTGTTCAGGTGTCGTACCCTTTGAAATTAATGCGACTGGCATATCTGGACGTTGTCCATGCGCAATCAGCTGCTCACAAATACGCTCTAATCCCACCAACCCCATATACAGTACTAATGTCTGGTTTTCGTATACCAGTTCGTTCCACGGTAACTCAGGAGAACCTTCTTTTAGATGGCCTGTAAGAAAGCGGACACTCTGGGCATAATCACGATGGGTAAGCGGAATACCTGCATAAGCTGAACAACCTGACGCAGCAGTAATACCGGGAACAACTTGAAATGGGACGCCAGCTTGGAATAACTCTTGGATCTCTTCGCCACCACGGCCAAAAATAAAAGGGTCTCCCCCTTTTAAACGACAAACACGTTTACCTTTTTTCGCGTAGTCAACCAATAATGCATTAATACCTTCTTGAGGAACACTATGGTTAGAACGCGCTTTACCCACATATATTTTTGTTGCGTCTCGACGGCACAATTCTAAAATAGGTGCAGAAACAAGACGGTCATAAATGACCACATCAGCTTGCTGCATTAAACGTAAAGCTTTTAAAGTAATGAGTTCAGGATCACCTGGACCTGCACCCACCAAATAAACCTCGCCTTTAGGTGCTTTCCACTCCTGCAATGCTTGTTCAAGCATGCTATCGGCAACATCTAGATTGTCATTAAAAACTTGTTCTTTTAAGGGGCTCGCATACAAGTTTTCCCAAAATATACGGCGTTCATCTGGATTAGAAATTTTTTCCTTAACCTGATTGCGCCATTTTCCTGAAAACTCAGCTAACTTGCCCATGCCGTGTGGAATAGAGGTTTCTAACTGCGTACGGATTTGACGAGATAGAACAGGAGATGTTCCATTTGAAGCCACTGAAACAATTAATGGAGATCGATCAATAATCGCAGGCACCATAAAACGGCAATGTGGAATATCATCGACACTATTTACAAGTAAATTGCGCGCTTCACACTGCTCAAAAACTGTTTTATTTACTTCTGCATCATTGGTCGCTGCAATAACTAAACGATAGGGTGTACTTAAAAACTTTTCAGCAAAAGCTTCAATAAACGACACGCCGCCTGTTGTTGTAATTAATTGCAAAAGCTGATCTTCAATTGCAGGAGCAACAACATCAATTATTGCTCCTGCCTTAGCCAATAAGGTTGCCTTGCGTAAAGCAATATGCCCTCCGCCCACAATCAGACAACGTTGCTGTTGCAACTTCAAAGAGATTGGAAAAATATCCACCTTAAACCTCTACATCAATCATCTGACTATGTTTAAGCAAAAACCGTGCACAATTTAGATGCAAAGCTTAATCAATAAACGTTGCACCACCCATATATGGGCGTAATACTTCTGGAATCTCAATTGAACCGTCTTCGCGTTGGTAGTTTTCCATTACTGCAAGTAAAGTACGCCCAACAGCAAGGCCTGAACCATTTAGAGTGTGCACCAATTCGGTCTTCTTCTGATCCATACGGTAGCGTGCTTTCATACGACGTGCCTGGAAATCACCCATATTAGAGCAGCTTGAAATTTCACGGTAAGTATTTTGACTTGGAACCCAAACTTCTAAATCATAAGTTTTAGTCGCCCCGAAGCCCATATCACCACCACAGAGCAAAATTTTGCGGTAAGGCAAACCAAGTGCCTGTAAAATGCCCTCAGCATGTGCAGTAAGCTCTTCAAGTGCCTGCATAGATGTTTCAGGCTTAACGATTTGCACCATTTCAACTTTATCAAATTGGTGCTGACGAATTAAACCACGTGTATCACGACCATAAGAACCTGCTTCACTACGGAAACATGGTGTATGGGCCGCATATTTTAATGGTAAGCGATCTGCATCAATAATTTCATCACGGACAAAGTTAGTGACTGGAACTTCTGCTGTAGGGATGAGGTAGTATTCTTTTTCACCTTGAAGTTTAAATAGATCTTCTTCAAATTTTGGTAACTGACCTGTCCCACGTAATGAATCAGCATTTACCAAATAAGGCACATAAGCTTCGGTATAACCATTCTTTAAAGTATGGGTATCGAGCATGAACTGAGTTAAAGCACGTTGTAGACGAGCTAAAGGTCCCTTCAATACACTAAAACGTGAGCCTGTGAGTTTAGTGGCAGTTTCAAACTCTAGTCCGCCCATCCACTCACCTAAATCAGTATGATCTTTGATTTCAAAATCGAACTGACGAGGTGTACCCCATTTTGAGATTTCAACGTTATCATTTTCATCTTTACCAGCTGGTACAGATTCGTCCGGCAAGTTAGGAATGCTAAGCGCTTTTTGCTCAATCTCGTTTTGTAGCTCTGATAAAGCAACTTCGGCAGCTTTAATTTCATCACCAATGGCTTGCATACGTGCCATGATTTCAGAAGCATCACCACCGGATTTTTTAATCTGACCCACTTGTTTAGCACCGGCATTTCGCTCTGCCTGTAACTTTTCAGTTTTTGATTGCAAGTCTTTACGGCGAGTCTCTAAAGATGCCCATTCTTGAACATCTAACTGAACACCACGTTTTGCCAAAGCTGCATTAACGACTTCAATATTATTTCTGAGTAACTTAGGGTCGATCATAATCAATCATAATATGGGTAAAAAACTGGCTATAGTGTAAGCCCTTAACACTAAAAAATATAGTGATCATCTTCATAACGAATAGCTTTCACACAATTCTTAGAATAGATCTTATATTTTATAAGTTATAGTTCGGTACACTCGGTAAATACTCAGGTTTAATATATTTAGCTGCTTCAAAATATGGCAAGGTTAATTCAGACATACCTTCTGCATAAGAAGCTAATTCATAAATTGGATAGACAAAAACAATCCCATTTGCACCATAGTAGAAATTATCACTTAATTGCAGTTTTTCGCGGCTAATATTGTGCTCTTGAAGCCAATTAGTATTTGCATCAAAAAGTGCATCAACCAACTGTTTTTCAACATCTGGCTTAATAAGTTCTTCAACGGTAATGTGCTTTTTATTTAGCAAGTCAAAATTTACAAACTCTTGATGTGACATACCATGTGCTGCCCCCGCAGAGTATGAATATGTCTGGAATGCAAAGGTTGCAAGGTTATAATTTTGCCCTAAATAACGGACATAGATTGCACTCTGACTTGAGCTCGGTTCCCCTTCCGGTACCTCAACAGGTTTATCAGCCAAATTTGCAAAAGCATTCGGGTCTGCTTTCTTTATACGGTTCGTAAAATAATCATTAATCCATTTTTGATTGGTTTGTACGGTCTGAAAATCATATTCAGTGCAGCCGTCTTCAAGACAAACTTTAGGTTTTGGCAGCTTTACCGGAACAACTTTTGCTTGAATGACAGGGACTTCAGCTTGCTTTTGCTCTTTTACTGAAGCACTAGAAGCCGGTTGTTCATCTTTAGCCGTAGATTTTGGCTGACAACCGCTCACCGCAACCATGGCAGCCAACATTGGAAGAATGAAAATAATTTTTTTATCGTAAAGTTGCATGTTAATCCCCGTAAACTTACTCCTACCACTATACAAAGCGTAAGTTTAAGACGGGGTTAAAAAATGTATCTAGGCTTGATATATAAAAAGAAAGCCATCGTAAAGATGGCTTTCTAAATAATCAGACTTATTGATCAATAATATCGGTACCTTTCGGAGGCGTAAAATTGAAGGTTGAAGCCGGAATTGAGGCATTTACTTTAACATTCTTGAAACGAACATAAGTCGTTTGACCTAAAGAATCTTGTAATACCATGAGTGTAGGTGCTTTGTTGGCACCAAAACTAATCGTTAAGCTTTGGAAAGCTCCATCTTCTTTTTTAGGGAATAAAGTGAAATATAACTTAGATTTATCTGGCTGAGTTACTCGGTAAGACTTCATGATTTGGTTAGTATTACCAGAAAGTAATAAAGCCGGTGTATCAGCGACCTGATCATCTAGGCTTTGGCGCACAGCCTGTTGCAGATCAGGATCATAAATCCAGACTGTTTTTCCACTTGTTACAATAGTTTGCTTAGAGGGACTTACAGTTTCCCAATAAAATTTCCCCGGACGTTCAACTTTCATTGAACCTTTAAATGTCTGGTTCATATGCTGAGCACTTAAGCCTTTTTTCTGTGCTACAGTTTTTGTATTCGCTTTCGTTGTCTGTTCAAAATCGGCAGTCAAACGCTGTAAGCCTGATAACTGATTTACCAGGTTCCCAATTGCCTGTTGCTCCGGTGCTGCTACGGGTGCAGCGAACGCTGTAGTACTCATTACAGGAGCAAGCACTGAGGCGCTGAGTGTAATAGCACACATGGTTTTACGAAGCATATTCATGTCATCACCTTTTTAGTTGCTGTAAGATAACTTGCTAGCCTTTCAATTAATCCAGCTAAACAAGCTCTTCATTCAAGACTTATATTAACCGACAAACTTTGTGCTAATCATTGAGAAAATAAGATATTTTGTTATGTTATTCATGTTGTTTGTAGAATTTCATTCATCATCATGAAGACAATATTGATGTATTTCCATAAAAAAAGCCCACAAAATGTGGGCTTTTTCTTAAGCTAAAACTTAAACAGTTTCAACTTTTACGTAGCGACGGCCAAATTGACCTTTCACTTCGAATTTTACTACGCCGTCAGCAGTAGCAAATAAAGTATGGTCACGGCCCATACCAACATTTGCACCAGCGTGGAATTCTGTACCACGTTGACGAACGATGATGTTACCAGCAGTTACAGTTTGACCACCGTAAACTTTAACACCTAACATTTTTGGGTTTGAATCACGACCGTTCTTCGTCGATCCACCGGCTTTTTTAGTTGCCATGTCTCTTACTCCTCGTGATTAGCCTGAAATACCAGTAATTTTCAACTCAGTGAACCATTGACGGTGACCTTGTTGTTTACGGTAGTGTTTACGACGACGCATTTTGATGATGCGGATTTTGTCGTGACGACCATGACCAATCACTTCTGCAGTTACTTTAGCGCCAGCTACAACTGGAGCACCGATTTGAATGTTGTCACCGTTTACAACCATTAATACATCATCAAATGTAATAGTTGCGCCAGATTCAGCCTTCAATAATTCAACTTTAAGGGTTTCACCCTCAACTACACGGTGCTGTTTACCACCGCTTTGGATTACTGCGTACATAACGTACTCCAATCAGCCCGTGTCGTCGTGCCGATAAAGGGATATATCGATCTTAAAACGAACGCCACTGGGGTTATACAAGGCGACAGATTTTAAGTGAAATTTGATCAAACGACAAGTGCTTTATCTTTAACTAAGCAACAGAAGCCATCATTCTTACATAATAAAAATAGCTTCAATTTGATTTTAGTACTTTTCATTGATTCTGAATGGAATTTAAAATACAGTTCCAAACACAACTTGCAACAAGAACAAGCTGTATTCATGTTGACGTTATTAAAATTTATTGTTTTGTCGGAAACACATGGTTTTGCCGAAATAAAGAACAAAAAACTCTTCATGAACATACAAATGATTAATATCAATTGCTTGTTTCCCTGTTTAATGCACTTTTAATTGATACACTAACGCCACTTATCTACCAATACGGGTTTTTTCTTCATATGGTCATCGATTTTAAGCAAGACATTCTCGCTCCTGTTGCTACAGACTTTGCTGCGATGGATCACTTGATTAATGAAGGAATTAGCTCAAAAGTCGGCTTGGTCATGTCAGTGAGTAAACATGTAGTTGAAGCTGGCGGCAAACGTATGCGCCCAATCATGTGTTTACTTGCAGCACGCGCTTGCGGCCTCGACAATATGCAAAATGCACAGCGTCTGGCAGCTATTATTGAAATGCTTCATACCGCAACTTTAGTGCATGATGATGTAGTTGATGAATCTGGACTTCGCCGTGGTCGTCCTACTGCAAATGCAACATGGAACAATCAAACGGCCGTATTGGTTGGTGACTTCCTTATTGCCCGCGCTTTTGACCTTTTGGTTGATTTAAACAACATGACCTTATTAAAAGACTTCTCAACAGGTACATGTGAAATTGCTGAAGGTGAGGTATTACAACTCCAATCTCAGCATCAACCGGATACAACCGAAGAAACATATTTAAAAATTATTCACGGGAAAACTTCTCGTTTATTTGAACTTGCAACCGAAGGTGCAGCTATTTTAGCTGGGCAAGAAGCTTACCGCGAACCTTTAAGATTATTTGCAGGTCATTTCGGAAATGCATTCCAGATTATTGACGATATTTTAGACTACACTTCAGATGCTGAAACATTAGGTAAAAATATTGGTGATGATTTAATGGAAGGTAAACCGACTTTACCGTTAATTTCAGCATTAGCACATTCAACCGGTGAAGAGCATGCCATTATTAGACGCAGTATTGCGACTGGTGGTGTTGACCAATTACCTAAAGTGATTGAAATTGTGCAAAAGTCTGGTGCTTTAGACTATTGCCAGCGCCGTGCCCAAGAAGAAACAGAAGCAGCACTGCAAGCCTTATCAATCTTGCCTGATACACCTTATCGTCAAGCGTTGATTAATTTAACTCGGCTTGCATTACATCGAATACAGTAGATATTATTTTGCCTATGCATATAAATTTTTCAGAACATTTTTTTAAAATCCAGAAACAGCTTGAAAACCCTCAAGCTGTTATTGACGAAAATATTCTCATTGACCTAGTCAATGCTTTACGGCCATCCGATCCCCAAGATACGGATGAAATAGAGCAAAAAATACAAGCCTTTATTGATAGCCTATTACTTACTCCTACCGCTCCAGCCCTTTTACAAACCTTTTTATTACGCCTCATTAATCAATATAAGCAAGTCAGCTTATATGCAGATAGCGGTATTTTGTCTTTAGATGGCTTCTGGAACCAGCTTGGGCAAAGACTTGGCGGCCATTTTCTGCCACTTATTGAAGATGCAAGCCAGCTAAAAATTCTGATTGGAAAAATTTTCTATTTAGAAAGTGATTCAATCTGGTTAAACAATGTCGATGACAAGGATTGGGCAACTTTGTTCGGACTTATTGGGCAAAGTAACAGTAATGTCGATGAAAAGCATGCCATTCAGCGAGAAATGATTAAGGCAATTACTGTCTTATCTTACCGTATTAGTGGTATCGGTCTTTATCCTGAATTTATTAATGCACAACCTGAATTAACCGAATATGAATCGCCATTTTTGGTACAAAACCGTGAAATTATTGAGTTTATAGAGAAGTACAAAAAACAGGATATTTCTAGCAACGACATTGCTGTGCTTCCACCTCCTGATGCCTCTCAAGCATTTGTAATGCTAGAGCAGTGTCGAGACGTCGTTTTAAAAATACGCCGAGCGACCAAAAGAATCGGTGTAAGTTTAAGTTTGACCTATCTTTTGTCTTTACTTGAACAGTGTTTAGATCGGATTGAATTATTACTCTATCTAGTTGTAGACGATAGCGAGGGACGTTACGTTTCTTTAGGAAACTTAATTTCAGACTTAACTAAAGCACATTATAGTGAAAAAAGTGTCCGCTCGTTACTCAGCACGACCAGTGAGCTTATTGCCTTTCAAGTCACAGAGAATGCAAGCCGTACTGGTGAACACTATGTAAGTACAGACACTAAAGGCTTTTGGGGCATGTATAAAGCCGCTGCTGGTGCAGGTGTGATTATTGCCTGTATGGCCTCATTAAAAATTCTTGCTGCACGTATGACTATGGCTCCGCTCATGCAAGCCTTTACGTTCAGTATGAACTATTCACTTGGCTTTATTCTGATTCATGTATTGCACTTTACTGTTGCAACAAAACAACCCGCAATGACAGCTGCCGCACTTGCAGCCACAGTTCAGCAACGTAAAGGCTCTAAAACTGCACAAATTGCAGAATTAGCCGCACTTATTATCAATATTATTCGAACTCAGTTTATTGCTATTTTGGGTAATATCTCGATTGCAATTCCTACTGCTGCTCTTATTACCTTTGCTTGGCAGTTCTATCTTGATGAGCCTTTATTAACTCATACCAAGGCAACTTATCTATTACATAGCCTAAACCCTTTTACCTCATTAGCCGTTCCGCATGCAGCGATTGCTGGGGTATGTTTGTTTTTATCTGGCCTCATTGCGGGCTACTTCGACAACATGGCAGTTTATAGAAAAGTAGGACCCCGTTTAAAAGCACATCGACGTTTAAGAAACTTATTTGGACAAGAACGCCTGAACCGTTTTGCAGAATATATTGAACGTAATTTAGGGGCGCTCGCAGGTAATTTCCTATTTGGTGTAATGTTAGGAAGTATGGGAACAATTGGCTTTATTTTGGGCCTACCTCTAGATATTCGTCACATTGCCTTTGCGTCAGCGAACTTCATTCAAGGTTTAATGACTATTAATGGTAGTCCTGATATTGGCTTGATTATAGTTTCATTTTTAGGCGTACTCTGTATTGGCCTCACCAACTTATTTGTGAGTTTCACACTCACTATTATTGTGGCATTACGTGCACGTCGAGTTCGCTTTGAACAATGGAAGCCATTAGCTAAACTGGTCATGACCCATTTTCTTACCCGACCAAGTGACTTCTTCTGGCCACCGAAACAGCCTCTAGAATTAGAAGAAAATGCCCAAGCCAATAGTGGGAAAAAAGCAGAACACTAAATGTTTTGCTTTGTACATAAAATGTGATGTCCGTCAATTTTGTTGTGATTGTTTTTCCAAATGTTAAAAAAATTTCAAAATGAATTTACGATGATCTATCAGGCTTGAAAAAAAGTGTACTGGCAAGTACACTTTCAACGGCGTTCAATAGTGAAAAACTATATGAATAAGCAAAGGTGTGTTTATGCCCTATCTATTGCTTTGTATTGGTTGCGTTTTTTTAGGATTAGGTGTTCTTGGTCTTTTTGTACCAAGTCTTCAATCTTTGGACTTGCTCACTGTTCAAACATTGAGTCACCATCGTTTAGATTATCTTAATAGTATAACCACCTTTCTTGCACGCGTAGGCGGCATGCCTTTTGTATGTTTTTTATCCTTTCTAGTATGTATATATTTAGCATGGTATAAAAAATATATTACTGTTATTTTCATTAGCTTGGGAGTTATTGGCAGTATCACCATGGGTTGGCTGCTCAAGTGGTGTGTTAACCGGCCTAGACCTCCTGAGGCATATCATATTGTTGAAAGTTACGGTGCATCGTTCCCAAGTGCACATAGTGTTTATGCATCAACACTGGCTTGTCTGGCAATGATTATGTTATGCCATAAGCACAACATTAACTCTCCTTATATTGTTTTGATCTCCTGTCTTTGGTTTGTGTGTATGGGGCTTTCAAGAATATATGCAGGAGTTCATTTCCCAACAGACGTACTCGCTGGTTGGGGCATTGGTTTTATTTGGATTGCACTGCTTTGGCTCTGGTTATTACAAACACAAAGTAGGTTAAGTAGAAAACAAATATATTTTTAGATTTTATCTAAACGAGGTGGAACAATGATGTCGGCTAAGCTTTGGGCACCAGCCCTTACTGCTTGCGCATTAGCAACAAGTATCGCGCTTGTTGGTTGTAGCAAAGGCTCCGATGAGAAACAGCAAGCTGCTGCTGCTCAGAAAATGCCGCCTGCAGAAGTAGGTGTTATTGTTGCTCAACCACAAAGTGTTGAACAAAGCGTTGAGCTTTCAGGCCGTACTTCAGCATATCAAATTTCTGAAGTTCGTCCTCAGACAAGTGGCGTGATTTTAAAACGTTTATTTGCTGAAGGAAGCTATGTTCGTGAAGGTCAGGCGCTTTATGAGCTCGACTCTAGAACGAACCGTGCAACGTTAGAAAATGCAAAAGCATCACTCCTACAACAACAGGCAAATCTAGCTTCACTACGTACCAAGTTAAATCGTTATAAACAACTTGTTTCTAGTAATGCTGTGTCTAAACAGGAATATGATGACTTACTTGGTCAAGTCAACGTTGCAGAAGCACAAGTTGCAGCAGCTAAGGCTCAAGTAACAAATGCAAATGTAGATCTTGGTTATTCTACAATTCGCTCTCCTATTTCTGGCCAATCTGGTCGTTCTTCAGTAACGGCTGGTGCTTTGGTTACTGCAAACCAGACTGACCCGTTGGTAACGATTCAACAATTAGATCCTATCTATGTTGATATTAATCAGTCTAGTGCTGAGTTATTGCGTTTACGTCAACAACTAAGCAAAGGCAGTTTAAATAACAGTAACAACACGAAAGTAAAATTAAAGCTTGAAGATGGTTCTACCTATCCAATCGAAGGGCAACTTGCTTTCTCTGACGCTTCTGTAAACCAAGATACAGGAACAATTACATTACGTGCCGTATTCTCTAACCCGAATCATTTATTGCTTCCGGGTATGTATACCACTGCGCAAATTGTTCAGGGCGTTGTTCCAAATGCTTACCTGATTCCTCAAGCTGCCATTACTCGTTTACCTACAGGACAAGCTGTAGCGATGCTTGTTAATGCTAAAGGGGTTGTTGAGAGCCGTCCTGTTGAAACCTCTGGTGTTCAAGGACAAAACTGGATTGTGACTAACGGCTTAAAAGCCGGCGATAAAGTCATTGTTGATGGTGTTGCCAAAGTTAAAGAAGGGCAAGAAGTATCAGCAAAACCTTATCAAGCTCAACCAGCAAACTCTCAAGGTGCAGCACCAAATGCTGCGAAACCGGCTCAATCAGGTAAACCTCAAGCAGAACAGAAAGCAGCTTCAAATGCATAAGGGGTAGATTGAATGGCACAATTTTTTATTCATCGCCCCATATTTGCGTGGGTGATTGCATTAGTCATTATGTTGGCGGGTATTCTTACGCTAACAAAAATGCCTATTGCACAATATCCAACGATTGCACCACCAACCGTAACGATTGCTGCGACTTATCCTGGTGCATCGGCTGAAACAGTTGAAAATACTGTAACCCAGATCATTGAACAACAAATGAATGGTCTTGATGGCTTACGTTATATTTCATCTAACAGTGCTGGTAATGGTCAGGCATCTATTCAATTAAACTTTGAACAAGGTGTTGACCCTGATATTGCACAGGTTCAAGTTCAAAACAAATTGCAATCTGCAACTGCGCTTTTACCTGAAGATGTACAACGTCAAGGTGTAACAGTTACTAAATCTGGTGCGAGCTTCTTGCAAGTTATTGCATTCTATTCACCAGATAACAACCTGTCAGACTCTGATATTAAAGACTATGTAAACTCGTCAATTAAAGAACCGCTTAGCCGTGTTGCCGGTGTTGGTGAGGTACAGGTCTTCGGTGGCTCATACGCAATGCGTATCTGGCTTGATCCAGCTAAATTAACAAGCTATCAACTTACGCCTAGTGATATTGCAACTGCCTTACAAGCGCAGAACTCGCAAGTTGCCGTAGGTCAGTTAGGTGGTGCTCCGGCTGTACAAGGTCAAGTTCTTAACGCAACAGTAAATGCACAAAGCTTATTGCAGACTCCTGAACAGTTTAAAAATATCTTCTTAAAGAACACAGCATCAGGTGCTGAGGTTCGATTAAAAGATGTTGCTCGCGTAGAATTAGGTTCGGATAACTATCAATTCGACTCGAAGTTTAACGGTAAACCGGCAGCTGGTCTTGCAATTAAAATTGCAACAGGTGCTAACGCACTCGACACAGCCGAAGCAGTTGAACAACGTTTATCTGAACTACGTAAGAACTATCCAACAGGTCTTGCAGATAAACTGGCTTATGACACGACTCCATTTATCCGTCTTTCAATTGAAAGTGTAGTACACACATTAATTGAAGCCGTGATTTTGGTATTCATTGTCATGTTCCTATTCTTACAAAACTGGCGTGCAACGATTATTCCAACGCTTGCAGTTCCAGTAGTTGTATTAGGTACATTTGCGGTCATTAATATCTTTGGCTTCTCAATTAATACCTTAACCATGTTCGCTATGGTATTGGCAATCGGTCTTCTGGTCGACGACGCCATTGTTGTAGTCGAAAACGTTGAACGTGTGATGAGTGAAGACCATACCGATCCGGTTACCGCCACTTCTCGCTCAATGCAGCAGATTTCTGGTGCGTTAGTAGGTATTACCAGCGTATTGACAGCGGTATTCGTACCAATGGCTTTCTTTGGTGGTACAACAGGTGTAATTTACCGCCAGTTCTCGATTACCCTTGTAACTGCAATGGTTCTGTCGTTAATTGTAGCGTTGACGTTCACACCGGCACTTTGTGCAACTATCTTGAAACAGCATGATCCTAATAAAGAACCAAGCAATAATATCTTTGCGCGTTTCTTTAGAAGCTTTAACAATGGTTTTGACCGCATGTCGCATAGCTACCAAAATGGTGTTAGCCGCATGCTTAAAGGCAAAATCTTCTCTGGCGTGCTCTATGCTGTTGTAGTTGCCCTTTTAGTCTTCTTGTTCCAAAAACTCCCGTCTTCATTCTTACCAGAAGAAGATCAGGGTGTGGTCATGACACTTGTACAATTACCACCAAATGCAACGCTTGACCGTACCGGTAAAGTGATTGACACCATGACTAACTTCTTTATGAATGAAAAAGATACCGTGGAATCTATTTTCACTGTTTCTGGTTTCTCATTCACAGGTGTTGGTCAAAACGCGGGTATTGGCTTCGTTAAGTTGAAAGACTGGAGCAAACGTACGACACCAGAAACTCAAATTGGTTCATTGATTCAGCGTGGTATGGCATTAAATATGATCATTAAAGATGCATCATACGTTATGCCGTTACAGCTTCCAGCAATGCCTGAACTTGGTGTAACTGCCGGATTTAACTTGCAGCTTAAAGATTCAAGTGGTCAAGGCCATGAGAAACTGATTGCAGCTCGTAATACGATTTTAGGTTTGGCATCACAAGATAAACGTCTTGTAGGTGTGCGTCCAAATGGTCAGGAAGATACTCCTCAGTATCAAATTAATGTAGATCAGGCTCAAGCTGGTGCTATGGGCGTTAGTATTGCCGAAATCAACAATACAATGCGTATTGCATGGGGTGGCTCATACATTAACGATTTCGTTGACCGTGGTCGTGTGAAAAAAGTTTATGTTCAAGGTGATGCGGGCAGCCGTATGATGCCTGAAGACTTAAACAAATGGTATGTACGTAATAACAAAGGTGAGATGGTTCCATTCTCGGCGTTTGCTACAGGCGAATGGACGTATGGTTCTCCACGTCTCGAACGTTATAACGGCGTGTCATCAGTTAACATTCAAGGTACACCTGCACCTGGCGTGAGCTCTGGTGATGCCATGAAAGCAATGGAAGAAATTATTGGTAAGTTACCGTCTATGGGCTTACAAGGTTTCGACTATGAATGGACAGGCTTATCACTTGAAGAACGTGAGTCTGGTGCTCAAGCGCCGTTCTTATACGCACTTTCATTGTTAATCGTATTCCTTTGCTTGGCTGCACTATATGAAAGCTGGTCAATTCCGTTCTCGGTTTTACTTGTGGTACCACTTGGTGTCATTGGTGCAATCGTATTGACCTACTTGGGCATGATTATTAAAGGAGATCCAAATCTCTCAAATAACATTTACTTCCAGGTAGCGATTATTGCGGTTATCGGTCTTTCTGCAAAAAATGCGATCTTGATTGTTGAATTCGCAAAAGAATTGCAGGAAAAAGGTGAAGATCTACTTGATGCAACCTTACATGCTGCAAAAATGCGTTTACGTCCAATTATCATGACCACCCTTGCCTTCGGTTTCGGTGTACTTCCACTTGCACTTTCAACAGGTGCCGGTGCAGGAAGTCAGCACTCTGTAGGCTTTGGTGTACTTGGTGGCGTACTCAGCGCGACGTTCTTAGGTATCTTCTTTATCCCTGTATTCTATGTGTGGATTCGTAGTATCTTTAAGTACAAACCAAAAACCATAAACACTCAGGAGCATAAATCGTGATGCAAAAAGTATGGTCTATTTCAGGTCGTAGCATTGCGGTATCTGCACTTGCGCTTGCTTTGGCAGCTTGTCAAAGCATGCGCGGCCCAGAACCAGTCGTGAAAACCGATATACCACAAAGCTATGCATATAACAGCGCTTCTGGTACGTCTATTGCTGAACAGGGTTATAAACAGTTCTTTGCTGACCCGCGTTTGCTTGAAGTGATTGATTTGGCTCTTGCCAATAACCGTGACTTACGTACAGCAACGCTCAATATTGAACGTGCTCAACAGCAATATCAGATTACACAGAACAACCAGCTTCCAACAATCGGTGCAAGTGGTAGTGCAATTCGTCAGGTTTCTCAAAGCCGTGATCCGAATAACCCCTACTCTACTTATCAAGTAGGTTTGGGTGTAACTGCTTATGAGCTAGATTTCTGGGGTCGTGTTCGTAGCCTCAAAGATGCTGCTTTAGATAGTTATCTTGCAACACAAAGTGCTCGTGATTCGACTCAAATCAGTCTGATTAGCCAAGTTGCTCAAGCATGGTTAAATTATTCGTTTGCAACAGCAAACTTAAGACTGGCAGAGCAAACGCTTAAAGCACAGTTAGATTCTTACAATCTCAACAAAAAACGTTTTGATGTAGGTATCGACAGTGAAGTTCCATTACGTCAAGCACAGATTTCCGTAGAAACTGCGCGCAATGATGTAGCGAACTACAAAACTCAAATTGCCCAAGCACAAAACTTGTTGAACTTGCTTGTAGGCCAACCTGTTCCACAAAACTTGTTACCTACACAACCTGTGAAACGCATTGCTCAACAAAATGTGTTTACTGCCGGTTTACCAAGTGACTTGTTAAATAACCGTCCGGATGTAAAAGCTGCTGAATACAACTTAAGCGCTGCGGGTGCGAATATCGGTGCTGCAAAAGCACGTTTATTCCCAACCATTAGCTTAACGGGTTCGGCTGGTTATGCATCAACTGACTTAAGTGATCTATTTAAGTCTGGTGGTTTTGTATGGTCAGTTGGTCCAAGCTTAGATTTACCAATCTTTGACTGGGGTACACGCCGTGCCAATGTAAAAATTTCTGAAACCGATCAGAAAATTGCATTGTCTGATTATGAAAAATCAGTTCAATCTGCGTTCCGTGAAGTTAATGACGCGCTTGCAACTCGTGCCAACATTGGTGAGCGTTTAACAGCACAACAACGTCTAGTAGAAGCGACTAACCGCAACTACACACTCTCAAATGCCCGCTTCCGTGCTGGTATTGATAGTTACTTGACTGTTCTTGATGCGCAGCGTTCTTCATATGCAGCTGAACAAGGTTTGTTATTGCTTCAACAAGCAAACTTAAACAACCAAATCGAGTTATACAAAACTCTAGGTGGTGGTTTAAAAGCAAATACTTCAGATACAGTGGTACACCAACCATCTAGTGCTGAACTTAAAAAGCAATAAGTTTTAAATCACTTTCTTATAAAAGCTCACTTCGGTGGGCTTTTTTATTGCAACTCATCTGAATATTTTTTATCTTGAAAGCTTAAGAAATTTAGTTTGATAAAAAACAATGTTATTAAGTAATTTAGAAAGTGTTCCAGGCCACCAAATTTTAAAGCAGCTTGATGTTGTTTACGGGAGTACCGTCCGTAGTAAGCATGTGGGTCGCGACTTGATGGCAAGTTTAAAAAATATTGTAGGTGGTGAACTTACGGGTTATACCGAATTATTAGAAGAATCTCGCCAAGAGGCTATGCAACGTATGATTGTAAAAGCCCAGCAACTTGGTGCCAATGCAATTGTGGGTATTCGTTTTTCAACTTCAAATATTGCCCAAGGTGCTTCTGAATTATTCGTATATGGCACAGCAGTAGTTGTGCAGCCTCAAACACCTCATCTACCCGATCCATTTAGTGCATAGGTAGAAAATGGAAAATCTTATTTTTCAGCTTGTTATTTTTCTCATTCTTTTCAGTATTGGTTGGGCTTTTGGCCGCCATATTGAACGAAAACATTTAAATGAACTTCTAGAAAAAGAGCAACGATTTGCCCATATCAGAATTGATACCAATCGTTTTGCCACAAGCGACCAGTTGGGTCATTTTATTAGCAGTAATGTGGTTATTTCGCATGACTACTTTAAATATGTGCTGGCCTCTATAAAAAATATTTTAGGTGGTCGGCTGACCAGTTATGAAAGTATTGTTGAACGTGCTCGCCGCGAGGCGATTGTACGACTAAAACAACAAGCTCAAAGTGTCGGTGCCAATCACATTATGGGAGTTCGGCTGAGTACAACCGAACTGGGTATGCAAGGTGGAATGGTAGAGGTATTTGCCTACGGAACAGCAGTCAAAGATTAAACTGACCCATAGCAGAAAAATGTATACGCGGATTGCCAATATTTTTAGTTAAGTGTTGGCAAATTCCGGTAATTTTCCATATGCCCCGTTGTTTTGCCAAAGTAAAATAATAGCGACCAAAAGAATGAAAATAATCATTTTCCGAAAAACGATAAATTTGATAATTACATTCTAACCATGCTTGGTCTTGTTCAATCCGAATAAGAGGATTGCTTAAATTGTGCTGTAGCCGCAAATGTGACAAAGCTTGTTGCCGTGAACCTTTATATTCATGACAAGACACCACACATAAAGGCTCCCCTCTAAACTGCAAATAGTCCACCTCAAGTTGATCGGCTAACAACTCATCAAACGCATCCCAATTTTTCTGGTCAAAAACCAATTGAAAACGCGTAATGACCTCTAAAATACGATGGTAGTCTTGATCCATGGTGAACCTTCTATGCGGGTTTTTCCATCAATTTAGCACGGCGAAATCTTTTTTTTATTTCACTTTTGTTTTCCGGATCATTTTATAGAGTAGTTTCGGTGACATACGGGAAACCATCACGCCTAATTTTTCTTTAGTACCGCCCACTACAATATATTCCTGTCCTTGCATTAATGCCTTAACTGACTGTTCTGCAAAAACATCGGCTTCTAGTCCATTTTCGATTGCTTCATCTTGATGGCCTTGAGGTTGCCCTGCACCATTTAGTGCATTAAACGAAACATTAGTTTTTACAAAGCCCGGGAAAATAACCGAAACTTCAACGCCCTGATCGGCAACCTCGGCACGTAAACTGTTGGCCCACATGTGAATAGCAGCTTTAGCAGCCGAATAACTGGCACGGTACTGCGTACCTAAAAGCCCTGCTACACTAGAGACAAATACGACTCGGCCAGACTTTTGTTTTAGCATGGTCGGTAATACGGTTTTAGTTAAAGCGACTTGTGAAAAATAATCGACTTCCATAATGGCGCGTTCTGTTGCCATTGTGGTGTCTTGAATAAGAGCACGTTGACTTAAACCCGCATTATTAATAAGCCAGTCAATTCGTCCTTTTGCTTTTAAAATCTGCTCATAAGCCTCTTGAACTTGCTCTTGATTGGTAATGTCTGCAACTACCGACAAGTGCTGATCCGGATGGAGTAAACCAACGCGAACTTCTTCTAACTCTTCAAAGCGACGCGAAGTTAAAATCACTTGAGCACCTTGCAAAGCAAACTCACCAGCTAAAGCTTTACCTAAACCGGAAGAGGCTCCCGTAATCCACACCACTTTATTTTGCAAAGTATCAAGTTTGGCCATTTTAACTTCCTATTATCTTTTTAAATTATGCTGCTTGATGCATGAAGGCCAAAAAGTGGTTGATATAGTGAGTTGCGGTCATTTGATCAACCTGCGTCCCCAATTTTTCCAAACGTTTATAGCCCAAATGCGTTGTCATATTAATGACCCCATTTAGGGTTTTATCGACAACCAAATTAAATTTTAAACGTTTTTTAGGTTCACGTACTAGGCTTGTTACACCTAAATCCACAATTTGAATTAAGGTCTGAAAAGCTTTTTCTACGCTTTGCATATTGCCCTCACGTATTTGTTCAGTCAGTGTTTGGGCCTGTTGTACAAGTTGAGGTGTGATCGGGTATGTAATATAAACCTCTTGCTCACGTTCTTTCATGAGTGAGGTCATATAATCAACTAAAGGTAATAGTCGTTCATTACCGAAAAAAGAGACTGACCAAGGCATATATTTTCGGAAAGTATCTAAAATTTGCCGAAGAACTTTCTCGGACTCATACCGCTGTTTTTGAGTCATAGTAGAGTTGTCTTGCTCATCCTTTAACAATACAGAGAAAACTTGCTCAATAATTTCACACGACAAATCGGAAAGAACATCCCCCAATACTTTCGACTGGCTTTCTCTTACCCCAGCATGTAATTTCTCTCGAATTGAAGCAAACTGGGTATAGGTTGAATCGGAAATCTTTAAAAAAACTTTGTAGCTCATGTGTCGCATCCCTTTTCAATTCTTTTGTAATTTTTCTGCCGTGCCGCTACACGATTAAATTGTGATCCATGCTTCATAAATCTACCGTTTTTTGAAAAAAATACAAAACCGTTTATCTGTTTTCAGCACATTAATTTCGAGGCAATTTTTTGCTACAATAGATGCAATTTTTTATGCATATTCGATCTAAGCTACTATGACTGACGCTCAAACCGCTCAAAATATTGCCACCACTTACGATCCAACCGAGATCGAAAAGAAGTGGTACAAAACGTGGGAAGAACAAGGTTACTTCAAACCTTCTGGTCACGGTGAATCATTCTGTATCATGATTCCACCACCAAACGTCACTGGTAGTTTGCACATGGGCCATGGCTTTAACAATGCCATTATGGATGCCCTCACCCGTTATAACCGTATGATGGGTAAAAACACTTTGTGGCAACCGGGTACTGACCATGCTGGTATTGCAACTCAAATGGTTGTTGAGCGTCAACTTGGCTTACAAGGTATCACTCGTCACGACTTAGGCCGTGAAAAGTTCATCGAAAAAGTTTGGGAATGGAAAGAGCAATCTGGCGGCACAATTACCAAACAAATTCGCCGTTTAGGTTCGTCTGTAGACTGGTCACGTGAACGCTTCACGATGGATGAAGGTTTATCAAACGCCGTTAAAGAAGTATTCGTTCGATTGCACGAAGACGGTTTAATTTACCGCGGTAAGCGCCTTGTAAACTGGGACCCTAAACTTCAAACTGCTCTTTCTGACCTTGAAGTAGAAAGCAAAGAAGAAAAAGGCTCACTTTGGCACTTTAAATATTTCTTTGAAGATAAATCAGTTAAAACTCAAGATGGCAAAGACTATCTCGTAGTTGCAACGACTCGTCCTGAAACTTTACTTGGTGATACTGCTGTTGCTGTTCACCCAGAAGATGAGCGTTATGCGCACCTTGTTGGTAAAAATATTGTATTGCCAATTACTGGTCGTTTAATTCCGATCGTTGCTGACGACTACGTTGAAAAAGACTTCGGTACTGGTTGTGTAAAAATCACCCCTGCTCATGACTTTAACGACTATGAGTTAGGTAAACGCAATAGCTTGCCAATCATTAATATCTTCAACAAAAACGCCGAAGTTTTAGGTGAGTTTGAATATATTGCCAAAGCTGGTGAACAAATATCTAAAACTATTACTGCCCCTGCAGATTATGCTGGTTTAGAGCGCTTTGAAGCACGTAAAAAATTAGTTGCTCAAGCGGAAGCTGAAGGCTGGTTAGACCAAATCCAACCGTATGACTTAAAAGCGCCACGCGGTGACCGTTCAGGCGTGATTATTGAGCCATTATTAACTGACCAATGGTACGTAAAAATTGCGCCTCTTGCAGAGCCTGCAATTGAAGCGGTTCAAGATGGTCGTATTAAGTTTGTTCCAGAGCAGTACAGCAACATGTACATGGCATGGATGCGTGACATTCAAGACTGGTGTATTTCACGTCAGCTTTGGTGGGGTCACCGTATTCCAGCTTGGTACGATGCTGATGGCAACATCTATGTTGGCCGTAGCGAAGAAGAAGTTCGCGCGAAAAATAACATCGCGGCTGATGTTGAGCTTAAACAAGACGAAGACGTACTTGATACATGGTTCTCATCTGCACTTTGGACATTCTCTACCTTAGGTTGGCCAGAACAAACGCCTGAACTCAAAACTTTCCACCCGACTGATGTGTTGGTGACTGGTTTTGACATTATCTTCTTCTGGGTTGCCCGTATGATCATGATGACCATGCACTTCATGAAAAATGAAGATGGTTCATCTCAAATTCCATTTAAGACGGTTTACGTTCACGGCTTGGTACGTGATGGTGAAGGTCAGAAAATGTCGAAGTCTAAAGGTAACGTTCTTGACCCATTAGACTTGATTGACGGTATTGATTTAGAAAGCTTAGTCGCAAAACGTACGACTGGCCTCATGAACCCGAAAGATGCTGCGAAGATTGAAAAATCAACGCGTAAAGAATTCCCAGAAGGCATTAATGCTTATGGTACTGACGCAGTTCGTTTCACGTTCTGTGCCCTTGCAAACACGGGTCGTGACATCAAATTCGACTTAAAACGTGTTGAAGGCTACCGTAACTTCTGTAACAAAATCTGGAACGCAACTCGTTTCGTTCTCATGAATGTTGAAGGCCAAACTGTTGGTACCGATGCTCGTCCTGATCTTTGGGAACTTCCAGAACAATGGATTATCAGCCGTCTGCAAAAAGCTGAAGCTGCTGTACACCAAGCGTTTGCAACGTATCGTTTAGACCTTGCTGCTCAAGCGATTTATGACTTTATCTGGAATGAATACTGTGACTGGTACGTTGAGTTAACTAAACCAGTTCTGAACGATGCAGAAGTTTCAGAAGAGCGTAAAGCTGAAGTACGCCGTGTATTGCTTGCTGTGATGGAAGCTTCTTTACGTTTAGCTCATCCATTAATGCCATATTTGACAGAAGAAATCTGGCAAACACTTGCACCAATGCTTGGTCAAGGCGGCCCAACAATTATGACTGCTCAATACCCTATTCCTGAGCAAGCAAAAATCAATGAACAAGCTGAAGCAGATATGCAATGGCTTCAAGGTTTGATTGGTGCGGTACGTAACATTCGCGGTGAAATGGGCTTAGGTAATGCGCGTTTATTACCAGTATTACTTCAAAACATTTCTGATGCTGAACGTGAACAAATTACTCGTATTGAAGCATTGTTCAAAGCATTGGCTAAAGTCGAAAGTATTGAGTTCTTAGGTAAAGACCAAGAACCACCGCTTTCTTCTTCCAGTGTTGTAGGTCATGCATCGGTATTTGTACCAATGAAAGGCTTAATTGACCCTAAAGCTGAGCTTGGCCGTTTGCAAAAAGACTTGGATAAAATCCAAAAGCAACACGACCAAATTGCAAATAAACTTGCAAATGAAGGCTTTGTTTCTAAAGCACCAGCAGCGGTTGTTGAAGGTGAAAAAGCGAAGCTTGCTGAGTTTGCTGCTCAGTTAGAGAAAGTTAAAGCGAATATGGAGCAAATTGCTGCGCTTTAATTTAATTAGTTAAACGAACCCAGAATCTGTGCAAGCAGGTCCTGGGTTTTCTATATTTAAAAATTACTTTTTTTGTAGAATCAGCATATGGAGATGCCATGATTTTATATGACCACTCAACAAAGGAAGATTTTCATTCATTTCTTTATGAAACAATAAATTAAAATCATATAAGAATAGATCAGCTATATCTTGATAAGTAAATCCTATAAATTTTGCAGGTTCTCTAGCAACCCATTCATCTTGAGTCCCCAATAAATCAGCTACCAGAATTCCGCCTTCAGGAAGCGCATTTATAATTCGTTTAATTACACTATAAAAATAGCTTGGCTCACAAAAGAATAGACTTGATGAGGCAATAATTAAGCTTGCAGATGGGAAATTAAAGTCTTCAAAAGATTCATGATAAAAACTAAATCTAGACTCATCTTTAAATCGCTCAGTACAGACTTTTTGTGCATCAATTGAAATATCAAAAGCATGAACATTAAATCCCTTTGAGAGTAGATAAGCAGATTCATTGCCAGCACCACAGCCGCAATCTATAGCAATTAAAGGTAAGTTAGGAAAATGAACTAAAGCCTTTTCTAAAATAGGTCTATGTTTAAGTTCTCTTGATAATTGAATAAATTTTTCATTCATAAATCCGATCTTTTAATTTTTATAATTTCCACACTATATTTTATAAAAAATCCAATCTCAACGATTTCCTATTTCAGAATTTATACCTTATCAAATCATCGGTAGTCTCATGGCTGCACATAAAACCTAGAAACTGATTAAAGCACCCCATGCCCCAACAACATCTCCACCCCTCTCACTTTTTTCATATGCTTTAAACGTTCCTTTTCCCACTTCACCTGCTGCTTTAGCTCAGCACAGTCAGCATCTATAGCTTTATACACATCACTAATATTTACATATTCTGCTTTCACATTCTTTGCTAACTGAAAAGAATCCAAAATCTCAGTAATTTGGCTTTCAAGCTGCTGACTTTGTGCATCCAAAGCAAGTTTATAAAATCGCAACTGTTCGGCAGATAATTCTTTAGCGCCTAGCCCTTTATTCTGTTCAAGCTGTAACTGGAGTTTGAGTAAATAAAACAAATCCTGCTTTTCATAAGCCTGACTTGCCTGTTGGAACAGCTCCGTTTTTTCTAATTTTTTAGTTTCATCTTGCTCACGGTCTGGGTGAATCATCGCGGCAATTTTTAAATAGACTGTTTTAAGTGACTGCGCTGCCATTTGCTCAGCTTGTTCACGTTTCTGTTGTTGTCTTTGCTGTTTAGCTTGTTCCCGCGCTTGTTGTTGCTCAGCAGCGTACTTTTCAAATTCTTCTTCAAACTCTGAACCTTTATCAGCATTTTCTTCATATTCAAATTCTATTGGCTGAGCTTTTTTATTCTTTTTTACCGATTCCCCTGCATGCTGCTGATAAAAAGTATCGATCTGCTTCACTAGCTCCAACTGTTCAGCAGATAGCATTTTGGAGCGTTTCAACATTTGTGCAAGCTGGGCATTTTTTTCATCGAGTTGTTGCATGTCTGCTTTGGAAAACTCATGGCTATGTAACATATTCCAAAGTTGCTCTAACTGTTGAAATAGCACCGCATGCAAATCGCTATACACAGGCATCAGTTTTTGTCGTATGTGCTGTTGAATCTCAGCTTGTGCATTTTGCCAAGCGCTCAGGCTAACTTTTTGCTGTTCTATTTTATCAATCAGGCGATTCAGTTTTTTCTGCTGTGCAGATGGTTCAGACCTTTGCTGCAAGCTCACTTTGAGATCAAAGGACATACTCATCCACCCGAAAAAGAAAAAAGTGTAGCAATAATTATATGAGGAAGGTAGCAAAGCCTTCTTTAAATACGAGTCAGACTAAAGATTTATATCTCAAGAAATCCACCAAATCACTAGTGGCAAAGTCACGGCGGCGCATAACGTTTGAAAGCTAATTACGGCTGCCATGAGCTGACTATCGCCACCCAAAACTTTGGTTAAAATGTATGAAGCAGAAGCAGTCGGTAGCGCAAAGAAAATAACTAAAATTTGAGTTTGCAAGCTTGGTAAATCAAACCACATGCAGACCATATAAGCCAAAGCAGGTACTGCTAAAAGTCGAGCAAACGTATCTGCCGCCAATACCACAATGTCTTTTTTAATTTGCATAAACTGTAAAGCTGCGCCAACACATAACAAACCTAGTGGCAAACTCGACACTGAAAAAAGCTTAATAAACTGAGTAAAGCCTTCCCAAATCGGGAGGTGAAGTGCATTGACTGCTGCCCCGACTACACACGATGCAATTAATGGATTTTTAAGAAGAGCAATCAAAACAGGTTTAATTGCCATGTGTTCTTTAGACGTTAAAGCGAGCACCGAAATAACATTCACAAGCGGAATACAAAGCGCTAATAAAATTGCCAGAATTGCCATTCCTTCACTTTTAAAAAGCGAAGTGACTAGAGCCAAACCAATATAGGTATTAAAGCGAACCATACTTTGTACATGCACACCAAAACGTGCGGGTGGTATGTGCCAAAACATTCGAAGTATGTATAAAAAGGCGGTGACTGCCAAAACTACAATCAACATCGCAATGATGGCTGTACTCAAGCTTTTTAAGCCAATTTTTGCAGTCGAGAGCGTACTAAAAAGCAAAGCGGGGAATAAAATATAGTAATTGAGCTTCTCTGCCCCAGCCCAAAACTCATCGCTAAAAAAACGATATTTTTTAAATAAGTATCCCGATGCAATTAATGCAACTAAAGGAAAAAGAGATAAAACAATACTATTCATTTCTTTACTCGAGTTTTGTTGAGGCTTACTGTTTCGGCAATTAGCTTGGCTTACTCATATATTAAAGATAATGAAAACTCATGATAAAATGAGTTTTTACTCATAATAAGTACAACATGACATTTACCCAGCTTGAAATTTTCGCACTCATTGCTGAACTAAAAAGCTTTACAGCTACCGCAGAAAAGCTGGGAATTTCACAGTCGGCAGTTTCCCATGCGCTTAAATCATTAGAACAACAATGGGGCATTAACCTGATTTCAAGAACTCAAAGCGATATTGAGCTGACGACGACAGGTCAGCAGTTATTAACCCATGTAAAAGAGCTGTTGAGTATTTCCGATACCTTAGAAAAAGAAGTAGCTGCCATTCATGGTTTAAATGAAGGCACATTACGTATCGGTTCTTTTGGAGCTTCATCCTCTATTTATCTATTGCCTGAAATTTTAGAAACCTTTCGGCAACGCTACCCAAAAATCGAAATTTATATCGATGAAGGTGAGGATAAAGAAGTTGCTCAGTGGTTATTAGAGCGACGCATCGAAGTTGGTTTTTTGATTATGCCAGATGAGCGTTTTGATACATTTCCCTTAATTGAAGATCGTTTTGTGGCCCTAATTCCGAGTGGTTACCCGCTCGCGCAGCAACTCTATATTGATCCAGCACAGCTAGAAAATTGTCCTTTCATTATGACAATGGCGGGTAGTCGACATCAGGTCGAATTAATTTTAAAAAATTTTAATGTCAAACCAGATATCAAATTTTATGTTTCACAAATTCTAAGCATTGTGAGTATGGTCCACAACCAGTTAGGGAATTCGATTGTCTCTGATATGGTAATCACCAAAGAGTTACTCTCGCTTTATCCAAACGTAGTTAAACGACCATTTAAACCAAACCTTAAACGTTCTATTGGTCTTGCAGTAAAAAATAAGAAACACATCAGTCCAGCCGTAAAAGCATTTATTGAAGTTGCTCAAGAGGTTTGGTCCGATCATTAATTGAATATAGATAATTTTTAAAAATTTAATAACGATCTCTTTCAGATCAATTTATCAACATATTAGATGACTTGTAACGTAAAAAGTGCCCTTATTGCCCTATCTTGAATAAATCAACGCACCATTTATCGCCAAAATCCTCTATTTCAATCCAAATTGGTGCGCTTATTGCATATTCACTTTTATGCAATTGAGTTTGTTTCGACAAACTTAGGTTTTTAGATTCCTTAAATCTATTTTGGTGCAATTTACAGACCCAGATTTGTTCCAAAATGGAATTTAGCACTTTTTTCGAGCATGCTATGCAAAATGTAGATCTGTTTTTCTTATTACTTGGTGCAGTTTTGGTTCTTGCCATGCACGCAGGTTTTGCATTCTTGGAACTTGGTACAGTTCGCCACAAAAATCAGGTGAACGCGCTTAGTAAAATTCTGACTGACTTTGCCCTCTCCGCAATCGCATATTTCTTTGTTGGCTACTACATTTCGTATGGTCAGCACTTCTTTCATGATGGTACGGTTTTATCCAATGATCATGGTTATAACCTCATGCGTTGCTTTTTCTTACTCACTTTTGCTGCGGCCATTCCTGCCATTATTTCTGGCGGTATTGCAGAACGCGCAAAAATGCGTTCACAAGCGATTGCCACACTCGCATTGGTTGCACTGGTTTATCCGTTCTTCGAGGGAATGGTCTGGAATGGCAACTACGGTCTGCAAAAGTGGTTAGAAACAACTTTTGGCGCAGCTTTTCATGATTTTGCCGGTTCAGTCGTAGTACATGCTATGGGCGGTTGGATTGCACTTGCTGCTGTCATATTGTTGGGCGCACGTTCTGGCCGTTATAAGAAAGATGGTCGTGTAAGTGCTCACCCACCTTCTTCTATTCCATTTTTGGCACTTGGTTCATGGATTTTGATTGTAGGCTGGTTTGGCTTTAACGTGATGAGTGCTCAGCGTGTTGACGCAATCTCTGGTCTCGTTGCGATTAATTCCCTTATGGCAATGGTCGGCGGAACGATTACAGCAAATGCGATTGGAAAAAATGACCCTGGTTTCTTACACAACGGTCCACTTGCGGGTTTAGTCGCTATTTGCGCAGGTTCTGACATTGTTCATCCAGTCAGTGCTCTTGTGATTGGTGGTGCAGCGGGTGCCATGTTCGTGTATCTATTCACCTATACCCAAAACAAACTCAAAGTTGATGACGTTCTTGGTGTCTGGCCGCTACATGGTGTATGCGGTGCATTTGGTGGTATTGCCGTAGGTATTTTTGGTCAAAAATGGCTAGGTGGTTTAGGCGGCGTATCATTCATCTCTCAGCTCATCGGTACAGCACTCGCGATTGCCATTGCACTGGCTGGCGGTTTCATTGTTTATGGCATCCTTAAAGCGACCATTGGCATTCGCCTATCTCAAGAAGATGAGTTCCGTGGTGCAGACTTATCTATTCATAAGATCTCAGCAAACTCTGAAGAAGGTATGTTTTAATACTTTCTAAAGTGCTTAAGGCGACGATACTACTCGTCGCTTTTTTATTTTTTATGGAAAATTGAACTTCTTTCACTAATATAGTTTAAGAGCAATTTAAGGTTAATTTTATGTAATTAGTCGCACCTATTGTCGATTGATATTGCATCAGAATGACTAATCAAAAACTTTTTTTCCAAATTAATATTCTCTTTCTTTTTTTCAGTTTTTTTATTCTTCTATTTGTATTTCCAGTCGGTGGGAAGATTGATATGTACCTCATCCAACCTTGGATTGATTCAACAGGTCATTTTTTCAATCGGGACAATTGGTATCTTGAAAGACTTAATCATGAAATTGTAAAACAAATCATCACCGCCGTTTATGTTATCTTTTTTGGTTTATGGCTTGCGTCATTTAAATTAAAAAAATTAAAACCTTATCGCTGGCAATATGGCTATATGTTTTTTGTCAGTATGCTCGGTAGCAGTATAGTTGGCCTAATAAAATCACAATCTGCTCACGCCTGCCCTTGGAATATGGTTCACCCTAATACTTTAGGAAGCTATATTTGGGACTTTAGCGCTAAACATGGCCATTGTTTTCCAGGCGGTCATGCAAGTGCAGGTTTTATTTTAATGACAGGATATTTTGTTTATCGTCTTGAACAACCTAAACGTGCTTACTTTTATTTATTCTCCGGTATTTTATTAGGTTTCATGATGGGTTGGGCGCAAATGATGCGAGGAGCACATTTCCTAAGCCATAACTTATGGACAGGCTGGGTCGTTTGGGCAATAAATATTTTATTTTATGCGATTTGTATTCATCGTTTTGAGTTCGAAAAACAAGTGAAACAAGAGCTTACGTAATCACGCTCTTGTTTCATGTAAATGTAAGACTTTAGGTAATTTCACTAATACAGAAAGACCGCCAAGCTCTAAGCTCTTATCGAGAGTTAAAGTCCCACCAAGCCTTTGAGTTGCACGATCTACAATAGATAAACCTAGACCACTTCCCACCTCAAGATGGTGATGCACGCGATAAAAACGCTTAAGGACTTTATCGTAATTTTCAGGGTCTATTCCTGCACCGCTATCTTCAATTTGAATACATGCGTAGTGATCTGGATCGGTATAAACTGAAATATTAATAACACCCTGATGCGGGGTGTACTTAATTGCATTATCAATTAAATTAAAAATAATCGAATGTACAGTAGGTTCAATACTATGCATTTCGATGGGTTCATTTCTAACAAAACCTAAATCGATTTCTTTTTGCATAGCCAAGTTAACCAACTGCTCCACACAATTTAATGCCACATCATTGAGTTGAAAATATCCAGTAGGCTCGACCATACTTAAAGTTACATCTTGCTTTGCCAATGCTAAAAGCTGAGTCACCAAATGCTGAATACGTGCCAAACCTTTGCTTAAGTTTTGCAATGATTCATGCTCGGGGAACTGACTTAGCAAAATCTTGGTTTGTAAGTTCAATGCAGTCACAGGTGTTCGTAGTTCATGAGCAGCATCGGCAATAAATTGCTTCTGTTCATTTTGCGCTTTAGAGATGCGCTCAAAAAGACGATTCATTTCGTCAATAGTAGGTAAAAGCTCTTGAGGATAATCATGTACTTCAATTGGAGTGAGTTCTTCGGAATCGCGTTCTTTTAACTCATTTTTAAAATCATCTATTGGTTTTAAACCACGACGAATAATGGCTGCTAAGGCAAATATTGCAAAAGGTAAAATAATTAAATACGGAATAAACATACTGCCCGCAAGCTCCCAAGCGAAAGCTTCACGAACCCTCTCTTGCTGACTGACCTGAATCTGGTAATCCTTCAAAGGTAAAACATAAGTTCTGACTATACCTTGAGCGGTTTTATGAGAATAAAATCCCGCTTGCTCAACAGGTGGAACCAGCAAATGTAAATGATGAGACAAATGGGCCTGATCCTTATAAGCCCAGATATCGATAAACAGATCTTCTTCGTGGTAAGTTTTATGAAAATCGAACTTACTGCTTACAGTTTTTAAAGGGTGCTCAGCTGTTCTTTCCGCTAAATACTTCATTTGAGTATCTAGAATTTCATCGACTTCTTGAAGTGCAACCTTATAAGCACTAAAAATTAAAATACAACCTAAGATGACACTGAAAATTGAGGTGCCCCAAATTAGTCGTTTTTTTAATGAATAATGCACTTTTATGAAGTCCCGAAATTTTAAATTATGATTGCCCCAAACGGTAGCCCAGTCCTCGGATGGTTCGAATAAAATCTTTACCCAGCTTCGCTCTTAAATGGTGAACATATACTTCAATAGTATTACTGGTCACATCACTATCAAAATCATATAACTTATCTTCTAAGTTGGCTTTAGAAAAGATTTTATTTGGGTGAGTCATAAGTGGAATTAAGATTGCCCATTCACGATTTGATAAATCAATGCGTTGGCCTTTAAACGTCGCAATATGCTGTTCAACATTTAAAACCAGATCACCACTTTCTAATTGTTGATCTTGACTCGCAAGTTGAGCTTCTACTCCAGTACGGCGTAGTAATGCATGAATACGGGCAAGCAACTCATCAAACTCATAAGGTTTAATTAAATAATCATCTGCACCCAAATTTAAACCATCGACACGGTTTTGTAATTGATCTCGGGCAGAAATAATTAATACTGGTGTTGCTGCTCTTTGACGGATCTGCTTTAAAACTTGCATACCATCCATCATAGGCAATCCTAAATCCAAAAGAATAAGATCAAATTTAGTCTTCGCCAATTGAGCCAAACCATCTAAACCGTTATTGACCCATTCCACCTCAAATTGATGATATTGCAGCAACGTGATCGTTGATTCTGCAATCATAAAATCATCTTCAATCATCAAGATTTTTGTCATGTTCTAGGCTCGCTTTAGTTTACATGGGCACAAGAGTGCAACATGTCCAGTTGAGGGTTGATGACCTGAGTTTTTACATCCAGCAAACTTAACAAACTTGGGAATAAATTATCCTGACTTAACTTTTGTTTAGTTTGTTGGCTTAAACAATTCACTTGAGCAAGATTATGTTGTTTCCAACTTTCAGAGAACCACATAATCATTGGTACATGTGTTTGTTGGCTCGGTGCGATTGCATAAGGTGAACCATGTAAATATAAACCATGTTCTCCGGTTGATTCGCCATGATCAGATAAATACCATAAACCTGTCTGATATTTTGATATTTCTTTTAGAGTATTAATCATTTGGCTTAATACATGGTCTGTATATACGATTGTATTATCATAACTATTTAGCAATTCGGTTTGCGAACAGCCCTGTATCGCATTCGTATCACAAGTCGGTTTAAAGGGTTGATATGCCTCAGGCGCACGCTTGTAATATGCAGGCCCGTGACTACCCACCTGATGCAAAACAATCAAACGTGGGCGATCATCATCTTTGGCAATAGTAGCCAAATACTGCTTTAAGCTGTCAATGAGAATGTCATCATAACATTCGCCATCTTTACACCATTTTTTCTTTAAGTTTTCTGGAATCTGGTATTGCTCAACGCGATCACATGCACCTTTACAACCCGAGTTATTATCAATCCAAGTCACTTGGTAACCCGCACGTTTTGCAATATCTAGTAAACCTTCACGGTGACTGGCTAATTGCTCATCATAATCTACACGTGGCATACCCGAGAACATACATGGCACAGAAACTGCTGTTGCCGTACCGCATGAGCTCACTTGCGAAAAGTTGAAAATATCTTGTTTAGAAAGCTCCGGGTTCGTATTTTTTGCATACCCATTTAGAGAGAAACTTTCGGCACGTGCCGTTTCACCTACAACAAGTATCATTAACTTAGGGAGGTTCTTTTGTACTCGCTGAACTTGATGAGCATCTTGTCCATATATCACGAGAGGCAGATTTTTCTTCGGAGCCTTCTTATGATAGTAAGACATAAGCGATGAAATACTATTTTGCGGTGAAATCATCCCTTTTAAATCACGATGTTCACGAAATATTGCAGCGAAATCGACATAGTAGGTAAAAAGTAAAACACCGACCACTGCAAATGAAGCTACCAGTGAGAATACTTTCTTCAATAACAACCGTGATACTTTTTCTTGTTTAAATTTAACTTGAGTAATTAAAAAAATGGGTAAAATAACAAAAAAAATTGTCCATAAAACAAAGCGTAAAGAGATTAGATCGGTAACTTCCGAAACATCGGTCTGCACCATATTTTGAATTTGGTCGGGTGAAATAATGACACCCAATGTGTTTACAAAATAAGAGCTAAAGCCACCAATAAATATCAATAAAATTGCAAAGATTTTGGCAGTCCATTTCCAATTTAAGATTTGTAAAACCGCATAATAGGTAGCAACAAGAATTACGAGAGTAGCAGCTAAAAACAAAATAGCCTTTACTCCAAAATATGGAGTTAAAGTATGAACTTGATGATAAAAACCAATATTTAAAATTGCACCTAGCCAAATGGCTATAATGAGATTAAACATAAACAGAGAAATCTGTTTATTTCTTAATGTTGAAAAAAAATTCAGCATCGTGAGTGACTACAATCTTTTTATGATGCTTTAATGTAGAAATTGAAACTTAAAAATGACTTAAATAAAAAATGATCTAATTTAGAGGCCTTATTTCATTATTATTTTTTAAATTTAAAAAATAAAAAAGACGAGGATAAGTTTAACCTCGCCTTTTCTATTTTTAGCTAAAAATCGTTCTTAGAAGCTATATTTAGCCATTAAACCAACACGGTTATCTTTGTAAGACTTACCAGCAAAGGTATCACGCTTACCGTTTACGTACTCAACGCCTAAATCGATTGGTTTAACTGGCGTATAGATAAAGTTGATCCATGCTTGTTGAACTTTTTCATTTGCAGAGGCATTTAATCTCGCATAATCAGTGCCATCATCAGAGAACTGAGCACCATACGCTAAAGTAGAACGTAAGTTAGGTAAAATCTTATAAGTTCCACCCACTTGTACAGCTACAAATTCATTTTGCTCAATAGAATTCCCATCTACTGCGTATGGAGAGTTACTACCATACAAGTAACTATTATCACCCACAACATATGATGCGTCAGCAAAGAGTTTTAAAGGATCAGACACTTTAAAGTCAGTACCAACTGCAACGCCCCAACCAGTTTTATCATCATCAGCAAGTTGTGATTTATAATTTTCTACAAGAACACGAGCTGAAGCAGAACCTCTGCCTTCTGCATAGCCTTGAGTGATTTTAGCAGTTAATGCTGGTAGGCTATACTTAATACTATCACCTGTTACCGAAGTAGTACTATCACCTTTTTCAGCAGAAACAAATAATTGTGTAGTTGGGCCTAGTTTGTAGTTATAGCGTACTTGAGGTACACGTTTAGTACCACCACCAATGTTTGTCGAGAAGTCGATCATTTCTGGTGCATGGTTAGCCAAGAAGTTTGAAGTCGTTTGACCAAACAACCAGTTGTTATAGGTTAAATAAGCATGGCGAATACGCAATGAGCCATTTGAATCTGTGGTTGAACCAGCAAAATCGACTTCGATTTTACCACCAACTTTGTCGTCTCCAACAGGTGTATTAAAATCTAAACCGAGGCGTGTTGTTTTAGCAGTCGCACGTAATTTATCATGTGTTTTACCGTCTGACTTACTTACATCACCAAAGTCGTTATCTGCACCTTCAATAATATAGTTAGCATCGCCACGAACAAAACCATAAAGGTTCACATCAGCGCCAGCTTTAGACTTAAATCCTGCTAATGGAGAAGCAGGTGCTGCCACAGGTTGAGGTTGCGCTTTTACTTCAGCTAACTGTACTTGCTGTTGCTGCTGTACTTGTTGCTGTTGTTGCTGTACTTGACGTTGTTCTTGAACTAATGCTTTTAATGCTTCAACTTCTTGACGAAGCTTTCGAATTTCCTCTTTATCAGAAGTTGCCGCATTTGCCCCACTCATCATTAAAGCTGTTACTGTAATAGCTAAACTTTTAACAACAAACGATTTACGATTAAGGAATAGATCCATCAAAGACTCCTAAAAATATATTTTATGCTGCCTGTCCATGCCAAGTTGATTCGTGTGACCATTAAGCACTAAAGAATCAACCATCCTCCAAATTTGATTGCATTAATTTTATTACCGCAATCAAAACCAATTTTAACGCTGGGTAAGATTAAAAATTCCGGTCCAAAAGAATCAGCATTTACTTTTTGGTTTACAGAACCTTTACCTTAACTTCATGTTGTAACGAATCCTACACAACTCTCTTATCTTATAGAATGATTAAATCATTATTTCATTATTCTTTTTTAGACTTTAGGCTAATATCCAATCTAAATGAATATTTTTTTGCCAGTCTTATTTGATTCACATGATTTTTCTTGTTATTCGCATCCACTTTTCTCCTTGCAGCTTCCTTTTGCTTTCCAAACAAGATGGCACAATTAATAAGCCATTTAAATAGCCAAAAATATACATTTTTAAAAGATTGGCTAAAAATATAAGTATGATTTTTTAGTGCAGCTTAGTTATATTTAAGTCTCTTTATTTCATCTACTTAATATTATTTTTTATACAGTTTTGGCAGCTTTCCATAAGTAAATAGGAATTAAAAAGAGTACCGCAATACTGACAATAGCTATCAAATAATGGAAATAACCAAGCGCATCTGCAATGACTCCACTAAAGCTATAAAGACCACCACTGACTGTCGCCATGACTGAAACCTGAAAAGTAAAATCGGTACCCGCATAGTTTTTTCGACTGTAATGCATAACCAAAGTTAACATCACAACCAGTAGCATGGCAGCAAAAGCATCTTCCAGGGCATTTACGGCATAGATAAGCCATGCATTTATTTTTATCTTTTGTTCATAAGCATAAGCCAAATACGCATAGCCCCCTAAACTCATAATTTTTAATATCGAAAAAGTCATTAATGCTGTGGACCTAGAAATATGTTTTAACATCCAGCCAGCAATAAGTGCCCCCAATAAAGCAGCAACAGCCCCAAGCATGGTGATGTAAATACCAATCTGAGTAAAACTTAAACCCATATCCACCATTAAAGGTTTAAGTAATGGCCCGGCTAAACCATCTGCGACCTTAAAAGTTATAAGGACGATTAACCAAGAACGAAGTTCCTTATTTTGAGAGAAGTACCCCAAGTAAGCTTTAATCTTTGTAACTAGACTTGGTTGGCTATATTGATGAGGTGAATGAGAAGTATGAGATGGCTCTTTAAATAGTAAAATAGGTAAGGTATTAATAAATACTAAAGCAGCTAATAATAGAAAAGTTGGTTGCCATGATAACCAGTCTAGGCACCATAACACGGCTCCCCCACCTACAATAAAACCAAGTCGGGAACCTACAACTTGAAAAGTATTTCCCCAATGTTGCTGATCGTGTTGCAATAAATTGACCGCTAAAGCATCGGTCGCGATATCTTGAGTTGCGCCTGTTAAGTTCATAAATAACAGGGTAATAAAAAATATAAAGAGATAAAGAGGCTGATCTAAAACTTGTATAGGGAAAAAAGATAAAATACAAAGTACACCCACCGTCAAAAACTGAGCAGGTAAAATCCAGCTACGATAGTGACCTAAATGCGAGATGGCATGTCGATCTACCCACGGCGCCCAAAATATTTTGATTGACCAAGGCAACATGAGCAGCCCAAAACCACCAATATGGGCAAGAGATACACCTTGAGCTCTTAATATGACAGGCAAGGCATGCGTCATAAAACCTACAGGCAAACCTTGTGCCCAATATAAGGAAAAGAGCAAAAGATAAAGATTTTGCTGTCGGAACATATATACCTACTTTTATTTATTTGTGCGGTAATAACATGAAATACCATGCGTGGTCTTACATTTTGCCAATGAAGCGCAGATTTCAAAAGATTAAGATAAAACAAAGGATGATTTAAAACTTAAAAATATGGAACAACATTTCCCTAATCTACCGTCTCAGGTTCCCCAACGTGGTAATGCTTTAAGTCGAGCATTATTTAAAAAACTCTTTTTGGCACAAGGTTGGACCATAGAAGGTGAAGTTCCCAACTTTCCTAAAGCTGTAGCCATTATTTCTCCACATACCTCCAATATTGATGGCTGGTATGGTTTTCTTGCCATTTTTGGACTCGGTATTCAAATTACGGTGCTAGGTAAAGACAGTTTATTTAAGCCACCTTTTAAACGGGTTTTAGATTGGGCGGGCGTTATTCCTGTAAAACGTGACTCGGCCAATGGTCTGACTGAACAAGTCGTTGCGACTATTCAACAGTATGACAAGATTTGGATTGGAATGGCGCCAGAAGGCACACGTAAGAAAGCAAAAAAAATGAAGAGTGGTTTTTACCATATTGCTGCAAAAGCCAATATTCCTATTGTGATGTTTTCTTTTGATTATGACCGTAAGACTATTCACGGCTTAGGCTATTTAACTCCAAGCGGAAATTATGATGAAGATCTCGCCAAGATTTTTGAACGTTATGAAGGAAAAATATCACCGAAAAATCGTAATTGGCTTGCAGAGCCTTTACAAAATCTTGTGAAAAAAACCTAGCAAAAATTGAACGAATCTGGTCTGATGGGCCATCTTAATTTATCTTGCCATAGATTGTTTTTCAAAGATGAAAATTGCTCAATTTGCCAGTATCGGATTTATCTCTTTAGCCCTATTCGGCTGTGATAAGTTCAGCAAAACACCAACACCGACCACTTCAGTTAAAGCGCGCGAACCAGTGATTGCACTTGCATTGGGTGGCGGTGGAGCAAAAGGATTTTCACATATTGGTGTCATCAAGGTTTTAGAATCACATGGTATTAAACCGAAAATTGTTACGGGTACAAGTGCCGGTAGCTTCGTAGGCAGTATCTATGCCAGTGGACAAACGCCTTATCAACTCCAAAATCTTGCGCTCAAATTGCAAGAGTCTGATATCCGCGATTTAACCCTGAATCGCCAAGGTATTATTCTTGGGCAAAAGCTACAGGACTATGTTAACCGTAACGTAGGCAATAAACCGATTGAGAAATTCCCAATTCGTTTTGCAGCGGTAGCAACTCGTCTTGATAATGGCCAAAAAGCAGACTTTATTAAAGGTAATGCAGGACAAGCTGTTCGTGCATCATGCAGTATTCCAAATGTGTTTGTACCAGCAACCATTGGTAAGCAGAAATATGTAGATGGCGGACTGGTTAGCCCAATTCCGGTCAAAACAGCACGTGATATGGGTGCTGATATTGTGATTGCAGTTGATATTTCTGCACGTCCGGCAGGAAACCGACCTGCGAATATGTGGGGATTGCTTGATCAAACCATTAATATTATGGGTCAACAAAGTATTAATGAAGAGTTAAAGCAAGCTAACGTGGTGATTCAGCCTAAAGTTGGGCATTTAGGTACACTCGATTTAAAATCAAGTAATGAAGCTATTTTAGAAGGCGAAAAAGCTGCTCAAGGTCAAATTCGCCAAATTGAAACTGCAATTGCAAATTTCAAAAAATCTCCAGCCGCATTTAAGCCTGCGCCACGTCCTAAATTTTAATTGAGGTGGTTTTTTTCTATCCACACTCTCCATCATCTGCTACAGTGGTAAAAGTGATATGAAATCACTTTTACCCATCATAAAGACATATAAAAGAGCAGATCTATGGAGTTTGTTGTAGAACCTTGGCACTGGTTTGTATTGGGTATCTTACTTATTCTTTCTGAGCTGATTCTCCCTGCCTTTGCCGCTCTCTGGTTTGGTATTGCAGCCATAATGGTTTGCTTTCTCTATTGGTTATTTCCAGATATCAGCCTTACTACTCAAATAGTGCTGTGGATTGTGTTATCGGTGCTATGTACCCTTCTCTGGTTCAAATTTATTAAGCCCTTATCTATTGATAAAACTAAAGCAGGTTTACCGCGAGAAGCGACGATTGGGCAAATTGGTATGGTGATTCAGACCGGACTTGCTCATGACCAAATTATTGTTCGTTTCCCTATGCCTATTTTAGGGGCCGATGAATGGAACTGCCGAAGCACCACCCCTGTTAAGGTCGGTGATCGGGTTCGAGTCATTGATATTTCGGGTAATGACTTAATTGTTCAGCCCCACAGCACTTCATAAACATTAAAGATAAAGAGAGGTTATTTTCATGCCAGTTGGTACTATTATTGTTTTAGCCTTTTTGGCTTTTGTTGCTGTTACCATTTTTAAAGGGGTACGTATTGTTCCTCAGGGTTATAAATGGATTGTTCAACGTTTAGGAAAATATCATTCTACGCTTAATCCGGGGCTTAACTTCGTTATTCCTTATATTGATGACGTGGCCTATAAAGTCACCACTAAAGATATTGTGCTTGATATTCCATCACAAGAAGTCATTACCCGTGACAATGCTGTATTACTCATGAATGCCGTGGCGTATATCAATCTGACTACACCTGAAAAAGCGGTGTACGGTATTGAAAACTATACATGGGCCATTCAAAATCTTGTACAGACTTCACTACGTTCAATTGTCGGTGAAATGGATCTAGATGATGCCCTATCTTCACGAGATCACATTAAAGCTAAACTAAAAGCTGCGATTTCTGATGATATTTCAGATTGGGGGATCACCTTAAAAACAGTAGAAATTCAAGATATTCAGCCATCTTCCACCATGCAAGCTGCCATGGAAGCTCAAGCCGCTGCTGAACGTCAACGTCGTGCTACAGTTACCAAAGCTGATGGTGAGAAACAAGCTGCAATTTTAGAAGCAGATGGTCGTTTAGAAGCATCTCGCCGTGATGCCGAAGCGCAGGTTGTTTTAGCAGAAGCTTCTCAAAAAGCGATTGAAATGGTAACAAGTGCCGTAGGTGATAAAGAAATTCCTGTTGCTTACCTGTTAGGTGAACAATACGTCAAAGCAATGCAAGATATGGCGAAATCAAGCAATGCCAAAACTGTTGTGTTACCTGCCGATGTTTTAAATACCATACGTGGCATTATGGGAAAGCATAATTAATTTAATTGCTTCAAATAAGTACTTGAAATAAAACGGTGACAATCATGTCGCCGTTTTTTCTTTTATATTATTGGTTGTTTAATCTTTTCTGATCTTTCAAAGGAAGCTTTTTTACGACCAAGTCATAAGAGTCGCCAATCAAATCTCGGAGAAAATCGCTTGTTAAATTTTGATGCGGTTTAATCGAAATCCAGTGTTTTTTATTCATGTGATAGCCGGGAATAATAAATGGATAGAGTTCCTGATATTCCTGACTTTTATAAGGGTCACATTTGACATTAATCATTTTTACGCCAGACACTTCCACTGTCAGCATAAACATTTTTTCTAAAATTTTAAAAACTTCATACTCTGGACCAAATGGATGAGTTTGCTCACTAAAAGGGAGATTACGCGCCGCCTCTATTGCGAGTTGATGAAGCTGTTCACCATTCATTCTTTTCTCCTGTATTCATTAAGTATGAATAGAAGTAGGAAGATTGATTTATGTTTTTATTAATTAGTACGAGCTAACAGGAATTGTGAAATCTCAACTAATTCTTTTGCGTTTTCACCGAAATGCGCTAAGGCTTCGAAAGCTTGATCATGCAATTCTTTAGCATAAATCTGTGCTTGCTCTAGTCCCATTAGAGCAGGATAAGTCGATTTTTGTACTTGTTCGTCTTTACCAGCGGTTTTGCCTAAAGTTTCAGTGCTCGACGTAATATCCAAAATATCATCTTGGACCTGAAAAGCCAGTCCAATTGCTTGTCCGTATTGACGTAGTTTTGGAATTGCCTGATCTGTACCCGAGAAAATTGTCACTGCCCCCATCATAATAGCAGCCTGAATAAGCGCACCCGTTTTATTACGGTGAATATTCTCTAGTTCGTCTTGAGAAATTTGCTTAGCTTCGGCTTGTAAGTCTAAAACCTGTCCACAAACCATTTTAGAACTAGCGGTAGCTAAAATTTGAATTTGCTTTAAGACAATTGCAGCATCCGTTCCCTGCCCTTGCTCATCAAACAAACGGCTGCCTAAAACTTCAAAAGCCATTGATTGTAAAATGTCACCCGCAAGTAACGCGGTATCTTCACCAAATGCAACATGACACGTTGGCTGACCACGGCGAAGCAAATCATTGTCCATACAAGGCAGGTCATCATGTGCTAAGGAATAACAATGGATGAGTTCAACAGCAACCGCAGCACGGCGAGCAGCCGCAAAATTTGGATTATCTTGTAAAGAAGCTGTAGCGTAACACAAAGCCGGACGCACACGTTTTCCACCGAGCATAACTGCATGGTGTACAGCGCTTTTTAAAGGTTCGGGAATTGAGAATGCAGCCAGTGTCGTCAATAAATCTTGTTGAATACGTTGTTGAGCTTGTTTTAAAACATCCGCATTAACTTGAGAGAGTGATGACACAGTCGCCTCGTAAAATCAGTAGAGAAATTTTATTGAATGTGATGAAACATTCATGTGCTACATCATACACGATTCACTGTAAAAAGTGCGTGATGAGTTATGGATGTCAGAAGTAAAAAGCCTCTCTAGGGTAGAGAGGCTTTTCATTTAAATGACTTTTAGAAACTGTCACCCGGAATGCGTACCCAACCTTCCATTAACACACGCGCACTACGACTCATAATGGCTTTTTTCACTACCCATTGGCCATTTGTAAGTTCAGCTTGGGCACCAACACGTAATGTTCCAGATGGATGTCCAAAACGTACTGCTTCACGCTCTCCGCCGCCAGCCGCTAAATTTACTAAAGTGCCTGGAATCGCAGCCGCTGTACCAATTGCCACCGCTGCTGTTCCCATCATGGCATGGTGAAGTTTGCCCATCGACAAAGCTCGAACGAGTAAGTCGACATCGTTCTCTGAAACGTTTTTACCGCTTGAAGCTGTGTACTTTTTTGGTTTAGAGACAAAAGCAATTTTTGGTGTGTGCTGACGTGCGGCTGCTTCTGAAATATCTTTAATTAAGCCCATCTGAACTGCACCATAGGCACGAATTTTTTCAAAACGTGCTAATGCTGCTGCATCACCATTAATATGATCTTGTAATTCAGTACCTTCGTAGCCTAAATCTTCTGCATTTAAGAAAATGGTTGGAATACCAGCATTAATAAATGTCGCTTGAAAACTACCAATTTCTGGAACATCTAATTGGTCAACAACATTCCCTGTCGGGAACATATCACCGCCCTCTTCACCATCATCGGCAGGGTCTAAAAACTCAATTTGAACTTCAGCGGCAGGGAAAGTTACCCCATCTAGCTCAAAGTCGCCAGTTTCTTGAACTTGGCCATTAGTGATAGGTACATGCGCAATAATGGTTTTTTGAATATTTTTTTGCCAAATTCGAACAGTACAGAGGCCATTTTCAGGAATACGATCGGCATCAACCAAACCATTTGAAATCGCAAATGAACCAACTGCAGCTGTCAAATTACCGCAGTTACCACTCCAATCTACAAAAGGCTGCTCTATTGAAACCTGCCCAAACAAATAGTCGACATCATGGTTTGGCTGTGTACTTTTAGCGAGAATAACGGTTTTACTGGTACTCGAGGTCGCTCCACCCATTCCATCAATTTGTTTTCCATAAGGGTCTGGGCTACCAATGACACGTAGCAAGAGTTGATCTCTTGCTTGACCTGCAACTTGAGCTTTTTCCGGCAAATCATCAAGTTTAAAGAATACACCTTTACTGGTTCCACCACGCATGTAAGTTGCTGGAATTTTAATTTGCGGTACGAAGCTCATATCAACTGTTATCCTTACTATTGTGTTTTTATATCTCAAAACAAGCAGACTTGTTTAGTCATTCGCTTCATCTTAAATCGTTTTATGATCAAGAGATAGCACTGTACTTTTATACATCAATCGTATTGACGCGGGTTTATTTTGGAAATTTCAATTCATGCCTGCAATGACCGAATAAAGCAAAATCATAAGAAAAAAAGTCTATCAAAAAATATATTTTTGGAAGATTTTTCAACCAATTTAACACGATTAAAAGCAAGTTTATGATTTTAAATATTTTTTATAGTTACTTTACAGTCATCCCTTGTTCAATTGTAGTCTAGGCTAAAATAAATCCATCTATTAGAATAATTTACTTATTCATTGTGAGTGAAGACCTTTGACCAACGAATCTTCTACACTTCAACGAGGACTAAAAAATCGACATATCCAATTAATTGCTATGGGTGGAGCAATTGGTACCGGATTATTTTTAGGCTCGGCGCAAGTGATTCAATCTGCGGGACCATCCATTATTTTAGGATATGCCATTGGTGGCTTAATTGCTTTTTTAATTATGCGCCACCTGGGAGAAATGATTGTTGAAGAACCTGTTGCAGGATCGTTCAGCCATTTTGCGTATAAATACTGGGGGAAATTTCCCGGATTTTTAGCTGGATGGAATTATTGGATGCTCTATGTTCTGGTTGCGATGAGTGAACTCACCGCGGTAGCCAAATATATTAATTACTGGTGGCCTCATATTCCAGCATGGACTTCTGTCTTATTTTTCTTTGTCGTGATTACGGCAATTAACCTAACAAACGTCAAATTTTATGGTGAGTCCGAATTCTGGCTCGCTATTATTAAAGTTGCTGCGGTTATCTCTATGATTGTTTTTGGCCTTTATTTGCTATTTACAGCAGATGTAGGTTCAAGCATTTCGTTTAGTAACCTTTGGTCTCATGGTGGATTTTTTCCAAATGGCTTTAGTGGCCTCTTCTATATGTTGGCTTTCTTAATGTTCGCCTTTGGTGGTATTGAACTGATTGGTATGGCCGCAGCAGAAGCAAAAGATCCGAAAAAAACCATTCCAAAAGCAATTAACCAAGTTGTTTTCCGTATCTTGATTTTCTATATCGGTTCACTAGCGATCTTACTTTCATTAGTGCCGTGGAACCAATTAGATCTAGGCGGACTCGATAAAAGTCCATTTGTTATGATTTTTAGTCAAATGGGTATTGGTTGGGCTGCACACTTACTGAACTTTATTATTTTAACCGCTGCTCTCTCTGTTTATAACAGTGGGATGTTTGCAAATAGCCGTATGCTTTACGGTTTAGCTCAACAAGGCAATGCACCAAAAATTTTCAAGAAAGTAAATAAACAAGGTGTACCTGTACCAGCAGTTTTGCTATCGGCATTACTCATTTTTGGCTGTGTTCTTTTAAATTACTTTGTACCAGAAGATGCTTTAAGCCACTTAATGTACATTGTTGTTGGAGCACTGGTATTGAACTGGGCGATGATCAGTATGACTCACCTCAAGTTTAAATCAGCAATGAAAAAACTCGGTCAAAAAACTCACTTTCCTGCACTTTGGGCACCGTTTAGTAACTATCTGGTTTTAGGTTTTATTGCTGTAGTACTCTACATTATGTGGAGTCAGGGCTTTAAAGAATCAGTGATGATGATTCCTATTTGGATCGTTCTCATGTTTATTTTGTTTAAAGTACTCAATGCCAAAGAACAGTAATCTAAAAGCTTGTACTTAAAACTATAAAAAGTCATTGCCTCGGCAATGGCTTTTTTGTTTATAATCAGAAAATTATGCGCCCTTAGCTTAACTGGATAGAGCAGTTGCCTCCTAAGCGACCGACGTGGGTTCGAGTCCCGCAGGGCGCACACTTTTAGTTAATTAATCCTTCACTTCAGCCAGCAATGTTTCAGCTGCAAGTTTGCCTAAATTATTAGAAGCAAGCGGACTATCGCCCGTTAACAATTTACGGTCTCGATGACATTGACCAGTAATGCCAGTGTTCAAAATCTTCACGCCGAGCTTTTCAAGGTTTTCACCGACTAACCACGGTAAAGCTCCAGGCATGTAACCAATATCAATATTCGCTCCCTTATCTAACGAATCAGGGAATACACAAATTTGATAATCTTTAAAAATATAATTCTCAGGCTGTTCATCTACTGCGGCAGCCAGTAACGAAGCTGGACCATGACATAACGTAATAATAAATTTGTCTTGTTCAACTGCCCATTTAAGAACTTTCTTCACTTCAAGGCTATGCGGAATCTTCGCTAATACCCCATGCCCACCCGGAATAAATACAGCCGCATATGGAGAGTTTTCACCGACTACATTTTCTAAAATATCGGCAAGTTTTAACGGATTTTTTAATTTATCTGCATATTTCTGGAAAGTATCTAATACTACTTGTTCTTGCTTTGGCATTGCCCACATTTCAAGTTTGGCTGGATTACCTGAAAGTGTCGCAACGTCAATTTCAAAACCAGCATTATCTAAATGGAACATTGGCAAAAGCATTTCTACTGGATGGTTTCCGGTAGAAAAGAACTTACCGTTTTGCATCTGGATATAGCGTTCATCAGTTGCAATCATTAAAACCTTTTTATTGCCCGCATACGGCGTTGGATAGGTTATGCCATCGTAATCTGTTTTAGGAGAAGTATATTGACTCAGTGAATATGGTGATGGGAAGAACGCATTATCTTCTGCCAAATCTGGAGTTGGATTTTTATCATTTGATGCTGGGGTATTCATAGTTACCATCCTTTAGAATTGAAGAGCGAAATAACAGCTTTAAGACAGTTATTATTTCTTATTAAATGTATATTCAGATCAAGAAACAGGTGCAACAAGCCAATAGAATTTGGCAATTTTTATATAGAAATAGGCACAATTAATAATTATAAAATTTCAGTTTAGGCAAACATATCATTCACCTAAACTGTCACAGATAAGATTAAGCATTCATCTCTAAAACGATCTTTCCAATATGGTCGCCCTGCTCCATACATGTATGAGCACTTTGTACATCTGAAAAAGCATACGTTTTATAAATTTGTGGTAAACACTTGCCTTGCTCCAATAACGGCCATACATGTTCATGTAAAGATTGAGCAATCTGTGCTTTTTCTTGGCTATTACGCGCTCGCATCGTTGAGCCTGTAATCGTTGCGCGTTTTAAAATCAGTTTTTGTAAATCAAATTCTTTTGCAATTCGACCTCCCATAAAGCCAATAATGATCAGTCGGCCATCACGTTTTAATAGATTTAAGTTTTTCTGAAAATAAGAGCCACCCACAATATCCAAAATAACATCAACACCTTGTTCTTGAGTATGGTTCAAAATTTCCTGCTCAAAATCTTGGGTTTTATAATTAATTGCTGTGGTTAAGTCAGAGAGTGCTTCAACTTTATCTTCACTACCAACAGTAGCAAAAGTTTTAATCCCTAAAGCATGGCAAATCGCTAAAGCAGTGGTTCCAATCCCACTTGCACCGCCATGAATCAGGGCAGTTTCATCGTTCTTTAAACGGCCAATATCAAATAGATTTGCCCATACCGTAAAAAAAGTTTCCGGAATCGCAGCAGCTTGAGTAAATGATAAATTCTCAGGTATTGGTAATACCTGAGTTGCAGTTACCGCACAGTATTCTGCATACCCCCCACCATTGGTTAAAGCACAAACCTTGTCCCCGACTTTAAACTGTTGCACTTGCTCACCCACAGCAACCACTACTCCAGCAACTTCAAGTCCAGGGATTTGAGTAACCCCTTTAGGCATTGGATATAACCCCATACGCTGTAAGACATCAGGGCGGTTAATTCCAGCGGCTTTAACCTCAATTAAAACTTCATCAGCTTGAGGTACCGGAACATTTGAATCTTGAAGTTTTAAAACCTCAGGTCCGCCAGGAACCTTAATTTCAACAATTTTCATGGTTGTCGGAAGATTCATTGATATGCTCCATGTTTGGTTTATATTTAAGACGTGTTGATTTACTTTAGTTTGTTGATAATTTAGGTGGAACTCCAAACAGCCGCTTAAACTCTCGACTAAACTGTGAGGCACTCACATATCCTACCTCATAGGCAGCTTCTGCAACGCCCATTTGGTTATTTAGGATTAGATCACGAGCCTTATGTAACCGAGTAATTTTGATGTACTGTAATGGAGAATAGTTGGTAACTTTCTTAAAAGCTTGATGAAAAAGCGAAACGCTCATTCCTGCTTGTTTAGCCAACTCCTGAACCGTTAAGTTACGATAATAATCTCTTTGAATAATTTCACAAATCGTATAAATCACTCCACTTCGGCTCATAATAGCCGAAAGGTTCTGGATAAAATCACCACCGCCAGCTTGTAAAACCCGATAAATAAGTTCGCGTTTCACCTGCTCTCCTAAGATTGCAGTATCTTGCTTGGAACGAAGTAAGTTCAACAAGCGTAAAGCAACATCAGATATAACCGAGTTCATTTCAATAATATTTAAACCACAGCTCAGTTTTATCTCTTTGTTATCAAAATCTTCTATAAGTGGTCGCTGCTCTTTATCCATTTTAGTCGCCAGCTCAGCCATCATTTGAGGTTCAAATTTAATCGCAATTGCAAGCATTGGTTCACGCTCAACCAACGTATCGCAATCAAAAGGAATAGCAATTGAGATAAATAAACACTGGCCTTGTTGAAACTTAAAAATATCTTTTCCAATATAAGCCCGTTTTACACCCTGAATGACTAAAACAATGGAAGGCTCTTGCAATACGGCAACCGGCTGTGTGGAATGATCTACCCTCATCAGGGTGATATTTGAAATATGAGTGGGATATAACCCCTCTTGAGGAGCCAAATACAAAAAAGCCTCTACCAAACTTTTCGTCAAGTCATTCTGTTGCATTGCTTTATTTTTTACGGGCTATTTAAGATTTACTATATCAATCAAACTAAAAGGAAAAAGTATTTCTTGGTAGTACTTTGTATAAATAAGCAAGTTAAAGCTATTTTTAGGCATAAAAAAACCTAGATTTCTCTAGGTTTTTTATCCTTAACCTGACTATTAAGCAGATAAGTTAAAGAACATAGCAGCAATTAGGATAATTACACCTAATACAATTCGATACCACGCAAATACACGTAATGTATGACGCTCAACGAAGAGTACGAGTGCTTTTACAACCAATAAAGCAGCAATAAATGCCGCAACAAAACCCACTCCAATATTAACCATATTGTCTGAAGTCAACACATCAGCATTTTTAATTAGGTCAAATGTCGCTGCACCTAGCATGGTCGGCATTGCAAGGAAAAAAGAAAACTCTGTTGCAGCTTTACGAGACAAGCCAGCAAACATCCCGCCTACAATTGTCGCACCTGAACGAGAGGTTCCAGGAATCATCGCAACACATTGAGCCAGACCAACTAAAAGCGCCTGTTTAAACGTGATCTTGGTCGCATCATCCGTTTTATGTTCAAATTGTTTAGATTCAACCCAGAAAATAATAAGCGCGCCGACAATCAGAGCAATCGCAACCACAATTGGGCTAAATAAAACACTTTTAATAAAGTCTACAGCTAAAACGCCAATAATCACTGCCGGGAAAAAAGCAATTAAGACACTAATGGCAAAATGGCGTGACTCGACATCACCACTAAAAAAACCTTTGATTAAGTTAATGATTTTCTGACGATATAACCAACACACTGCCAGAATAGCACCTAACTGGATCACTACTTCAAAGACACGACCGCCATCTGAATGGAAATCGATAATATGACCAAATAAAATTAAATGACCAGTACTCGAAATAGGTAAAAATTCAGTTAAGCCTTCAACAAAGCCTAGAAACAGTGCTTTTATAACTTCAAAATTTTCCATAACTTGCTCAAAGAAAGTTAGTTAATCACTAGAACGATCTAAAATTTATTTTATCGCCACAGTTAGCCTTTTATTTGGCCGAACTCGTGTTCAATATCAGATCATTTCTAGCATTTGTGGTTATTGCCTCTAGTGAAAGGCAGTTTATTTAAAGTGCGATAATGTATCACATCATAATGACAAACTTAGGTTAACTATCGTAAAAAGATAAAACTTGGTTAAAAATGGCCAAATTTTCTTTTGTTATAGATAAGTCTTTTACAATAGATGAGTTTAGAAAATCATCTTAAAAAGTCCTTAAAAAAACATGTTATTATTCCAATTAAATACAACTCATATCAAAAATTCAGACTGAATGAAAAATACCAAAATTAACGCACGTCATCTTATTATCGACCTCTTTCTTTCTTCTGCTTATCCTCAGCTCAGTATCAAACAAATTTTGGTTGCAGCTAAACTTTTTAACTTAAGTGAAAATGGTATTCGAGTTGCGACAACACGCTTGTTAAATGAAGGTATGATCCAGAGCGTAGAACGCGGAATCTATCAACTTTCTCCATCTGCAAAAGATTGGGCAAAAGTTATTCTCAATCGTAAAAATGGAATTAAACAAACTAAAGAATGGCAGCAGCATTATCTTGCCGTATTTACAGGAACCTTAGGCCGCATAGACCGAACAGCACTAAAAAAACGGGAACGTGCACTTCGTCAATTTGGTTTTAAAGAGCTGGAAACTGGTATTTACATCCGCCCAGACAATTTAGCTTATAGCTTTGAAAAAACCTGTGATGAGCTTGTTTTAGCAGGGCTAGAGAAAGAAGCAAAAATTTGTATTATTCAACATGTCGACTCAACAACGCTTAAGCAAATTTTTTCTTTATGGGATACCAAACAACTCGAAAAAAATTATGAAATGTATAGCCGAGATATTACACACTGGCTTGAAAATTATGCTCACTCCCCTTTAAACGATGCAGCAGTCAAGGCACTTCTTTTAGGAAGGGAAACAATTGCCTTACTCATGAATGACCCATTATTACCCGCACCATTTGTAAATGAATCTGCTCGTAATCAATTTGCTCAAGATGTACAGCAACTAGATGCAATTGGCCAGAAACTTTGGAAAAAAATATATGAACAGGAATTAAATTTATAGCCATCTGATTTATTTTTTTACAAACAAATATTTCACTTTTTAAATTTTTATGACTATATTTGTAATATAAAATATGGATACCAAACTCTAATTTGGGAGAATAAAAATGAATGCACAGGTGAGTGTTACCGATCTATTTAGCAGAGAAGAAATACAAGAGCTTACAGAACCTTCAGATGCATATGGCGCTTGGGCCGTTGCTAGCACATGGGCTGTTATTGGAGGAACATTTGCCAGCTTAATTATGATGTGGGATTACTTACCGAGTTGGGGGAAATTATTAGCATGTATGCTTGCTCTAGCTGTTTTAGCTGGCCGTCAGTTATGCCTCGCAATTTTAATGCACGATGCATCCCATAAAAGTTTATTCAAAAATAAGAAAATAAATGATTTCGTTGGAGATTGGCTATGTGCCCGCCCAATCTGGAACGACCTACAAAAATATCGTGTACACCATGTTCGTCATCACGCCAAAACATCTACACCAGATGACCCAGATCTTTCTTTAGTTGCAGGCTTTCCTGTCAGTAAAAAATCTCTTACTCGTAAATTCTTACGCGACTTAACCGGTATAACAGGATTAAAGTTTAGCTTAGGCCGTGTGCTGATGGACCTTGATGTCATGAAATGGACTGTAGCCAATGATCAAATCTGGTTAGACCGCAGTGATAAAAAATTTGTTGACTATGCAAAGAGTATTGCAAAAAACAGTACAGGCGCTATTGCAACCAACCTAGTACTTTATGGTGTTTTAAAAGCTTGTGGTCAACAACGTTTTTATTGGTTATGGCCTTTGGCTTATTTGACACCATTTCCATTATTTTTAAGAATTCGTTCAATGGCAGAACATGCAGGTATGCAAACCAGCAATACTGCTTTAACTAACACTCGTACCACACGTGCAGGTTGGATTGCGAGAAGCTTTGTAGCTCCTATTCATGTCAATTACCACATGGAACATCATTTAATGGCGTCTGTTCCATATTTTAAATTACCGCGTATGCACAAAATATTAAGAGAACGTGGGCATGTGCCCACTCCACCGAGCTATTTTGAAGTAATTCATACACTTTCATCAAAACAAGAGTTAACGAATTAAAATAGGGTTAGAAGACCACTTTCAAATTTGTGGTCTTCTTGATTATTCACTTATATCTAAATTTTTTAGTTTTAACTGAGTTTGATAATACTTCGGTGTCATTCCCATCCAGCGCTTAAATGCACGAGTGAAATGGGGTGTATCGGCATAGCCTAAACTTAATGCCACAGCTTCAATTGACATTAAACTATTTTGCAAAAGTTCTTGTGCATATTGCTTTCGAGTTAAATCAACTAATGCTGAGAAACTTGTATTCTCTATTGCCAAATACCGCTGTAGGCTACGTTCTGACATATTCATCATTTGGGCAACTTGCTTAACTTTTAATATTTCCCCCTGACTATTGATCAATAATTTTTTTATTACTTGGCTAATTTCTGCTTTCCATCCACTTCGTAACTTCAATTTATCAATATCTTTTTTACACTGTGCTTTCAGTAAAGGTGCCAGCATAGGATCAGCCGTGAGTACAGGCTGCATTAAATATTCTTTTGGAAAAATCCAAATATTATGTTTTTGCTCAAATAAACAACTTACCCCTAATTTATCTTTTATTTTTGAAAAACCTAGTGGTTCGGACATATTCAATTGCACTGTACCTAAAGAAGATAACCCTGTTAGATGTTTTGCGATGTGAACAAAACCTAATAACAAAAAAATAGTCGCATCTGAACTTAATTGAAAACTTTTTAAAGGTTGTTGAATAGACCAGTAAACATCGTCTTGCTCTTGCTTTAACTCGGGTTTAAAGGCATCACAACGCGAACCAATAAATTGTTCAAGTATTTTTAAAGCCTCTCCAAGATTTGCAGACACCATAGCTGCCATACCGACAGAACCATAACAAGAAGCTTTCATTTCCAATGCAAAATAACCCGCTAATGCTGGCTCATGAGTGAGTTGAATCGCATGCTCAAGTAAGTTATTTAAGGTATTAAACTCAACATACCAATACGTTTTTTTTAATTGTTCTGGTGTTACTCCACTACCCTCTAAAAACTGCTCACAAGAGATACCTCTGCGCTTAACGATCTCTGCTAATAAATTAATATAAGTTCCGGGTAATTCTGGAGTCATGAGCGGCCCATTAGAAAGCGTAATTGTGGCATTAAATGGTAAAAACTGTCAGTTTTTGAACTATGCCATACTTTTAAATTCAGGCATAGTCACTTAAGACAAACTGACTTAACTCTCCGACATTCCACTAAAAACTAATCTTATCTTTAAGAGTAAAGCCACTATGAATATCCTGATTGTTCATGCTCATCCAGAACCTCTGTCTTTTACAACTTCCCTAAAAACAACAGCACAGCAAACCTTTAAAAAATTGGGCCATCAAGTAGAAATTTCCGATTTATATGCAATGCAGTTTAATCCTGTTGCCTCTAAGGAAGATTTTTTAGAACTCAATCAACCTGATTATTTTAACTACGCATTAGAACAGCGAAATGCCACAAAACAACAACTTTTGTCTCCTGATATTCAAGTAGAAATTGACAAAGTAAAACGTGCAGATCTAGTTATCTTGAACTTTCCACTTTATTGGACTTCTGTTCCAGCAATTTTAAAAGGCTGGATTGATCGTGTATTTGTCTCTGGACTTTTTTATGGGGGTAAGCGGTTTTACAACCATGGTGGCATGGCAGGTAAAAAAGCAATGCTCTGTTTAACACTCGGTGGTAGAACACATATGTTTGGGGAAAATTCTATTCACGGACCAATTGAACATTATCTATCACCGATTCAACGCGGTACTTTGGCTTATACTGGCTTTGAAGTTCTTCCCCCATTCATTGCCTACCATGTACCTTACATTAGCCAAGAAGCACGTGAAACTATTCTTGAGGACTATGTCACTTATCTCACTCACCTTGACCAACTTGAACCCTTAAAATTTCCTAAACTTGAAGAATTTGATGAAAAGTTATATCCCCTCTAATACTATGTTTTAAATCTAAAAGACGCGATAACCGAATTCTTTTCTATTTCGGTTATCCCTTAAATAAAGCAAGCTTAAATCCAGCAATTAACTCCTCAAAAAATTTGACCAAATAGTAAAGAAAATACTCTCAATTTTTATCCAGCAAATAACAATATAAAACTGAATCAATAATATACATGTGTAGAGAAACTAGACTTATCCATTAAAAATGATGACTAATACTCATTTCATAATCAATCAATTCATATTTTTACAAAAAAATCTTTGACCATTTTTCTTGGATTTATGACAAAAATGTCATAAAAACAAGCAACTTTAATAATAGATAAAAAATATAAATATCAATTATTTAAATTAATTAAACAACAAAAATATTCCTTCATATTTCATTCATTATTGCCATTTTTTGTATAAAAAGTGAGTACTCTGCAGTTCATAGAACAGATTTACTCTTAGTGTAATTATGCTATTTTTGTTACATGGAGTTATCAATGCTTTGAAACTTGTAATTCAAAGCACTGAAGGCAACACAGTTTAAACGGTTTAACTCTGTTACTTTTAAAAAAATGTCTTGAAGTTCAAGGAAAGATTAAAAATGAAATTAAAACATCTGAGCACTGCAATGATTTTAGCAACGCTGCCTGCAACTGGGGTTTTTGCAGCAGCTTTAGATCGCTCTGGACAGTCAATGTCTGCGTTCTTCCAACCTGGCAATTACTTTGAAGCAGGTATTTCTGTTCTAGATCCTGATGTAGCTGGTAAAGAAGCTGGATCTAGTGCCACACGTCGTGATATTGGCGATATGGCGAATGACTACTACTTCCCAAGTGCTGCATTAAAATTACAAATTAATGACCAATTTTCTTTCGGTCTACTCTACGATCAACCATTTGGAGCAGATGCAGAATATTCAGGTAATAACGTATTCGTTTCTCAGCCAGGTTCTGATTCTGTTTTATCAGCCACTGCGATTGATGGGATTGTCACTAAAAAAGCAACTGAAGCTTTGCAAGCACAAGGTTTGCCTGTTAATGACCAAACTTTAGCTTTAGCAAAAGGTCAAGTTTTAGCAAGCCCTCAATTTAAACAACTTGCTGGCGCTCTTGCTGCGGCAAATAATTATTTAGGTAATGGCGGAACTAAAGTTAAAGTTGATACACAAAACTTATCTTTTGTATTTGGTTATCAACCAACTAAAAACTTTAACTTCTATGCAGGCCCTGTATTACAAACCGTTAAAGGTAATGTAAGTTTACGAGGTCAAGCTTATAGCCTTTATAATGGTTATGATGCAAGTATTAAAGAAACTACTGGTGCTGGTTGGTTAGCAGGGGCAGCTTATCAGATTCCTGAAATCGCACTTAGAGCATCTGTAACTTATCGTTCTGAAATTGATCATAAAGTGGATATTAATGAAAATCTATCTTTATTGAATTTCCCTGGTCTTACTTCAGTACTTACTGGTTTAGAAGTTCCAGCATCTAAACTTCAGGCAATTAATTCATCTGGTAAAACTACAATCACAACACCACAGTCTGTTAACCTTGATTTTCAAACAGGTATCATGGCTGATACAGTTGCGTTTGCCAATGTACGCTGGGTGAACTGGAAAGATTTCTCAATTCAGCCATATAAATTTGGCAAAGTCTCAGAAGCTGTAGGTGGTCTTGTTGGACGTCCAAATGGCTTCAACCTAGTGGAATATTCTGATGATCAATGGTCTGTGAACGCTGGTGTAGGCCGTAAACTTAATGATAAATGGGCTGGTAATGTCTCTGTAGGTTGGGACTCTGGTGCAGGTAATCCTGTAACAACATTAGGACCAACAGAAGGTTACTGGAACGTAGGTTTAGGTGTTCAATATAGCCCTACTCCACAAACTTTCATTGCTGGTGGTGTAAAATACTTCTGGTTGGGTGATGCTAAAGCTCAAACAGGTGCACAAGCAGGCAGTGATCAATATGTTGCAGACTTCTCTGATAACGATGCTATCGCTTACGGTTTAAAACTTGGTTATAAATTCTAAGTTTCAAAAACCAATCTAAATAAAAAAGGCGCTATAAGCGCCTTTTTTATTGTCCATTTGTTCTTTCTTAAGCCGGAATATTGCGTTGTGAAACTGAACGGATTGCTTCTTTTAATGCATCATAACCATTGATTGCAGGAAACTGCGGGAACTCTGCAATAACATTTGCAGGCGCATCAAACAAGAAACCATGGTCGGCTTCACCAAGCATCGTTGTATCGTTATATGAATCACCTGCTGCAATCACACGGAAATTCAAACCATGTAGTGCTTTAACCGACTCACGTTTTTGGTCAGGTTGGCGAAGTTTATAAGCGGTAATCATACCATTTTCATCTGTCTCTAATTTATGACAGAAAATTGTTGGCCAGCCTAATTGCTTCATTAAAGGATGAGCAAACTCATAGAAAGTATCCGACAAAATGACCAGCTGGAAATGATTGCTCACCCATTCAACAAACTCTTTTGCACCTGGTAGTGGCCCCATCTCGGCAATAACTTCTTGGATGTCTTTTAAGCCTAAACCGTGTTGTTTTAGGATATTCAGACGCTGAGTCATTAAAACATCATAATCCGGAATATCACGAGTTGTTGCTTCTAGTTCTTTAATCCCTGTTTTTTTTGCGAAATTGATCCAAATTTCAGGAACTAAAACTCCTTCAAGATCTAGGCATACGATTTCCATGAATGCTTCCAACGTTGGTTAAAAATTGCTGTATCATACCATTAAGATTTTCAGTTTTGCGTTGTTATTGATCAAATCAATTTTATTCATAAGGATTGAAATTAAAGTGCTAAGCAAATTATTCACTATCCTTTAGAATATTTTTCATAACTCAATGCGCCCAAGCCTTTTGCCAGGAACACACATGACCGTTATTCCGACTATTGATATCGTAGATGCTCTTGCTGCTGAATATGCAACCAAAAGCCCTCGAGAAATTTTAGAACTTGCCTTAAGCCAACAAGGTGAAATTGCAATTTCGTTTTCGGGAGCAGAAGATGTTGTGTTAATTGATATTGCTTCACGCTTAGGCAAACCTTTCCGTGTATTTAGTCTCGACACAGGCCGCCTGCATGCCGAAACTTATCAATTTATTGAAACTGTCCGTAAACACTACAATATCAATATCGAAATTTGTTTCCCTGAATCTGAAGCTGTTCAAAACATGGTAAACGAAAAAGGTTTATTTAGCTTCTTTAAAGATGGACATCAAGAATGCTGTGGCATTCGAAAAGTTCAACCTTTACGTAAGAAACTAGCGACCTTAGATGGCTGGATTACAGGTCAGCGTAAAGATCAGAGCCCTGGTACACGTACTGAAATTCCAGTGGTGCAAGCTGATGCAGGCTTCTCTGGTCCGGGTAAGCAACTTATTAAATATAATCCGCTTGCGAACTGGTCTAGCGCCGATGTGTGGAGTTATATCCGCATGATGGAAATTCCATATAACCCTCTACACGAGCGTGGTTTTGTTTCGATTGGTTGTGAGCCATGTACACGTCCAGTACTTCCAAATCAACATGAACGTGAAGGCCGTTGGTGGTGGGAAGAAGCAACACAAAAAGAATGTGGCTTACATGCAGGTAACTTGAAAAAATAGTTCGGTATAAAAAAACCACTGATGAATCAGTGGTTTTTTTACAGTTATATCTCGTACACAAAGTCATATTTAATCTGTAATAAACGCTATATACTAAATTTACGGTTCTATAATTCTAATAAGAGCTCAGTTAAGGGCTTCTTAGAAAAAAGCATGAGGCACAACGAGTTATGCGTCCATTACACCCTATTGATTTTATTTTTCTATCACTAGAAAAAAGACAACAACCGATGCATGTTGGCGGATTGTTTTTATTTGAAATACCTGAAAATGCCCCTGAAACTTTCGTTCATGATTTAGTAGAAGAAATTCGCCAATCTAAAAGTATTCCTGTTCCACCCTTCAATAACCGTTTAAATGGTCTATTTTGGGATGAAGATGAAGAGTTCGATATCGACCACCATTTTCGCCATATTGCCTTACCTCATCCTGGCCGGATTCGTGAATTACTGGTTTATATTTCCCAGCAGCACAGCTCTTTAATTGATCGTGCAAAACCACTTTGGACGTGTGACATTATTGAAGGGATCGAAGGCAATCGTTTCGCGATGTACTTTAAGATTCATCATGCCATGGTTGATGGTGTTGCAGGCATGCGCTTAATTGAGAAGTCGCTGTCAAAAACGCCGGAAGAAAAACATGTGGTTCCACTTTGGTGTGTAGAAAGTAAAAGAACAAAACGCTTAAAAGTACCAAAACCAAGCACAAGTAAGATCAAAAGTATTTTAGGTGGTATCAAATCACAGCTTGAAGTGACCCCTAAAGTTATGCAGGAATTATCGCAAACCATTTTTAAAGAAATGGGTAAAAATCCTGATTACGTCTCCACCTTTCAAGCTCCGGTTTCAATTTTAAATCAACGTGTAAGTGCTTCACGTCGCTTTGCAGCTCAATCTTTTGAATTAAGCCGTCTTAGAAAAATTTCTAAAGCACTTGGTGTAACGATCAATGACGTCGTACTTGCTGTGTGTTCTGGGGCATTACGTGAATATCTGATTAGTCACAACAGCCTGCCTAGAAAGCCTCTGATTGCCATGGTTCCTGCTTCCCTACGCACAGATGACTCTGACGTGAGCAATCGTATTACCATGATTTTGGCAAATTTAGGAACCCATAAAGATCAGCCACTAGAGCGGCTCGAGATCATTCGTCGTAGTATGCAAAATTCAAAGCAACGCTTTAGCCGCATGACCGCGAATGAGATTTTAAACTATAGCGCTGTTGTTTATGGTCCAGCTGGACTTAACATCATGTCGGGGATGCTTCCTAAGCGTCAGGCATTCAATTTAGTGATTTCCAATGTACCTGGCCCACGTGAGCCGCTTTATTGGAATGGTGCGAAATTAGATGCACTCTACCCTGCTTCTATTGTCATGGACGGGCAAGCGCTCAATATTACAATGACAAGCTATCTGGATAAGCTTGAAGTAGGTTTAACAGCATGTCGAAATGCTTTACCTAAAATGCAAAACCTTTTAACGCATCTTGAAGATGAGATTCAACGGTTTGAAGAAATTATTGAAGAGAAACAGCTGAAACATCATTCAGCGAGTTAGGAAAAATTAAGGGGCTTTAAAATGGCCCCTTATTTTTTAATTGCGCGGCACTGGTTAAGCAACTGATGACATACTGAACGAATCATTGCAGTTGTGATTGGTACTTCTTTACCTTGGTCATTCAACATATAGCAGCTATTGACTGGCGTGCTTTCTAAAACATGTTTAAGACCGTTGCTAATTAAGTTTTCACTTACATTCATGGGTTATACCTCTTATTGTTTGCTAAGACGTTTAATAGGGAGAACGTCTAGGGCTACTGTATGTAAGTAGTATTTAAAATTCATGAATGAAAGTAAAATTTCAGTTGTAACAAGGATTAAGCGATATCTTGTTACAACTTTAACTTAAAATGATATCGTATTGCTCTTGCGTATATAAATTTTCGACCTGAAATTTAATAACTCTGTTGATAAAATGCTCTAAATCCGCCACTGCAGGTGCTTCTGCTGTTAATAATCGGTCAATCACGGATGGATGAGCAACGACAGTAAAGCCACTCGTAGACTCAAATGCACGGGTGTAGCGTAATATCTCTCGAAATATTTCGTAACACACTGTCTCTGCAGTTTTGACAAAACCACGTCCCTGACACGTTGGACACGATTCACATAACAAGTGTTCTAATGATTCACGTGTACGTTTACGTGTCATTTCTACCAGACCAAGTTCAGAAACCTGTGTGATTTTGGTCTTGGCATGATCACGTTCAAGCATTTTTTCAAATTGACGCATCACTTCTTCACGATGAATCGCTTCTTGCATGTCAATAAAATCAATAATGATAATGCCGCCTAGATTTCGTAGTCTAAGCTGACGCGCAATCACCTGAGTCGCTTCCATGTTGGTCTTAAAGACAGTGTCTTCAAGGCTACGGCCACCAACATAAGAGCCTGTATTGACATCTATTGTGGTCATCGCCTCAGTCTGGTCAATCATTAAATAACCGCCAGACTTTAAAGCAACGCGTGTTTGCAGTGCTTTTTGGATATCTTCTTCAACGTTGTAAAGATCAAATAATGGACGCTCACCTGGGTAATGAATCAGGCGACTTTGCATATTCGGAACAAACTCATCTACAAACTCACGCAGTTTGCCGTGAATCTCTCTCGAATCGACATAAATCTTTGCGGTTTCTTCACTTGCCAGATCACGGATAATTCGTTGCGGCAGCGGTAGTTCCTCAAAAATTAAGGAAGGTACTGCCACATCAACTTGCTTACGCTGAATATATTCCCATAACTTACTGAGGTAGCACATATCTTGTGCAATTTCGGCTTCATCTACCCCTTCAGCAGCAGTACGAACAATTACGCTACCGGGTAAATTATGCTCCGCCTGAATGCTCTCAATAATATTACGTAGCCGATCACGCTCTTCTTCAGACTCAATGCGCTGAGAAACACCAATATGGTTACCATATGGCATAAGAACTAAATAGCGAGAAGGAATTGAAAGATCTGTGCTCAGGCGAGCACCTTTAGTACCGAGCATATCCTTCATCACCTGAACGGTAAGAATCTGCCCTGGATGAAGTAGTTCAAACACATTTGGAGTTGGCTGTGAACGTGGCCAAACCATATCATTAATATGCAAAAAGGCCGTTCTGGATAAACCGATATCAACAAAGGCCGCTTGCATACCCGGAAGCACGCGTACAACTTTACCTTTGTAGATATTGCCGACAAGTCCACGTTTAACTGTACGTTCAACATACAGCTCATTAACAGTTCCATTTTCGATTAATGCCACCCGACACTCCATAGGTGTGACATTAATAAGTAGTTCTTCTGACATACATAAACTCAAAGCATTATAAAATTTTTATTAAAGAGTCAGAGGGACTGTTAATGTAGCTTTGTCCATTGTTCATCGACAATGCAATTCAATCAAGAATTATCAACAACCCCTTATGTCTTCACTCTTTTGAATAACTGTGAAAATTCGTACAAAGGAAGCCCTACCACATTACTATAACTTCCTTGAATTTTGGGAATATATTGTGAAGCAATTCCTTGAATTGCATATGCACCGGCCTTCCCTACAGGTTCTCCTGTGGCCCAGTAATCTTCCATATCTTGCGTAGTTAAAGATGCAAACTCAACTTGGGTCTGCACCACCTGACTTAAGATGTGTTGCTGTGTTGCAATACAAATTCCGGAAAATACATCATGCCAACGACCAGATAATTGTTTCCAGATGTCAAAGGCATGCTGCTTTGAGTCAGGTTTACCAATAATCTGACCATCCAGACCAAGGCTCGTATCTGCTGCAATAATCACTGAATCTGGAAAAATGTTTAATACAGCTTGGGCTTTTTCTCTCGCTAACCGCTCTACATATTGGTGAACCAGCTCACCTTCATGAACAGATTCATCAATATCCGGGCTATAGATTTCAAAATTTAAGCCCAGTTGTTGCAACAACTCTCTCCGACGCGGAGAACTAGAAGCTAAAACTAAATGCGCCATTTTGCTAAACAATAATAGACAACAGGCCAGGTTAAGATACTTGTCATCAATGGTTGCCAATGTCGAGCAATCGAAAAATGAATGCCCCCCATCGTTTGAGTCACCCACATAAACGCTAAGTGAGCAATAATCACTAATGTAGCAATCGTCCATAAATTACCAAAAGTCAAAATACGGCGTTCGCGTATTAAAAATCGGGTAATAAACGTGACAATAACAAAACTCAGTGCATTTAATCCTAAAGGTGCATCAAGCAATAGATCTGTAAAAATCCCCATACCAAATGCGAACCACACCCCACACCATGTTGGCTGGCAAACAACCCAAAACAACATGATCATAAGCATGAACAATGGTCGCCAGCCCGAGATGTCGTAAGATAGTGGATAGATCATGAGGACAGACCCCACGATTACAGAGAGAATAATTCCCCATAATGGATCTTTACGCTTCTCACGTTTCAACTTAGCGATCGGCATATGGTTGCTCCTTCGCTAATGAGTCAGAGAAAAGTACAACAACATGATGACCAGTTGCTAATTGTGCTGCTGGTGTAACATCAATTTCAGCAAACTCACCTGAATTATGGCGACGGATTTTAGCCACCGTACCCACGGCATAACCTGCTGGAAAATGCTCACCTAAGCCTGAACTTAATACTTTATCGCCGACCTGAATATTTGCACTCGTTGGCACATATTCCATTTTCAAACGGCCTAAATCACCAGTACCCGAGACAATTGCACGCATACCTGTACGCTCTAAACGAACAGATAGAGAATGCTCTTTGTCAGAAAGCAGCATCACACGTGAACTATGAGGATATACATTGATAATTTGCCCCATAATCCCTTTATCATCTAAAACCGTTTGACCAACTTTAAGATGATCCATTGCACCACGGTTGATAATGATAATGTGACGAAGCGGATCGGCATCTGTCCCAATCACTTCCGCAATTTCCATACGACCATCAATAATTAATGGTGTATCGAGTAAACCACGTAAGCGGGTATTTTCAGCAGATAATTCAGACAGCTTCTGCAAGCGGACCTGAGCCTGTAATAGCTCAGCCTGCATTGCAGTGTTTTCACGGCGCAGTTGTGTTTCAGATTTAGTTTGTTGATTCAGCCATTCTCTCGACAGTACCGGATAACTTGCAAGTGCATAAATTGGATTATATGCAGCGTACAAGACATCCCTTGCTGGCTGAATTACATAAGGCATGCGCCAATCAAAGAACAGCACCACCAAGCATGTAATGACCGCAATAATGAACGAGCGGAAAGATGGCGGCTGTCTTGAAAAAATATTCGGTTGCACCGCCTAATCCTTAAACTTAACCGACGAAAAGCATGTCATGGTTCGGGTTGTCGAAGAATTCCAATACTTTACCACCACCACGGGTTACACAAGTAAGAGGGTCTTCAGCAACAACAACTGGTAAACCGGTTTCTTGAGCTAATAATTTGTCAAGGTTACGAAGTAACGCCCCACCACCTGTCAACACAATACCGCGCTCAGCAATATCAGAAGAAAGTTCAGGAGGAGTTTGTTCAAGTGCAGATTTCACCGCACTTACAATACTTTGTAACGGGTCAGAAATTGCTTGAGTAATTTCGTCAGAAGTTACGGTAATTGCACGAGGTACACCTTCTGCGAGGTTACGGCCACGTACTTCAATTTCTAATGTCGTACCATCAGAAACAGCCATACCAACTTCTTTTTTAATAATTTCAGCTGTGGTTTCACCAATTACGCAACCGTGAGCTTTACGAACATAATTGATAATTTGCTCATCAAATACATCGCCACCAATACGTAAAGAATCAGCATAGACACAACCTTGCAATGAAATAATTGCAATTTCAGTTGTACCACCACCAACATCCACAACCATAGAACCACATGCTTGTTCAACTGGCATGCCAGCACCAATTGCAGCAGCCATTGGCTCTTCAATTAGGCGTACATCACGAGCACCCGCATTAAATACGGCTTCGCGAATTGCACGGCGCTCGACCAAAGTTGATTTACATGGTACACATACAACTACACGAGGTGCAGGTGGGAACAAACGTTTTTCGTGAACTTTACCAATAAACTGATTCAACATGGTTTCAGTCACTTCAAAATCTGCAATTACACCGTCTTTCATTGGACGAATTGCAGAAATATTCGCAGGTGTACGGCCTAGCATTTGCTTAGCATCTAGCCCTACAGCAGCAACAATTTTTTGTGAACCACTGTGACGAATTGCCACAACTGTTGGTTCATTTAATATAATGCCGCGGCCTGGTGCATAAATAAGTGTATTTGCTGTACCTAAATCAATGGCTAGATCCGGCGAAAACAAGCCAATTAGTCGTTTTAGAATCACGGTTCGTTCTCAGTTAAACTTTCATGTGGATGCAAGGTGGCAACTTTAAACTAAATGTGATGATTTGAACAAGTCAATCGCTTATTATAACGCACGATATTTTGAAAATTTTTAATACTGATTAGGTGATGTTATGTCTACATCGGATGCACAGCATTCAGCAGATTTAAATGCACAAACAGTTTCAGCAATCGCCAATCTTGCTCGATTGTCGCTCAATGATACGCAATCTGCTGAATATGCTCAAAGTCTAAATAAAATTTTAGGCATGATGGAAACCTTAAAAGGCATTGATACGGAAGGCGTAGAACCTTTAAAGAGTCCTTTTGACAATCCTCAACCTTTACGTGCTGATGTGGTAACTGAAAGCAATCATCGGGACGAATACCAAGCAGTTGCACCTGCAACTCAAGATGGTTTGTATCTTGTTCCTCGCGTGATTGAGTAACTTTTAACCAATTAACCCATCTTCCCTATTTTGAATGTAAAGAAATTTTACTCATGACTGATTTACATCGCTTATCAATTCGCGAACTTGCTGAAGGCTTAAGCCAAGCGAAGTTTTCATCTCGCGAATTGACTGAACATTATTTAAAACGTATTGCTAAAATTGACCCGCAAGTTAAGAGCTATGTGACGGTTACTCCAGAACAGGCACTTCGCGAAGCCGATGCTGCCGATGCCGCATTAAAAGCTGGCAATGCAACTGCTTTAACGGGTATTCCTCTTGCCCACAAAGACATCTTTTGTACCAAAGGTATTAAAACCACTGCTGGTTCAAAAATGCTCGATAACTTCATTTCACCTTACGATGCAACCGTTGTTGAAAAAACTAAAGCAGCTGGTCTGGTTACTTTAGGTAAAGTGAACATGGATGAGTTTGCGATGGGCTCAACTTCTGAGAGTTCATATGTCGGTGCAACGAGTAACCCTTGGGCACTTGACCATGTTCCTGGCGGTTCATCTGGTGGTTCTGCTGCGGCTGTAGCGGCTGATTTAGCGCCTTTCGCTACAGGTACTGATACAGGTGGCTCAATTCGTCAACCAGCTTCTTTCTGTGGTTTAACAGGCTTAAAACCAACCTATGGTCGTGTATCTCGTTTCGGGATCATTGCTTATGCATCCTCTTTAGACCAAGCAGGTCCAATGGCACGCTCTGCTGAAGACTGTGCTTACCTAATGAATGTAATTGCAGGTCACGATGCTAAAGACTCAACTTCGGTTAAAAAAGAAGTCGATGATTACGTTGCAAACCTAAATAACACATCTGTAAAAGGCTTACGCATTGGTATTCCTAAACAATACTTTAACGTTGCAGGTTTAGATGCGGACGTAAAAGCACGTGTTGAAGAGTCTTTGAAAAAGCTTGAAGAAATGGGCGCAACGCTTGTTGAGATCGACCTAAACATGACTGAAGCGTATGTACCAACGTATTACCTCATCGCGCCAGCGGAAGCATCTTCTAACTTGTCACGTTATGACGGTGTTCGCTACGGTTATCGCTGTGAAAACCCAGCTGACTTGATGGATCTTTACAAACGTTCGCGTTCAGAAGGCTTCGGTCCAGAAGTTCAACGCCGTATTTTAATTGGTACATACGCGCTTTCTGCGGGTTATTACGATGCTTACTATGTAAAAGCACAAAAAGTACGTCGTTTAATTCAACAAGACTTCTTAAAAGCTTTTGAAAATGTAGATGTAATTGCAGCACCTGCTGCACCAACAACTGCCTACAAAATCGGTGCATCTTTAGACCCTGTTGAAATGTACTTAGGCGATATCTATACCATCGCAGTGAACTTAGCGGGCTTGCCAGCGATTAATGCTCCTGTTGGTTTTGATAAAGACAACTTACCAGTAGGTTTACAGTTAATCGGTAATTACTGGTCAGAATCACAATTGTTGTCGATTGTTCACCAATACCAACAAAACACTGACTGGCACACCAAACGTGCGGCAATTGCTGAGGAGAATGCATAATGGCTGAAGCTCAAAAGTTGAAATTGATTGACGGTTGGGAAGTCGTTATTGGTATTGAGATTCACACTCAGCTTGCAACCAATTCTAAAATTTTCTCAGGTTCATCAACTGAATTTGGACAAGATCCAAATACACAAGCGAGCCTTGTAGACTTGGCGATGCCGGGTGTATTGCCGGTTTTAAATGAAAAAGTGGTTGAACTCGCAATTCGTTTTGGTTTAGGGATTGATGCTTACATCGACCAAGCTTCAGTATTTGCACGTAAAAACTACTTCTATCCTGACTCTCCAAAAGGCTACCAAATTAGCCAAATGGACAATCCGATTGTGGGCTTGGGCCATATCGACATTCAACTTGAAGATGGTACGACTAAACGCATTGGCGTAACTCGTGCTCACCTTGAAGAAGATGCAGGTAAGTCTGTGCACGATCAATTTGAAGGTATGTCTGGCATTGACTTAAACCGTGCTGGTACGCCTTTGCTTGAAATCGTTTCTGAACCGGACATGCGTTCGGTTGAAGAAGCAGTTGCCTACATCAAAGCAATTCACACACTAGTACGTTGGTTAGGTATTTCTGACGGTAACATGGCTGAAGGTTCATTCCGTGCGGACTGTAACGTGTCTTTACGTCGTCCGGGACAGCCATTCGGTACACGCTGTGAACTTAAAAACCTCAACTCATTCCGTTTCATTGAGCAAGCGATCAATGTTGAAATTGAACGCCAAATGGAAATTTTGGAATGGGGCGGCGAAATTGACCAAGAAACTCGTTTGTTCGATCCAAATAAAATGGAAACACGTTCTATGCGTTCTAAAGAAGAAGCGAATGACTACCGCTACTTCCCTGATCCAGACTTGTTACCAGTAATTATTCCAGATGAGCAAATTGAGGCCATCAAAGCAACTATGCCTGAGTTGCCAGCAGCACGCCGTGCACGCTTTATTGCAGACTTTGGCGTAACTGAATACGACGCACACGTACTTACGCTCTCACGCGAAATGGCGGACTTCTATGAAGCTGTTGTTGCTGCGGCTGGTGGTGCGAAGCAAGGTAAAATTGCTGCAAACTGGGTAATGGGTGAATTCTCTGGTACTTTAAATAAAGCGGGCTTAGAGTTAACAGACTCACCTGTTTCTGCTGAACAGCTTGGCGGCATGATTGCACGTATTGTTGACAACACCATTAGCGGTAAAATTGCTAAACAAGTCTTTGGCTTTATGTGGGAATCGGAAGATAAATCTGCCGATGACATTATTGCGGAAAAAGGCTTAAAGCAAGAAACCGACACTGGTGCAATTGAAGCGATCATTAAAGAAGTACTTGCAGCCAATGAAAAAATGGTTGAAGAGTACAAGTCTGGTAAAGAAAAAGCCTTTAACGGCCTTGTTGGTCAAGTCATGAAAGCCTCTAAGGGTAAAGCTAACCCTGCACAAGTAAATGAATTAATGAAAAAATTGATTGGTTAATTCCATTAGCTAACTCAACAAAAAAGCCTCGATTTATCGGGGCTTTTTTATATGACCTACAAGATACACTTCGACTAAAGAATATTCTTTTTTCTAAAAAATCACATAACGGCTGTGCTAATTTAAATTAAAAATAGAAATCACTTATATTTTAAAAAAGAGGAATAAAATATGTCTAAAAAGATTTTAATGTTGGTCGGTGACTATGCAGAAGATTATGAAACTATGGTTCCATTTCAGTTCTTAACTGGTTTAGGTTATACCGTGCATGCGGTTTGCCCGAATAAAAAGAATGGTGACCATATTGCAACAGCTATTCATGATTTTGAAGGTGAGCAAACTTATAGCGAAAAACGTGGCCACAACTTCGCGATTAACTATGATTTCGATGCCGTTAATACCGAAGACTATATAGGTTTAGTCATCCCGGGTGGCCGTGCGCCAGAGTATTTACGCATGAATGAACGTGTTATCGAAATTGTACGTGAATTTGATAGAGTAAAAAAACCAATTGCAGCCGTATGCCACGGTGCTCAGTTACTCGCTGCGGCAGATGTGTTGAAAGACCGCCTCTGCTCGGCTTATCCAGCATGTGCAGCCGAAGTAAAATTAGCAGGTGGGCAATATGCAGACATTGCTGTAACTGATGCCGTTACCGATGGGCATTTGGTGACTGCTCCAGCTTGGCCTGCACATCCAGCTTGGTTAGCACAATTTGTGAAAGTTTTAGGCGCTAAGATTAGTATCTAAATAAGATTCTTCATCCCAAATACAATAAAGCCTGCATTTAGATAGCAGGCCTTATTACTAAAATAGGAAACTAGATTTTTATCTTGTAATTCCTAATTTATTCCAAATTTCTGGTGTCAAAAACGTTGTCACCAATTTATTTAAATCGATATAGCGTAATGTGCCCTGCAACTGCTGTTTAACGGCTGGGTCTTTAACAATATCTTCACCCGCACTTTGGCCTAACTGCTGGAAAGCCTCCCCAACTGCCTTCACACCTTCAGCCTGAATTACAGCTTTGGTCTGAGCAGAACATTGTTCTACAATTATCCGCTGTAAAACCTGAGCCAGTTTTTGATCTAACTGGTCTTTTTGCTCAGGCGTTACATTACTAAATGCTTTTAAATCTGGATGAGCCGCTAAAGCTGTAAATGTCCATTGGAGCACCGTAGTTTTATCTGAAGCTGTTGTTGCTTTAACTAAACAATCACTGAGCTGATCAACTGTTGGACCAGCCATCGCAATTTGTGTTGCGCCCAGTACAGTCGCCGCCACACATATTGAACGGCTCAGATGTGAAAACTTACGGCGAGCAATAGCATAAAGATGACGTGACATAAGTCTAGCTCCAATAAACAATCTGTTCTTTTTATCACAGAGTCACTAAAGTTACCTGTTATGACTCTGTAACCACAAAGTAGTCATTTCACCACAGACTCTATTCGATCAAGCTCCCACACTCCACCTGCTGCCAAGCCTTTACACATACCCGTCCACATATCCTTAGTATGCACAAAACTCTTGCCGTCCCATACCCATTCTTCACTTGCCCAGCAATCTCCAATGCCTCGTCCCTTTTGAGCACTACTAATAATACCGCTATCAAAATCTGAGGCGGACTCAGTTACAAACGCGGCCTTACCGTTTAAAGACTCATCGAGCACCCATGCCCCATACCCTTCGTTATAAGCCCCTCTCCAACATAATGTAGTCGCCAGAACTTTCTTATTGGTTAGTTTATATAGCTCAATTTTCTGTGGTTCGGCTCCATCACTGTTACCACCATAAATACCTTCACAAAAGCCGTCTTCTTTCGGATTCGGTTTAGCAGCCATCAAACTACGGTGTAGTGCTTGGTACTGTTTATTTTTAGGCTGTAAAGTTAAATAAGGTTTGGTTGAAGTCTTGATACGCTTCGCAACTAGTTTTGGTTCAGGCATAAGCACTTGATTTTCATTGACACTGCCCTTTTTGACCAAAGCACCAATAGTCCCTATACGCTTCTGAAAATCATCCATCTTTAATAATACGGCAGTCATTCCAGCATCGGAAATTTTCCATTTATGCTGCGCATTTTTAAATACAATTTCAGTCTTCTGTTTCGACTGCTGTAGTAGAGCATTGACTTGCCAGCTGTTTAGCTTACCCATAATTGGCAGCTCAGTACCGTCCACACCCACCGCACCTAAATCTTTGCCATTGATATAAAAATGGATATTTTTAAGCTGGTTTGCAGGTAGGCTTTGTTCATAGTCAGACAAAGCAAACTCAATCTGCACAGGTTGTTTTGGGCCTGCTTTACGTGTTAATAAAATTGAAGCGGGATTATCACCATTTTCTTCATTTTGATATCCTGCGGCCTTACAGGTGCCCGTATTACTGCAAGAGATTTCCCACTCTTGATGAGAAAATGAAATACCTTTTATATCTTGAGCAAGACTATAAGAACTTATTACTGCCAAACAACAAATTGAAAGTATATTTTTCATTTTTTCATGTCTCTACACGTCTGTTTTATTATGAAGTTAACAGCGGTGTTAAATTTTGAGTTACCGTCTAGTTTAAAAGAATATGTTAGATTTATATAAGATTTAAATTGATTACTTTCTAAAAATGAAAAAACTAAATTTTTTATTATGGGCAACATTAGTCAGCCTAAATTCAACTGCTTATGCAGAAGTAAAAAGCTTTACTCCTCATTTCCCCAAATTTTATAACTCTGCTGCAACCCGCAAAGCAGACAATCAATTCTATGCTCTTGGAGAGGCAAAATTTTTAAACGGCGTTGTAGTCCCTTTTTATGGCGTTACGGCACAAAACCCAATAGAAGATGGTTTACTTAAAAATTTTGAAAAATGTACGCTTAAAAGCTGTAGTTTTAATTTTAAACTTGATGCTCAACATGCCAAGCAATTAAAGCTTCTTGCATTACCTGAAGTAGGTGTAGTACTTGTTCCACGTAACTGGCAAGATATTCAAGCAAATGCAGGCGCAAATGGAACTGGTTTTGCTCTAATCATGAGTCCAGATCAAAAGCAAGCGATAAAGCTTTATGACTCTTCATTTTGCGTTGGATGTGGATTACCCAATGCAACGCTTTATTTTCCTGAACTATTAAAAGAAAGTCTTGAAAATGAATATGGTGGTTTTAAAGACCCTAAAAACCTTATCAATATTGTTCATCCCTCTAAAAAAGTCGCTTTTTTTAGCTACCAAATTCCTCAAGTGAACAATAAAACCCATGGTATTGCCAAGTATGATGATGAAGACACTTTTAACTATAAAGAGATTCAAGTCACCTTAGATAAGTCGCAGCAGTTTCTAGTTGGCCCTATCCTTAATTTTTATAACGCAACCCATTAAATCAATAACCATAAAAAACCCGCTTTCGCGGGCTTTCTTAATTACCAAATAGTTACCCGTTTCTCTGGTGGTAAATACATCTGATCATCTTCGTTTATTTTAAAAGCCTCATAAAATGGTTTTTGATTCATTAAAGCTCCATTACCACGTACTTTATCAGGAGAGTGAGGATCAGTTTTTAAATAGATAATCGCTTGAGCTTCGCGGGTTTTCGCACGCCAAACTTGAGCCCACCCCATATAAAAACGTTGCTCCCCAGTCCGTCCATCAATTACAGGGGCTGGCTTACCGCCTAATGCAATTTGATAGGCCTTATAGGCAATTGCTAACCCAGAGTTATCTGCAATATTTTCACCTAATGTCAATTCACCATTAACATGATAACCAGCAATCGGTTCATAACGGTTATATTGTTCAATCAACGCTTGTGTTTTAGCTTTAAAATGCTGGTGATCTTCAGCATTCCACCAGTTTCTCATATTGCCCAATTCATCAAACTGGCTACCCTGATCATCAAAGCCATGACTAATTTCATGGCCAATCACAGCGCCTATACCACCATAATTCACTGCATCGTCTGCGTTTATATTAAAAAAAGGTGGTTGTAATATCGCTGCTGGAAATACAATTTCATTCAATGATGGATTGTAATAGGCATTCACCGTTTGTGGTTTCATATACCATTCATCACGATCAACCGGTTTACCTAATTTATTAAGTTCATAGTGATATCTAAACTCACTTGCGCGAATTATATTCCCAACTAAATCATTTTTAGCGATGTGCAGGTCAGAATAATCACGCCACTTTTTTGGATACCCGATTTTTATTGACATGTGAGAAAGCTTTTTACGACCTTGTATTTTCGTTGCAGGACTCATCCAGTCCAATTCTGTAATGCTTTGGTCATAAGCACGAATTAGATTTTGAACCAATAATTCCATCTGTTGTTTTTTCTCAGCGGGAAAGTATTTTTCAACATAAAGTTTGCCGATACCATCTCCCAGCACCTTATCAACAAGCTGTACACCACGCTTCCAACGCGCTTCTTGTTCAGTAATATCTCGAAGTGTCTTGTTATAAAAATCAAATTTATTATCTACAAAAGCGCTATTTAGTAATGGAGAAAAATTATTGATCAAATGCAATTTAAAATAAGCTTTCCATATATCTAAGGGTGTATTTTGAATAATTGTATTTAAGCCCTGAAAGTAATCTGGCTGATTTACCTGAATAGTATCAATTTTTCCTTTTAATTCAGTTGCAGTTAGATAACCTTGCCAATCAAATGCGGGGGTCAATTTATACAAATCTGCGAGTTTGTATTTATTGTAGCGTTTTGCAAGATCACGGTTTTGTACATTGCTCCACTGTATTCGTGCTAACTGAGTTTCAAGTTTTAAGATTTCCTGAGCATGTTGCGCAGCTTGTGAATCTCCTGCAAGTGATAAAGTTTTTTCAATATACTTTAAATACTGTGCACGAGTTTCGATAAATTTTTTATCATCTTTTAAATAATAATCGCGGTCAGGTAGACCCAAACCACTTTGCTCCAATCCAGCCACCATTTCGGTAGATTTTTTCATATCCTGTTCAATGCCTAAGCCAATCGGGCTATTAACATTAATACGAGCAAAATGGGCCATTAAAACTGCTATTTGCTTCTTATTTTTCAAGCTATCAATTTGATGTAGCTCAGCTTGTAGGGGGATAATACCTTGCTTTTCAATGCCTTTTTCATCCATAAAGCTCGCATATAAAGTAGCTATTTTCTGCTCTAAACTACCATCCGCCCATTTTTTTCTAGATAGCTCTTCTACAATCCCATGTACTTGACTGATTGATAACTCACGGAGCTGATTAAAAGCTCCCCAATTTGCTTTATCAGCTGGGATTTCAGTATTTTTTAACCAAATACCATTTACATGAGCATAAAAATCGTTCTTTTCACTAATAGAAGAATCAATATATTGTTGATCTATACCTGATATTTTTTTGATTTGAGAAGTTGTTACTAATTCCGCATGTACCAAATTAGCAGAAGACATAAGTGCAATCGTAAGAGCACTTTTAAGTAAAATAGATTTCAAAGACTTAACCTCGTATTTAAATATTTAATAATCTAAAACAATGATTTAAATTGATTATTTTTTTATTAATTAAGCGAATAGCAAAATTAAAATCAATATAGAAGCAAATTCTATACCGCGAAAATATAATATTTCAAAAAATATATTTTATTATATAAATCAAAATTATAAATAAAGAGCCATACATAACAGGTTATTTTACTAAATACTCAATATTTTAAAGATGCCCTGGCTTGAATCAAGGCACCTTAAAGAATGATGATTACTTTTAATTTAAAGTATCTTCAAATGTTCTCAAACGCTTATAAATTGAAAGTAGTTCAATGATTGTTTTCCATGAAGTAATTAAATACTGGAATGATTCACGGACCTTATCAAAGACATTACTAATTTGCGTAATTAAGCCTAATGTCATTTTACCTGCTGCAATAGACGGAAATAAAACAACCAAGCTATATAAAATATCTAATTGTAGATACCAGATACTAACCAGATTAAAATAAGAATAATGAAGGTATAATCGAAAATAATTAAATCTGACTTTTGAGAATAATTCTTTTAATGTCTTTGGCTGTGCCCGTTCTTCATAGTCTTCGCCATAAACCAACTCTTTACGATAAGCAGCTTCTACCTTCTGGTTATTAAATTGTAGACCGGGTAATTTAATACCAACCACCATGAGTAGAACTGTACCAAAAATAGCCCATACAATTGCTGCCCATACTAATGAATGATCAATTTCTCCTACAATAGGTAATACTTTAACCTGCTTAGAAAGTTCAAATAGAATAGGTAAAAATGCAATCAATACCATAATTGCCTTTATGAAGTTTACGCCTAAATCTTCTAAAACAGATGCAAAACGCATGGTGTCTTCTTGCACACGCTGTGAAGCACCTTCAATATGGCGAAGTTTCGCCCAATGCTCTGTATAATATTCATTCATAGCCGTACGCCAACGAAATACATAATGGCTAGCAAAAAATGCATTAATCACGGCTAAAGTTACGCCAACCATGGCAATTAAAAGAAAAGTAACTGTTCCGCTATATAGCTTATTAATATCACCGCCACCATGATCTAGCATTGCTTGAATAAGATTATAAAAAGGTGCATACCATGCATTAACGGCAACACTGACTTGCACGCCAAACCAGATGTTAAATAAAATAAAAGCAGAGCCCCAAACTGACCAACGTTGCCATGGATGATTAGAAATAATTCTCCAAAACCCTGCAAAAATTGCTGTAGAAACTAGGAACCAAATATAAAACCATATAAAAGTCGGAGACCAGAAGCGGCTAACACCAATTGGTAATTGTTCACTATGGTAACCCTGATGGAATCCAATGAAACTCCCCCATGTACTACCACCAGAATACCAAAGCACCATATTAAGCGCGATCCAAATAACCGCAGATATAAAGAAATACCGTGGTGATGGAAAAAATGATTTGAACATTGAGTGTTGATATCCCTATATTTCTTCAAATTTACAATGAAAGGAATACTAAAACCTAAACCTTAAAATTGTGAAGGCTAAAGTTTAGAGAATTGTCAATTTTTCCCATTTCATTGAAGGATTTGATCGTTTTTTTGTAAATTCATCCCTTTATGCAATTTAATCCGTTTAAATTGCTTTGTATATGGCTCCCCTAAGAGCCATATACAGTTTTTATATCACAGCCATATGTACGTTTAAATCTCTTCTTTACGAACAATATAGCCTTCAAGTTGCATAGCCTGAATTAATGGTTCCAGATCTGGAGCGCTTTTTAGTTCAATATCGACACTCACCGCACTTTCTTTAGCACGGCTTGTTGCTGCAAAGCGTTCATGTCGAAGTTCGTAAATATTACCGCCCTGCTCCGCAATAATTGCTGTTAAACGCGCTAAGGCACCCGGATTATCTGGTAATTCAACGCGAATACGAACCATACGGCCAGTACGAGTTAAGTGACGCTGTAATACTGAAACCATTACACGTGTATCAATATTGCCACCAGATAACACCACACCAACTTTATGGCCTAAAAATAGATCGGGACGAGACATAATTGCAGCAATTCCAGTCGCGCCAGCTCCTTCACACACTGTTTTTTCAATGTTGAGTAATAGCGCAATCGCTTCCTCAATCATATCTTCAGTGACTACCACAATATCATCTACAAAATGCTTAGCAATTTGTGTGGTCAGCTCGCCCGGAGTTTTAACCGCAATACCTTCAGCCACCGTTGAACCCATTGAAACCGCGAGTTGATAGTTACAAAGCAGTTTCGCCATACTTGGATAAACAACCGACTGAACTCCGATAATCTTGATTTTAGGATTTATTGATTTTGCAGCAATCGCAATACCAGAAATGAGACCACCACCTCCAATAGGTACGACCAAGATATCTAAATCAGGAACAGCTTCCAGCATTTCGAGCGCGATAGTACCTTGACCCGCAATAATTTCAGCATCATCAAATGGATGAATAATGGTTAGAGATTCTTCTTGTGCCACACGGTGCATTTCAGCAGCAGCTTCCGAAAAGTCTTGGCCATGCAAAATAACACGCGCACCGTATTCACGTACTCGTTGCACCTTCACATTGGGCGTCGATTTTGGCATAACAATAGTTGCCGTGACTCCTGTGCGCTGTGCATGATAAGCGACCCCTTGCGCATGATTACCAGCTGAAGCTGCAATTACACCATGTTGTTTTTCTTGTTCAGATAAGCTCAAAAGTTTATTTAATGCGCCTCTTTCTTTAAACGAAGCCGTAAACTGTAGATTCTCAAATTTCAGCCACATTTCAGCCCCTAAGGTTTTAGAAATGGTTTCTGAAAAAACAAAAGGTGTTTTAACAACTAAACCATCTAAACGCTCTGCAGCGGCATGTATATCTTCTAATGTTGGAAACTCATTTTTTACCTGTTGCTGAATCATCTAAGTAGCTGGCCTCAATATGTTACAAATCAATTATTTTTTTGAAAAATAGCATGAATATCTCATATGTGTCATGAGTAGTTTTCAGCATAGCTCCACTATACAAAAATTTTTGTCAGCACATACAAATCTTTTATTTTTCAACAAAAAAGCCCTTAGCGGGCTTTTACTTAATTTTTCATATACTTGCTTTCAATTTATTGCGTTTGCGCACTTAAACCGTCAGTAGATAGATTCTGTTCCGCTATTTTTTCATCAATCGCAAACTGAATATCAGACAGTTTTGCATTTGCTGCATCTATGCCTGCCTTCATGGTTGCTTCACGACCTTTTACATCAAAAATATGTGCTTTTTCTCTTAAATCCGGTTGAATTACTACATCTGCATATTGAAGTTCTTCGGCAGCCAAACGTCCTTGCATAATATTAATATTCTGGTTAAAGAGTCCCCATACATTTGAGGTTTCCGTATAAATGGGTTGAGCCAGAATATCGACAGCAATAATGACATCGGCTCCTAAATCACGGGCTACTTCAACAGGTACCGGACTGACTAAACCGCCATCTACATATTCAGATTTACCAATTTTAGTCGGTACAAACATGCTTGGTATTGAGGCTGATGCTCTCACGGCCTGTCCCGTATTGCCATAATTAAATACGGTTTTGGTGCCATGCTTGAGCTCTGTTGCCACTACATACATCGGAATTTTCATTTTTTCGAGCGGCAAGTTATTTACTTGCTGGTTTACATAGTCTTCAACTTTTTTGCCGTCAAAGAAACCTTTTAAACCAATACTGATGTCACGAACATCAGCCGCTTTCATTTTCAATGCAGTATCGCGCAGTTCATCAGGCGTTTTTCCACTCGCATAAATTGCTCCGACAATACTTCCTGCACTGGTTCCAACAATGAAATCAGGACGAATACCATGCTGTTCTAAAACTTCAATAACACCAATATGTGCATATCCTCGTGCACCACCACTACCTAGTACTAATGCGACTACTGGTTTCTTATGCTGCTTCTTAAGCTGTGCAAAAGGCTGATCGACGAAACGTGAGTATGCCTCTGCCGTTTGCGGTTTTAAGGCAGATAAGTGTGAGGTGGTTTGGCACCCGGCCAACACCATAGAAAGTCCGAGAACCCACAATTTAAGCTGTTTCATGGCCCATCTTTGCACTATGACGTTAATTTTCGAATTGCAATTTTAGTTGCTCGTTTTGTGAAATGCTGTAGTGAATTTATTTAATTTGTCATGTTTAATTTTTATACTCAAGCATTTTTATTATGCCGAAAAAAAGCCCCTTATTTCTAAGAGGCTTTTCTTACAAAATTACCAAATATCTGAATCGACTTTTTTCTTCAACTCTGGATATTTATTAATTTTAAATACAGGTTCTTTAATACCTTGCTTCAATTGCGCTCGGTAATCTTTCAACAAAGTACGAGCCATTGGTGTTAAAAGTAAAATTGCGACCAAGTTAATGGTAGCCATAATACCCATAAACAAATCTGCCATTGACCATACTAATGGCACACTACCAATTGCACCGAAATACACCATCACCAATACAAAAATACGGAAGATGAACATGACTTTCGGGTTGTTATTAATGAACTGTACGTTACTTTCTGCATAAGCATAGTTACCTAATACAGCTGAGTAACAGAACAAGAATAATAGAACAGCTAAGAAGTCAGCTCCCCAGTGCCCCACTTGAGTCTCTAGCGCACGTTGAGTTAATTCAACACCGACGAAACCAGCATCTTGGTAAACGCCAGAAACTAAAATGATGATTGCTGTACTTGTACATACAATGAATGTATCTACGAATACGCCAAGCATTTGTACCAAACCTTGGTTTACAGGATGTTTTACATCAGACGCAGCCGCCGCATTTGGTGCAGAACCCATACCTGCTTCGTTTGAGAACAACCCGCGCTTAATCCCTTGCATCATTGCCATTGATACAGCAGCACCGAAGAAACCACCTGCCGCAGCATTAAAGTGGAAAGCTTCAGTCACAATCAGTTTTAAAACATCAGGTAAAATCGCATAGTTGCTTAATGCAATATATAACGCTACAGAGAGATAAAGGCCTGCTTTTAAAGGAACAAACATCTCTGCGAATTTAGCGATACGTTTAATACCACCAAAGATTGCTAATGCAACCATCACAACAAGAGCAAGACCAACCCATGAAATTTCTAAATCAACACCACCTAAATGCGCAATAAGATTAGCTTTATCCCAACCCCAAGCATGTGAAGATGCATTAGCAATTGCATTGATTTGAACTGAGTTAAATACAAAACCATAAGTAAAGATCAATGCTAACGCGAAGATCACACCAAAAGTTTTACTACGTAAACCTTGAGTAATATAGTAGGCTGGACCACCGCGGAATTGCTTGCTATTACTGTCTCTCACCTTAAAAAGTTGAGCAAGAGTAGATTCGATAAAAGCAGAGCTCATACCAAGTACAGCGGTTACCCACATCCAGAACACGGCGCCTGGGCCACCAATTGCGATCGCAATTGCCACACCAGCAATGTTACCCACCCCAACACGGCTCGCAAGACCTGTTACAAATGCTTGGAAAGGTGTAAGGCCATGCTCATCTTCGCCTTCTGTACGGCTGCTTTTCATAACACGAATACTTTGCAAGAACATGCGAATTTGCACTGCTCCTGTTAAGACCGTATAAAAAATACCGACGGCCAGCAAGAAAATAACCAGAAAATCCCATAAAGGTTCATTAAAAAATTGTACCCACGACATCAGTGTGGCATTGAGTTGTTCATTCATACTCGGTCCGCTTACGTTCTTGCTAATGTGCTATTAGCACAAGCCAAAATACTGCAATAAACAAAAAAGCCCCTAAAAATAGGGACTTCTTCAGTACATTTAAGGAAAAACTTTTAATGTCACTTGAATAGCAATTACCGTCACAAGTTTAAGCAACATCATGCCCAACACTAAGCCTTTGAAGGTTACATGAGAGAAAGCACCCTTCAGATAAAATAAATTCATCGCACCACTGAACATATTCCCATTTGGGTGAACAGAATGCATCGACTCGGCTACAAACTTGGAAACTAACAAATGACCACCGCTAAATCAGCTCGTTTAATGATTCCCATCAATTAATCGAGTTATAAAAACTGGATTTAAGCCAATAAGCATATTTACATATACTTTTGGGCGAATGTCTAAACTGGATTTAAATTTCAAAGACTGTAACAAGCCATCGTCATAACACGACTATCTGTGCCCTTTTCTTTTTCATTAAAGAAGAGTGCATTGAGATCTGTACCAAGCTGTTGTATTTCTTGTGGCTCAGTAGTTGCGTGAGTTACGTTCATTTTCATGGTTGCAATGGTAATCGCCAATCCTTGTTTCATGAACTGCTTGTTGATGAGCGGTAAACTCATGTAAAGCTCCTTATACCTCGTGTATTTCTCCATTTCTGCACAAAATCCTTTCTGTAAAAGTATTTTATTTGCAGCCACTACTTTTTTCCTAACGTGAGTATGGAGAAATCATACCTGCGTAAAAAAGTCGGTATTATGCAGAAATTTAAAATTTTGTGTATGTTTTTCATTAAAAGTTTATGCAACTTAAGATTATTTTTTATACAAAAACATCTGTTTTGTACTGTTTTTAAACATATTATACCTTTTTTCTAATTGAGCGATTTTTACTCAACCCTTATTTTGGCTTTAATTGAATGACTATCAAAGTCACACCACTTTACCATTTTAAGCCTAAAGTGGCATATTCGAATTATCATTGAGCAGACATCATGTCTTACCCAAGTCATTAATCATATATATAAGGATATCTGTTTTCTAATATTTTTTGCTTATAAATACAGCAATTCCAGCATATAAAATTGCATCTCAAAAAGTATTAAATATTGAGGAAAAAGATCAGGAGTACTCATGAATTTGGAACAAGTCCGCCTTGTTGACGAAGCAATTACCTCTCGACATTCTGTCCGTGCTTTTTTAAGCACTCCCATTGAGCCAGAAGTCATTAAAGATATATTAAGAGTCGCAAGTCGAGCACCTTCCGGTACCAACACTCAACCATGGAAAGTTTATGTAGTCACAGGTCATAAACGTGATGAAATGGTAGAGCGTGTTTGTGCAGCACAGATTGAGGTTTCCAAAAATCCCGAACTTGCAGAGCAATATAAAGAAACTTTTGCATATTATCCTGAAAAATGGGTCTCTCCTTTTATTGACCGTCGCCGTGAAAATGGTTGGGGACTCTATGGTTTATTAGATATTAAAAAAGGTGAAAAAGAAAAAATGGCTGCTCAGCAGTTACGTAACTTCAAACTGTTTGATGCTCCAGTCGGAATTTTCTTTACAGTCAATAAAGCAATGGGAATTGGTTCCAAAATGGATATCGCTATGATGATTCAAAATGTCATGGTCGCTGCCAAGGCTCGGGGATTAGACACCTGCCCTCAAGCAGCTTGGAACCATTTTCATCCCCTAGTGTTAGATATTTTAGGCGCAGCAGATGATGAAGAGTTGGTATGTGCAATTGCACTAGGTCATGCCGACCCTGAACATATTGTGAATACCTTTATTACACCTAGAGAGCCTGTTGAGAATTTTGCAGTTTTTCTTGATTAAAGATGCAAGCCAATCACTCTCTTAAAATCAAGAGAGTGATTGGCTTTTTGCTTGTCGAATCGCTTTTAAAACAACAATAAAACCACTTAATGTAAATAACACCATCATCACTCCCATATTGAGTGATGCAGACCAAATAAGGAAGTTAAGCAGTACTCCACCCAATAGACCACAAGCAAATTGCATACTGCCCATAATTGCACTGGCTGTTCCTGCACGAGCACCTTGCTTTGACATGGCTAGAGCCATAGCATTTGGTCCAGTTAAACCAATTCCTGAAATTGCTAAGAACAGTCCTAACATTACTAGCCATAAAGGTGCTGCAGAAATTAAGCCAGCAATCAACACAATGCTTGCACCTGTCACTTGTACCATTGAACCTGCTTTTAAGCGCTTAGTGATTTCAACACGTGTGGTTAAGTGCTTATTTAAAGATGACATTAACATAATGCCAAAAGCATTGAGCCCGAATACATAAGCAAACTCTTGCTGATTTAAGCCATATTGATCCATAAAAACGGCTGGAGCTGAACTGATATAACAGAATAACGCTGCACCTGTTAAACATCCTGCAAACATAGGTAAACGGAAGCTTGCATCTTTGAAAATAGCACCATATAAGGTAGCCACTTGATATAGAGATAACTTGAGCCTCTTATCAACTGCCAAAGTTTCTTTAAAAAAGAAATGTACACATAGCCAACAGATTGCCCCTACAATTGAAAGCGCAATAAAAATCGCTTGCCATGGAAACCAGATTAATATCCAGGCCCCAATCATCGGTGCCAAAATAGGTGCCAAGCCCATTACGATCATCATGCTTGAAAAAGCTTGTGCCGAGCCTTGCACATCTAATCTATCGCGTATAGCAGCACGAGCCATAACCACCCCCACACAACCACCTAAGGCTTGTAAAATACGGGCAGCAATTAGGCTCCATTCATTTGTAGCGAGCACACAGAACAAGCTTGCAACTGCATAAAGCGCAAGCCCAAAATAAAGAGGCTTTTTTCGACCAATACGGTCGCTTAAAGGTCCATATACCAGTTGACCAATGGCTAAACCAAAAAAATAAGCTGGCAATGTGTTTGCTACCATTTGCGTACTCACCCCAAAATCATGGGCCATTTGAGGCAACGCAGGTAAGTACATATCAATGGATAATGGCCCTAAAGCCGTGAGTAAAGCGAGCAACATAATCCAGCCAATAGAATATTGACGCTGGGCTGTTTGTTCAGACATAACGATATTTCATTTTTCAATCATTTGCATACAGACAAGCTTACACTGTCTATCGTATGATTTGTGCAACATTGGTGTAGAAATACGCAAATCATTTATCACTCAGGTTGATCAGCAAGGACTTCATTTGAAATCTTGGTTTAAACGCCTAAAAAGAGCGACTTATAACACATCATTTATGTATAACGTGCGGATGCTGATTGCCTTTTCAGGAACTGCGTTCGTGCCTTATTTTCTAGGACATCAATTAGCAACAATTCCCCTCACTTTAGGTGTGGTCGCAGCTGGTTTAAGTGATATTGATGATCGCTTTTCAGTGCGAATCATGAATTTGATTTACACCTATATTGGTTTCTTCATTACTGCAGCTTCCGTACAATTACTTTTCCCTTATCCAATGCTTTTTGCGCTAGGGCTGATTGCCTCTTGTATTGGCTGGATTTTACTCGGGTCATTAGGTCGCCGTTACGCAACAATTTCTTATGGATGTCTGGTTGTTTCAGTTTATACCATGCTAGGAGTTCATTTATTTGACCAGTGGTATATTCAGCCAGCTCTTTTGGTTGCGGGAGCAGCATGGTACGGACTTATTGCAACCATTAGCTTTTTATTATTTCCGGTTCGCCAACTTCAAGATAAACTTGCGGCCTCTTATGCTTCATTAGGCGACTTTTTATTTGCCAAATCCAATTTGTTTGATGTCGATATGACTCCTGCGAGTTATCAGCAAAGCATGATTGATCTTTCATTAGAAAATGGCAAATTAATAACGATCTTTAATGATCTTAAAACCGCCCTTTTAACCCGTTTAAAGGGTGACCGTGGACAAAAAGGTACTCGCCGTAGCCTACATTATTATTTTGTCGCACAAGATATCCATGAACGTGCAGATTCTGCCCATATCGACTATCAAAAGTTAGCTAAAATTTTCCAGCACAGTGATATTTTATTTAGGTTTCAGCGCATTTTGGCAATTCAGGGTAAAGCTTGCCAAGAGCTAAATGAATGTATTTTACAGCGTAAACCCTATATCCATAACAAGCGCTTTAAGCAGAGTTTTGAGAACTTACGCTTATCTTTAGTAAAGTTAAGAGATGATCAGCAGTATGACTTATTGTGGGTAAATGCTCTTTTTGCCTTATACCGAAACTTAAAGTCTATTGACTCACAATTACTCAACTTAGAAACGGAACAGCATATTCAGTCTGACAAAGTAAAGCAGGCTGAAAACCAACTTAAAGATGATGATTTAAAAGGTTGGAATGATATTGTTGTTCGAATAAAACAAAATCTAACACCTGAATCTGTACTATTCCGTCATGCCATTCGTGTTTCGATTGTTCTTTTTATTGGATATGTATTTATTCAAATGACCCATATCGAATATGGCTACTGGATTATGTTGACTGCTTTATTTGTTAGCCAACCTAACTTTAACGCAACAAAACGTCGCTTACGTTTACGTATTGTGGGTACATTAGTCGGGATTATTGTCGGCCTTAGCATAGTATTTTTAGTACCTTCTGTGGAAGGGCAATTAGTCATGCTAATTTTGAGTGGCGTACTGTTTTTCGAGTTACGTAGTAAGCAATATGCTCAAGCAACCGCTTTTATTACCATTTTGGCATTAATTAACTTTAATCTGGACGGTTCGGCAGTCGCTGCAGCTATTCCTAGGTTTGTTGATACCCTAATTGGTTGTGCTTTAGCATGGTTTGGTGTGACCTTTATTTGGCCTGACTGGAAATTCCGTCGCCTACCGCGCAGTATTCGACGCTCCTTACAAGCACAATGTAATTATTTAGCTGAAGTGGTAAAACAATATCATGAAGGACATAATCATGCCCTCAACTACCGTATTGTCCGCCGAGCAGCACATAATACTGATGCAGAAGTTGCTTCGCTTATTTCTACTTTAGCAACAGAGCCAGACTTCGACCCTACTCGTAAATCCGATATATTTGAATTTTTATGCCTCAATCATACATTTTTAAGTTATATCGCTGCACTTGGAGCACATCGAGAAAAGATACAGGATCAAGCGGTTCTTAACGTATTAGATCAAGCATTAGATGATATACAAGGTGCTTTGTTAAGAGATGAAATGCCTGATCTTACGGCACAAAATATGCTACAGACGATACGTCAGCGCTTAAGCCAAAATGATGAAGATGACCAAAAATCGCTCATTATTTTACAGCAGTTATCGTTGATGCTCAGTGTTTTAAATCGATTTAGTATGTTAAAACAAAGGCTAAGTCATGATCTGGATAATGATGCTAGTGAACTTGCATCATTATAAATTTGAGTCAGAATTTAGTATGAAATTGGCATAATATCCTTTCCTGACTTATGCCAATTAATGCTAAACTTAAAACAGTTTACAATTTGTTATTTGCACTATGACCGCGAAAACTTTATATGCTTATACGCTTCAGCCTGTTCCTTACGAGGTATCAGAAGCTGAGCAACGTAATGCACAACTTCTTATCTGGCGCAGCACCAATAAAATCAGCACAAAAATCTGGGCGATTATGGGCATAATTTTAGCCCTTGCGATTTTAGGTCTTATCTTTATCAAGAACTACTCTACAGTGATTTGCTGGGTTGCTATTGTCTGTGTAGTACTTTATTACCTGGGCCGCAAATATGGTTTGGAATGGTACGTTAAGCGTAAGATGAATGAGTTTCCTGTGCAGGAAATCAAAGGTATTCGCTTAGGCGTACAACCTCACGGTATCGTAATGCGCCAACAAATGGGCTTACAAGAAGGCGTTGGAACTATCGGATGGAAAAATATCTATGAATGGTACAACACCCCTGACTTTATTTTAGTTAACTTTAAAGTAAAAGATCCTAAAGGTCAGGAACAACAAGGTGCATATATATTGCCTAAACGTATGGACTCTAAAAACTTTTCTTTCAATACAATTCGTAAGCATTTGAAAGAAAGTGTAGGTGAACCGAAAACTTTATAGTTTCACCTCTTTAAAAAGCCTCCTTTACAGGAGGTTTTTTATTATGCTAAAAATAAATGATAATGAAAATTAATATTATCTCCAAAATCCATATTATCTACTCAATCTTCGGCTATACTTCGTTACAAGATCTCCATCATATTTACATTATTCGACCATGTTTAAAAAGTTTTTATTTCAAATTCATTGGTTTCTGGGTATTAGTGCTGGCCTCATCTTATCCATTATGGGTGTTACAGGCGCAATTTATTCTTATGATCAGCAAATTTTAAAATGGGTAAATACAGATAGTTATGTTGTGCAAGTACAAAGCTCGCCTAAGCTTACCCCTGCTCAGCTTTACCAGCATTTCACAACAATCCAGCCTGAAATTAAAATTAATAGCATTACAATTGCCAAAGATCCTACCGCCTCATCTGTAGTAAACATTGAAAAAGAAGGCGAACGACGCGGCTACAATATGATGGTTAACCCTTATACAGCTCAAGTATTACCAGAGGTACAAGGTCGTAAACTACTTTTATTAATACAACAAATTCACCGAAACTTAACTGCTGGTGAGTTCGGTAAACAAATTACCGGTGCTTGTGCCTTAATGCTCATATATTTTGTTTTGAGCGGATTATATTTACGCTGGCCGAAAAAGCACTCTGCACGTCAATGGCTTGCTGTTAAGCCCAAACTTAAAGGTCGAAATTTTATTTGGGATTTACACGCTGTTGTAGGTACATGGGTTATTGTTTTTTATCTTCTTTTTGCATGTACAGGTCTATATTGGTCATATGACTGGTGGCGTAGTGGTATGTTCAAAGTATTAGGTGTAGAACAACCTAAAATGCAAGGCCATGGTGGATCTGGGCGAAATAAAGATCAATTGCCTAAAATTCAACTAGATAATGCTCAACTGATTACCGCACTCAACCAAACTTGGAGTGGTTTTAATAATCAGATTGGACGTGATTATTCGACTTTAACAGTTAACTTACCTAAAAAAGATGATGGAAAAATTGAATTAAGTTTTGTAGATGCAACGCCACAACATGAACGTGCACGTAACCAAGCTGTCTATAACTATAAAACTGCCAATATTGAAAAAATGGAGCTTTATGAAGATAAAAAGCTTAATCAAAAAATTATGAGCAGTATGTTACCTGTGCACCGAGGTAGTTTCTTCGGGCCAGTTTATCAATTTGTGGCGATGCTTGCTTCTTTAGCCATGCCATTATTCTTTATTACCGGATGGATGCTTTACCTTAAACGCCGTAAGCAGAAAAAACTTACTCAAGCGGCTCGCCAGTCTTTAGCAGGCCATTATATCGACCAAAATGCTAAGCCTTGGTTAATCACTTATGCCACCCAAACCGGAGTTGCGGAACAACTCGCGTGGAGTACTGCAACGAGCTTACAAGAGGCACATCAACCAGTTCAGGTTAAATCTGTACAACAACTAACCGAAGCTGATTTACAGCAACATGAACAAATATTATTTGTGATTAGCACCTATGGTACTGGAGAAGCACCTGACTTAGCTTCTAATTTTGCTAAAAAGTTATTAAAAACTAATTTAAGACTTCAACATGTCAAATATGCAGTATTAGCTTTAGGTTCTAAGGAATATCCGGATACTTATTGTAGTTTTGGCCACACAGTAGATGAATGGCTTAAAAACAATGGTGCCAAAGCCCTCTTCGATATTATAGAAGTAGATAATGCAAATCCGGCAGATATTCAAAACTGGAATCAGGCGCTTGTAAAAGCAACCAAACTAGATTTGCATGCTGTTAATATCGAAAAAGTGTTTGATAATTGGATATTACAACAACGTGATTTACTCAATCCAAATAGTCTAGGTCAGCCTGCCTACAATATTGAACTTACAGCCAATCATGAAGCTATATGGCAAGCTGGAGACATTGCTGAAATACAACCAGGTAACAGCCCTGAACGTATTAATAAGTTTTTACAGCATCATCACATTCTTAAAAATGCAGTGGTAGACTCGCTACAGGTTTCTATTGAAAAGGCACTTTGGAATAAAGATTTAACTGGTGAAATTGAACCGTTTGCCAATCTGGACCATTTACTAGAACAACTTCCTACCCTACCAACGCGAGAATATTCAATTGCTAGCATCCCTTCTCAGCAAGTATTACGTCTAGTTGTTCGTCAACAATATGATGAGTCTGGTGATTTAGGTTTAGGATCAGGTTGGCTGACTCAACATACAGAAATTAATCAAAATGTTGCACTGCGTATCCGTACCAATGAGTCTTTTCATTTGATTGATGATAATCGTCCAATTATTTGTATAGGTAATGGAACGGGAATCGCGGGTTTAATGAGTTTACTTCATACACGAACTCGCCATAACTATACTGAAAACTGGCTAATTTTCGGTGAACGCCAACGTGCTCATGATTTCTTCTATGCATCAACCATTGAAGCTTGGCAAACGATGGGAATGTTAAAACGACTTGATCTTGCGTTCTCACGTGATCAAGAACAACGTGTTTATGTTCAAGATATCATCCGACAAAATGCAGCAGAGTTAGTCAACTGGATTGAACGTGGTGCAGTTCTTTATGTTTGTGGAAGTATTGAAGGAATGGCTAGCGGAGTAGATCAAGCACTTATTCATATTTTAGGCGAAGAACAAGTCGATGAGTTAAGACAACAAGGCCGTTATCGCCGTGATGTTTATTAAATATCAATAAATAACAAAGCCGAGTAATAGCCAAAATGCTTTACTCGGCTTTTTATTACAATCAGCATTGAATTTGGAATGATTTTGCATACACTGTCTGCAATTTAAATTGCAGCTTTAAACACAATGCAAGTCAGTAAGTGGATTCGGATTTTCTTAGCAGTCATTGGTTCAATTTTATTTTTGGACGGCTTATTTCTAGCTTTTCTAAATAAAATTCATGTAGGCACACTTGTTCCTTTAGTTTTAGGAGCATTCTTCTGTCTTTATGCATTATTTTATTATCATTTAGAACGGTTTTTCTTCTATCACTATCGGCTTCATACTCTTTGGCGTTTTGGGTGGTTGTGTTTCTGGATTTGGTTAATTGGCTTAGGCTATTTTTTTAATTTTATTAAAGAAAATAAAGACGCAAGTCAAAACCTTCCCGCAGTTAAAGCAATTATTGTTTTAGGAAGTGGTGTCGAAAATGGACAGCCTTCAGCTATTCTCGCAAAGCGTCTTGACACAGCAGCGCCAGTTGCCCTTTCACAACCGCAAGCAAAGGTTATTTTAACAGGCGGTTTAGACTTCTCCGAAAAAGAACCTGAAGCATTAGTCATGTCACGCTACTTGGAACAACATTTTCATATAGCAAAAGATCGAATGATCCTTGAAGACAAAAGCACAAGTACAGAACTTAATCTTAAAAATAGTAAACCTTTACTTGAACAAGCTCATATTAATGTTAATCAACCCATTGCAATTGTTACAAGTGACTTCCATACACCACGAGCTGCAGCTATTGCAAAGAAACAAGGCTATACACAAGTTTATATGGTCGCTGCAGAAACACCTTTAATTACTCGCTACAACGCTTGGCTACGTGAATATTTTGCGTACGCTAGTGGCTGGCTTCTAAACGAGTATTAATCTTGGTTTACAAAGCTGCTATTGCTTTCCAGCGTGGCAGCTTTAGTTAAACTCGATAGTAATAATAATTTGAACTCAAAAATTAAGTATGGAAAAGAGAGGGTTAACTAAAAAGAGATAAAATAGATAGATAAAAAACAGGAAGAGCAGAAACGCAAAAAACACTAAATAAATTAGCGTGTTTAATTTTTTAAATTTGAAAAAATTATGGTGGGCGCTGACGGGATCGAACCGCCGACATTCTGCTTGTAAGGCAGACGCTCTACCAACTGAGCTAAGCGCCCTGATTAAAAAAGACAACAATCGCAGTCTTTATACATTACATCCTCTAGATCAGGGAATCAAGAGAATGGCGCAGCGGACGGGGCTCGAACCCGCGACCCCCGGCGTGACAGGCCGGTATTCTAACCAACTGAACTACCGCTGCACTTGCAATACTTTAAAAATAAAGTATGGTCACAAATTATGGTGGGCGCTGACGGGATCGAACCGCCGACATTCTGCTTGTAAGGCAGACGCTCTACCAACTGAGCTAAGCGCCCTGCAAAAGCGTTTTATAAAAGTGGCGCAGCGGACGGGGCTCGAACCCGCGACCCCCGGCGTGACAGGCCGGTATTCTAACCAACTGAACTACCGCTGCACTTTCACAATATCGCAATTGTGGGGTAAACGATGTTAAGTCTTAAGTGGCGCAGCGGACGGGGCTCGAACCCGCGACCCCCGGCGTGACAGGCCGGTATTCTAACCAACTGAACTACCGCTGCACTTGAGATCTTAACGTAAAGGCTTGGTGGGCGCTGACGGGATCGAACCGCCGACATTCTGCTTGTAAGGCAGACGCTCTACCAACTGAGCTAAGCGCCCTTAACGTCTTCATCGTTTGTGAGGTGCATTATAGAGAATCTTTAACAGGTGTCAAACGCTTTTCGACAACTTTTCAAAAAAATGCGAATGAATGATTAAAAATAAGTCATTATTAAGTAAAAAACAATTTTTTGTATTTTATTTAAGCACTTATTTTAATATTTTGATCATTCGCCCAATTAAACAATAATCTTTAAAATCCTATTTTAGGTTAAAGATTGTTCAGACAAATAAACTAATGCGTCTTCAGAGACTAAATCAAACAATTCAATGATTTCTTCATTACGCATTCGAATACACCCATGTGACATTGGAACCCCCATCGGTTCTTTATCAGGTGTACCATGAATATAGATATAACGTTGCATCGTGTCGTGGCCTTCGCCTTTGTTAAAGTCCTCTTCTAAACCATCTAACCAAAGAATGCGTGACAATATCCAATCTCGCTCAGGAAATTGTGCGGCTAATTCACTGCTATAAACTTCACCTGTGGGCTGCCGTGCAATAAAAACTGCATTTTTGGGAGATTGCATACCAAATTTCTTAGCAACCCGATGCCATCCACGTGGGGTTTTACCCGTATTTTCTTGTTCCCCAATTCCATTTTTGCCAGTAGAGACCACGTAAAACTTATTATGTTTAGGTAAGCTTAAAGTTTGATTTGCTAAATCGATAAGAATATCTGCATCTTCAAGTTTAAATTGGGACATCGAATTTCTTCTCTTATATCAACTCAACTATTTTGAGCTTTAATGAAAAATTATGGGAAAGCTTGTCTTGCACCAAAGTTAAAAGATTATCAATCTTCTTTACTCTATGCACAGTTTCACTGCTTGTCTTGCGCCAAAATTAAAAGATTATCAATCTTTTAATTTTGGCTCAGGACGTAGCCATAACCAAATTGCAACAACAAGCATGGTAGTATCGGTAAAAACCTTGACCCAAAACGGCGCCGAAGTAAACAGCATCAGAATACCACTTGCGGTCATCATAATGGTTGCAATCCACTTTGCCTTACGCGGTACTGTCCCATTTGCTCGCCAGTCCCGCAGGGTTGGTCCATACTTGGGGTGGTTTAACAACCACGCATCCATCTGAGGCCATCCCTTTGAGGCCGCCCAAGCAGCCAGAATAAGAAACACTGTTGTCGGCATGCCTGGTAAAATTGCTCCAATAATACCAAGCGTGATAAAAATCACGACCAGAGTTCGCCAAAACAATGTTCGCATATATAAACCTTAAGCTATTGTTACTCGTAGTATAAAGTGTTTTTCTGGTATTGTTTTGTTGATTGACCATGAAATTTGGATGAATTATTTCGAGTACTCAACGTATGAATATTGCCTCAATTAAAACATCCTATTTTGAGCCATGGTTACAGTTCAGTCACCCAATGGTAAGACAATTGGCCTTTACAATTGCCAGCCCGAATCTACTTAGCCAGCTTCCTCGTAGCCTTACTATTCGACATAATTTTCAATTACATACGGATCAAAGTTGGGAACAACATTTTCAAAATTACTTACCCCGCCTAAAGCAGCTTGATGCAGCACCAGAACCCTTACTTCAATTTATGTCTCGGCTTAAGAGTACACGCTTAGGTTTACGTTTTGAAAATTTACTTTGGTTTTGGCTACAAGAAGATCAATATCATCCTTATCAGTTATTAGGCCATAGCATTCAAAAAATTGATGGAGCAAAAACTTTAGGTGAACTCGATTTTTTAGTTTTAAATCAAAATACTCAAGAAATTGAACATTGGGAAGTTGCTCTAAAATATTACCTAGGTGAAGGTCAATTAAATTTAGAACAATGGATTGGTTTAAATAAACAAGATACTTTAAGTAAAAAGCTTTACCACTTTACTGACAAACAATTTCAATTTTCAGAAGCTTTGGGTTTTAAAGTTCAACAACGTTTCGCTGTCTTAAAAGGGCAACTTTATCTTCCTCTAAATTTACCTCAAGAACAGCCTATTCCTGAATGGGTAAATTTAAAACGTCGCTTAGGTACTTGGGGTACAGAAATCCCTAAATCTGACTTTTACCGCTTAGAAAGACATGAATGGCTTTGTCCTCATCAAAAAGCGAGTTCAAACACTGCTTATTGGTGGACTGATGGCCTGTATTGTCAAAATATTAATGAAACCCGATTTTATATGTTCAGGCACCCTGCTTTACTAAGCTTAAAACCTTCTCTCATCAAAAATAACGGTGTTTTACAAGAGACCACGTCCTTATAGAAACAATTTATAACGTTTTTACTATTAAACAATCATGTTTCTTTTTCCGTTTGTTTTTTAATCTAAATTTACTTCATTATTAAATTTATACGGAGAAAATGATGAAAAAAGTTTTAGTCGCATCTGTAATGGTGGCATTTGTTTTAACAGGTTGTAATACGTTCAAGGGTTTTGGTCAAGATGTCTCTAAAGCTGGTGATGCTGTAACTAACACCGCACAAAAAACTGAAAATAAAATGTAAGTTATGCTTAACATTTAAAAACCTTATCGTTTCGATAAGGTTTTTTTATTTTTAAATACCCATCCCTTAGAGATTCGCCTATTATATCGGACTATATTTCACCTCATCAGTACGCAATTTCCGGTATGAACCACTCAGACACTCTCTCGCTTAGCTTAGAACTTTTACAACAGCCTTCTGTTACTCCTATTGATCATACTTGCCAAACTATTATGGCTGACCGCTTAGCTAAAGTTGGCTTCCATATTGAACCTATGCGCTTTGGAGATGTCGATAATTTATGGGCTCGACGTGGAACCGAAGGCCCTGTATTTTGTTTTGCTGGTCATACCGACGTAGTACCAACAGGACGTTTAGACGCTTGGAATTCAGACCCATTTGCACCAGAAATTCGTGACGGCAAATTATATGGTCGTGGTTCAGCAGATATGAAAACTGCATTAGCTGCAATGGTAGTTGCATCTGAACGTTTTGTAGCGAAACACCCAAACCATAAAGGTTCAATTGCTTTTTTAATTACTTCAGATGAAGAAGGTCCTGCTGTTAACGGTACAGTTAAAGTCATCGAAACACTGGAAAAGCGTAATGAAAAAATTACTTGGTGTTTGGTTGGTGAACCATCAAGTACTCATAAATTAGGTGATATTGTTAAGAATGGCCGTCGTGGCTCTCTTAATGCTGTATTGAAGGTTCAAGGCAAACAAGGTCATGTAGCTTACCCACACTTGGCACGGAATCCAATTCATGAAGCATCTCCAGCGTTAGCTGAGTTGTGCCAAACAGTTTGGGACAATGGCAATGAGTATTTCCCTGCAACTTCATTCCAGATTTCAAATATCCATGCAGGTACTGGCGCAACCAATGTGATCCCTGGTGCTTTAGAAGTTACTTTTAATTTCCGTTATTCAACCGAGGTTACAGCAGAACAGCTTAAACAACGTGTTCATGAAATTTTAGACAAGCATGGCTTGCAGTATGAAATTGTCTGGAATTTGTCTGGCTTACCATTCTTAACTCCAGTAGGTGAATTAGTTAACGCAGCTCAAACTGCTATTTTAAATGTGACTGGTACTGAGACTGAGCTTTCAACAAGTGGTGGTACATCTGATGGGCGCTTCATTGCTCCAACAGGTGCACAAGTTTTAGAACTCGGTGTTCTAAACGCTACTATCCATCAAATTAATGAACATGTTGATGTACATGATCTTGATCCATTAACTGATATTTATGAGCAAATTTTAGAAAATTTATTAGCTCAATAAAATAAAAAAGGAACTCAAATGAGTTCCTTTTTCCTTTATAAACCAAGTGTTTTTTCAATATATTCTAAGTTAGGTATATAGTAGCGTTGATCTTGCATACGCACATATTTAAATACTGCTGGGTGTTGTTCAGCCTCATGCTCATCCATTTCATCGACAATTTCAGAAATACGCAGACGAGTAGAAACTGGCATAGTTTTACAGATTAATGCAAAACGTTGGCTAATATCTTCCCCTTCAATCACTAATGCGACTGCATGTTGATCAATTGCGTTATGTACTGAGTAGACCGGTAGCTTCACATCATGCCATTCAATATGTTTTACGCCATTTTTTACATCCATGGCAGACAACACGATGTTTTGTGGCAATAGCATAGGTACCTGATCGTTACATTCAATGATATAAGCGTCAATAAAACCAGTTGAAACCGTAATAAGATGCTGTAGCTCTTGTTGGTCCATATTAGCGATCAATGATGTATTTACACTACCTTTCATGATTTGACCTCACTTTCAGACGCTACAAGTAAAGCATCGATATTGTCTAGTAACTCTTCTTCTTGGAAAGGTTTACCCATATATTGACTTACACCTAACGAGAATGCTCGTTCACGATGTTTTTCGCCTGTTCTAGATGTAATCATAATAATTGGCATGTATTGATGCATATCATGATGTCGTACAAGATTGAGAACCTCAAAACCATCCATACGTGGCATTTCAATATCAAGTAGCATCAAATCTGGCTTAATATTTTCTAGCTGCTCTATGGCGTCAACACCATCTTTAGCCGTAACCACATCATAGCCTTGGCGTTCAAGTAATCGGGAAGTGACCTTACGCACAGTTACTGAGTCATCTACAATCATGATGAGACGGCGTTCATCAGACTCTCGTTGTCTATATATTGCTTCACTAAGTTGTTTATGACGCTGAGTTGACTGAATTTGTCGCGCAATATTTTGTCCGTCTAAAATTAAGCAGACCTGTCCATCACCTAAAATTGTGGCGCCTGCAATTGCTCCAATGCTAGAGAACTGTTGACCAATTGGTTTCACTACAATTTGTGCTCGAGAGCCAATTAACTGGTCAACAAGTAGTGCCACAGTTTGGCCATTATTGGCTTTAATCATTAACACAGGTAATGAATACATCACACCATTTAAACGTGGTATGGGTTGGTTACCAACAAATTCAGAAAGATAACGTAATGGATAACGTTTATTTTCATACTCAAATAGTTCTTGAGGACTTTCAAAATACTGCTCTAAAGAGGCTGGTGACACCCGAATAATTCGATCGATTTGAGCGAGTGGAATCGCAAATTGTTGATCTGCCACTTTAACCATTAAGGCATCACTTACCGCTACTGTAGTCGGTACGCGAATCGTAAATGTTGTTCCCTGCCCATAGACGGATTCAACGCTGACATGTCCCCCCAAAGACTTAATATCACTCTGTACGACATCAAGACCTACACCACGCCCGGAAATCTGAGTGACTTGTTCTGCTGTACTTAAACCCGGATGGAAAATGAGTTGCAGTATGTCTTGCTGTTCTAAGTCTTGTTCTGGCTTGATCAATCCGGCAAGGAGTGCTTTCTGACGTACTTTTTCAACATCAATACCTTGACCATCATCACTAAAGACAACCACAACATCCGTACCTTGACGCTGAATATTAAGTTCAATACGCCCTGTTTCCGGTTTATTTGCTTGTTGCCGCTGCGCTCGGTCCTCTAAACCATGGTCAATTGCGTTTCTGAGCATATGCTCAAGCGGAGTCACTAACCGTTCTAAAATGTTGCGGTCCAACTCACCTTCCGTATTATTTACGAAAAGCTCAGCAGGTCTATTCAATGCTGTAGACGTCTGACGAACAATTCGTTGTAAACGCGGCAATAAACGCGAAAATGGGACCAAACGTGTCCGCATTAAACCTTCTTGAATTTCCGCTTGAATTCGTGATTGTTGTAAAAGCAAACTTTCGGTATCTCTGATTTTGTCAGATAACGTATTTTTAAAGTCGACCAAGTCCGATGCAGATTCAGCAAGCGATTTCGACAATTGATTTAAAGATGAATATTGGTCCATCTCTAATGGGTCAAAGTCAGTATAACGAGAATGTTCAATTCCATGTTTAGCAATAATCTGTGTTTCTAACTCACCTTCCATTCGACGTAACTGATCGGCAAGTCGTTGAATCGCCAACTCCATTTCAACTAGTGTATGGCTAAACTGGCTTAGGTCCATTTCAATTCGTGAACGGTTAATGGAATTTTCACCAGACAAATCAATCATTTTCTCGATTAAGTCGGCTGAAACACGGATCATTTCATTATTCTGATCCAGACGCTCTGTTTGCTCCCATGCACCCATCATTGGTGGAGGCTCTGTACCATCACCTTGTATAAAGGTCATCACTGGTTCTGAGCTAAACAAGTCCGCTCTAGTTAACTTAGTCGGAATCTGGATTGTAGTTTCAAAGAATTGAATATTTTCTAAACTTTGCTGTAATCCATCGAAATGCTGATAGTTGTGGTTGAAAATTGCATCTTTTAACCATGCAATCGCACTTTCTAATAAATGATCATAAATATTCGAATTGAAGTGATGCAGCGCAAATTGTTCAAAAGCATTTTCTAGTTGGTAGGCAATTGCTTGTACGGCTTCTAAACCCACCATTCGTGCACCACCTTTTAAACTGTGTACGGCTCTTTGAAGCTGAAGCAAAATACTACGGTTTGTACGCTGTTCAAACCATTGTTTTAATAGCGACTCAGCCATTTCTAACAATTCAGTAGCTTCTTCTAGGAACGTCTGTTCAACAACAGCCTCAATGTCCTGTTCATCAGCTGCAACTTCACTCTCTTGCGATGTAACCGTGGTAATCATCTCAACTGGAGTAGCTAACTCGGTAACCGCTGTATCGAATACCTGATCGTGATGAGTTTCTAGCTCTGCAAGAGCAGGTTCAAGTTCTACTGGTATCTCATCTATTATTATTTCAGATATCACCTCTTGCTCAGAGAATATCTCACTTTCAGTATCAAATGCCTCAACCACTGGTAAAGGTTGGAAGTTAAAGTTTTGACCCGCTCGTTTTAATGCGTTAATTGTGTAAGGGGCTGCATAATCTAGTTGTTGTTCACGCATGATTTGTAAACGATCAGCCAAGTCATCTTGAACCAAACGAATAAAATCAATTAAATCTGAAGTTACCACTAATTGCTTTTGAATTAAACGCTCATAAATGCTTTCTAATTCATGGGCAATCAAACCAAGATACGTTGCCTGAACCATATTTGCTCCCCCTTTCAAGGTATGCAAATAACGCATTAGATTGTTCAGAGCTGCAAAGTTTTCTTGCTCACTTACCCAAATATTAAGATCGGTATCAATTCCCTCAAGTAATTCTTCAGCTTCTTCAAGAAAGATATCTAAAAGATCAGCATCAAAATTTCGATTCACTTGTGTAGATGAAATATATTGTCGATCTTGCTGCACACTTTGACCTAATACCGCCCAGTCTGCAGAGTCTGAGAAATTCTCTACAGTAGCTACTACTTCTGGCTCTGGTTCAATATTGGATATTGGTTCAAAAGATGTCGAATCCTGCTGAGGCAGATCATTTGATATGTCTGGAATGTACTGCGTATAAAGTTTTAATTCTTCTAAAATACTTTGATGTTGCTTAACAACACCGACTCGCTGACCAGCAGCTAAAGCATCAAATAATTGAATGAGCTGTTGATGTGCTTTTTGATAAATTTCAAATATATAGTCTGATTGTAATAACGCAGGTTTATCAAGTAGTACTTCATAACTTTCTTTAAGTTGGCTGGTATATTCATGTAAACCCAGCATTGCTTGAGAATGTGTATGTTGCAGTAATAAATCAGCCTGTTCACTTAGGCGTTCAAGGTAATCAGGAAACTCATTACGAATTCCCTTCTCAAAATCTAATTCTGCATCCAGTAATTCAGAAACATCTAATTGTAATAATTGCGATACCAAGCCATGAGAAGGCATTAACGGATCTGTTCGGTCACCATGTTGCTCAACATATGCATCCCAAGATTGATTAAATTGCTGCAATCTCGCTTCGAGCTGTTCACTTGAACTATATCTAGATAGTAGTTCCAAGCTATCTCGAACAAACTCACGATATTCTTGTAATAATAAAATTTCTTCCGAGTGAGAAGATAACTCTTCTTGTAGCAGTATTTTAAATAAATGCTCAACTTTGGTACTGGCCTCGAAAATTGTTTCGACCTGTGCCATTGCAGAGCTACCACGCAAAGTATGTAAAGCACGTATTAAAGCATTGTAACTGTCATACTGATGTAACTCTTGATCTAAGAATTGATGAATCGTGGCTAAATGTTCTTCCGCCTCTTCCATAAATAAGGTCAAAGTTTCATCTAGATTTATTTCAATTTCAGTATGTGTAGCTTGAATGATTGGCTCGGCTAACGAATCTTGTTCAATATAATCTAGCTCAAGACCAGTCACTGTTTCGGCCATAAGCGTATTTGAAAGTTGTAAAAGCTCTTCTAAAGCTGGCTCTAAACTTTGCTGTTGTTGTAGTTGTTGGCCTAATAAAATAAGAGGTCTGAAATCTAAGGTATGTGCTCGTTTTTGCTTAAAATTATCTACTAATTTAAGGAAATAGAACTTAAATACTAACTGCACATAGCTCTGAATAGTTGGCGTTAATTGTAAGCTTTGGTTGATTACCCGGTTGAGTGTATCTTCAACTTTCCACGCAAGCTCAGCTGAAGATTTAGCGCCAATCATTCTTCCGGAACCTTTTAAGGTATGGAAATGACGACGAATTTCAGTGAGCGTAGCAATATTCTCAGACTGCATCCATTTATTTATCAAAGGTTGCAAATCAACAAAAATCTCTTCAATTTCTTCAATGAAGATCTCAAGAAACTCAGCATCTTGTTCAGAATAGCTATCTTCAGGTAGCGTCATTGCTTCAGTTAAAGTTTTTAATATTTCTTTCATAGCAAAGGCTTCTTTTGCTTACCCCCTGAGTGGGGAAAACTACAGAGTCAACACCAGAAAAATAACTATCTCCCCAATATTTGTCTGGCGCTACTCATACTTTTAAAAGAATAGCGATATGAGAATAGCTATTCTTATCCCCCAATTTAGTCTGGTAATTTAAAGTCCGTTACTGACTCACGTAATGACTCTGCCATATTCGCCAACTCTGATACGGAGCGAGCAGTATCAAACGTTGCCGTTGTTGTTTGCGAAGTAATTTCTTGTACAACCGTCATGGTGGTTGCAATGTGACTCGCAGATGCTGACTGAAGTTTTGCTGCATCGGAAATGCTCGCAATCAATTTTGCCAAGTCACCCGAGACTTTTTGGATTTCATCCAGTGCAATACCCGCATCTTTTGCCAAATTCGCACCACGTACAACTTCCGTTGTTGTTTGTTCCATTGAAATAACGGCTTCGTTGGTATCGGTCTGAATTGTTTTAACCAGTGTTTCGATCTGTTTGGTTGCAGATGCTGAGCGCTCAGCAAGACGTTGTACTTCATCGGCAACCACGGCGAAACCACGACCAGCCTCACCTGCCATAGATGCTTGAATTGCTGCATTTAATGCAAGGATGTTCGTTTGGTCTGCAATATCGTTAATGAGCGATACGATGTTACCAATTTCTTGAGAAGACTCACCTAAGCGCTTAATACGTTTAGAAGTTTCCTGAATCTGCTCACGAATAGTATCCATACCTTCAATTGAACGATTTACCACTTGTGCACCATTTGATGCAATTTGTACTGAACGCTGTGCTACTTCCGCAGATTCAGAAGCGTTGGCAGATACTTGGTCAATTGACTGTGCCATTTCATTCATGGCAGTAGAAGCACCTGCAATTTCTTGCGCCTGATGTTCTGATGCCTCTGCTAACTGGTTAGTAATACTTTGCGTATCTTGTGTATAGCGTGCAACTTCCTGAGAGGTTTCATGAATTCGTGAAACCAAATCTCGTAGTTGGTCAATTGCGAAGTTAATCGAGTCGGCAATGGCACCCGTAAAGTCTTCAGATACAGTTGCATATGAACGTAAGTCACCATCCGCCAAATCAGCAATTTCATCAAGTAAACGTAAAATCGCATTCTGGTTACGGTCATATTCTTCCTGTAATCGAGCAACACGCTGCTTATCCATTACACTACGTAGTGTAATTAACTTGAATACAGAGAAAATTAGTCCGCCTAATGAAAGAATAAGAACAGCACCTAAAAATAAGGTGAGCCAGTTCTTTCTTGCAACATCAGATAAATGTCCTAGACTTTCCAACATTACATCCGATTTAGCGAAAATCTGAGAAGAAGCCTGACGAACATTGACAATCTGGCTACCATTTTTTAATACCGTTGCAGCAGCAGATTTTAAGACTTTGTCATATTCAGACTTAATACTTTCTAAAGATTCACGTAAAGCCGGATCAGCAATACGATCAACACCTAACTCGGCATTACCATTCAGTTCAGCATTTAAATAGGTACCAAAAGTCTCAATATCGACACTAAAGTCACTAGTTGATACATTTCCGTCCGTACCACTTAACACCGAGTTAATCGAACGTAAAATACGCTCTGCAATAAATACCTGGTTTTTAGCAATAATTACCTGACTACTTGGCAAACCTTGGCGAGCCATTTGGTCGACCATCAAGTTATATTCTGCCTGAATCTCTGGAACCGTTTCACTAATCGAGATGTTGGTATCATATAACTGGTTAAGAACTCGTTGATGTGATGAAATCAAATCAATATTTTTTGAAACCTCACCCCATATTTTCTCAACTTTTTGATATTCATCGGTCGACTTACCGTGAATATTTTCAATTTCAAGTAAGTTCTCATCAAAGTCTTTTTTAGATTGCTGTAGCTTTGTGATCGCCTCTTGAGAACCCGACTCTGTTGCTTCAGTTGCTTGTTTAGAAATGGTTTGAGATAACAGACGTAACTCACCAAGACTTCGAATTAACTGGTTATGACGAGGCACATTATAAAATAGATAAGCTAATGAAATTAACGCACATACTAAACATAACAGCGCTGCATAAAGGATAGGCTTGGACTTTTCACTTTCCCCAAATAAACTGGCAAACTGCTCAATTTTTGACTGGATTTTTGCAATAAAATTGACACTCGATTTTCCGGTAGCACCGCGATTGCCACTTTTCTTTTTAAGTTTAAAGCCCATACAGCTTCTCCCCAGAAAAATACGCTGTTCATTCACAGCATAAAAATTAGTTTATAAATTTTGTCGATGCGTTCATGTAGTGTGGGTTTTGCAATAACCGACTAAATAAAAAGACATGCCAATGTTGATTGTGTTGGTGAAAATACCCTTGGCAATATTCTTTTAGGTTTTCCTCTAAGTCTAAACTCTGAGAAAAAAAACTTTTTTTATTAAAGTGCTGAATCCCCAAAACCTGATCCACAACCAACCCCACATACTGGTCATGATGGCTAATACACAGCACTTTTTGGGTAGACGAAAATGAACTCCGCTGCCCTGAAATAAAATGAGCCAAATCAGATACCGAAAGTAATCTACCACGAATGTTTGCCAATCCCTTGACCCAACTTTGAGTATTTGGAACTGGTGTATATTTCGGTGGATAGATAACTTCTGACACTTCCCCAAGTGGTGCGACGAAGTATTGCCCTCTCATTTCAAAAGCAATTCCTGACCATCGCTGTGCTTCATTTTGAACTGAAGCGTAATTCTTATTACCCCGTTTAGACAAACGAAGTAACTCGATAAATCCATTCGCTGCCATACTCGATCCTATAAAACGGGCGTATTTATCCCGTTATTTATGTTTTTATGGATGGATGAGTTAATTTAGAAATTGTTTAATTACATCAATTAATTGCTTTTCTTCGATTGGCTTGATTAAGTAATCGATTGCGCCTTGACGTTTACCCCATACTCGGTCAGTTGCCTGATCTTTAGTACTCACAATCACCACCGGAATATGCTTCGTGTCTTCATCACGGGTAATCTGGCGCGTTGCCTGAAAACCATTTACACCTGGCATGACCACATCCATTAATACCAAGTCAGGCTGCTCAGCTTTTGCCAAAGTCACACCATCTGCACCGTTAGATGCTTCAAGTACGTCATAGCCATGCTTAGTTAGGATTTCTTTAAAACGAAAAGTTTCTGTTGGTGAGTCATCAACAATGAGAATACGTGCCATTTCTTTTGCCCTCAAATTACTTATTATGAACTTACATGATTACGAATCGCATTTAGCAATTCATCTTTGCTAAAAGGTTTCGTCAAGTATTCATCTGAACCTACCACACGCCCTTTTGCCTGATCAAATAAACCATCTTTACTAGAGAGCATGATAACGGGAATGTTCTGATAATTTTGAGAGTTCTTAATCAGAGCACAAGTTTGATAACCGTCTAAACGAGGCATCATGATATCTACAAAAACAATATCCGGATTCGCTTCAGCAATTTTAGATAAAGCTTCAAATCCATCGACAGCAGTAATCACTTCGCAACCTTCGCGTTGCAATAGAGTTTCTGCGGTACGGCGAATAGTTTTTGAGTCATCAATAACCATTACTTTCAGATTTTGGAATGCATCTTCCATTTAATCTTCCATCCCCATAACATAAAATATAAATGCAATTTAACTTAAATTTGTTTTTACAGATTTATACGCATTTTTAACATATCTATACTTCTATTTTCAATGAAAGCTTTTTGTCTACTTTCTCATTTATAAACAATAACTTTTAACCTCATCACACTTTCAAAAAAATTATCATTTTTTTTATAATGTCGATATTTTTATTCAGTTAAATAATAACTAATATATTTAAGATTAATTATTTAAAAATAAGTGACTTACCTTTCTTTTTTGGGGAATTTTATGAATAAGCGGATGAAATATGCCTTTTATAGGAACTGCTTGTCTGTATCTATAGGCATTGCCTCTTGCGGAGCACTGTTTTTCTCTTCCCCAACGTTGGCTGCCAATGCAGCTCCTAAAGCTGTCTGGTATCGTTATTATGATCAGCATGGTATTGCGAATATTAGTACATCCGTAACGCCGGCTCATATTCGCTATGGATATGAAGCACTCGACCAGAATATGCAAGTCATTAAAAGAAATCATCCTTATAATTCTGAAGCTGATTTAAATCAGTCCTCACAGCGTGCATTATCAGCTCGATACAGAGAAGAAGATAACAAATTAAAAAGAGCATATAGCAATAGTAAAACTGCGACGATTAAAAGAGACCAAGCATTATTGGCGATTAAAAAACAAATAAATTATCAGCAGGACCAACTGAGCCAATTACAACAAGACAAAATTTTATTTAAGCGGCAAGAAATGGAATATTTTCGTAAGGGTGAACAAGTTCCCGAAAGACATAAAACCTTGATTGAAAACAATCTTATGAATATTAATAAGGTTAAACAAACACTTGAAATACTTTCGAAAACCTATAATCGCACCAATAAAGATTATGAAAATATTATCGAACGTTTAAAAAAGCTTGAATAAGGTTACAGCTTTATCAAGAATAGGGGCAAAATAAAATTTGAATTACAGGATGATGCTGTATGCGCACAACGCATCTTACCCCTTCTACTTTTTTTAAATTAAGCTTGATCAGTCTGAGTTTAATCTTAGCTGCATGTAACCAGCAAGAAGTACCAAAAACAACAGCATCTGAACCTAAAAAAATTGAACTCATTCCTCAAGATTTAATTCCTGTAAAAGAAGGCTCACTCGCCGCTCAAACCGCTTTTACAGGAACTATTCGTGCAGTACAACAAAGTTCTATTCAAGCCCAGGTTAGTGCAACAGCGACTGCCGTTACAGCCAATGTAGGTCAAAAGGTACAAAAAGGCCAAGTTTTAGTTAGATTAAATAATCAAGACAACGCTGCACGCTTAGCTCAGGCACAGGCTAATCTTGCTTCTGCTCAGGCACAAGCAGAACTTGCACGTAATTTGATGAATCGAAAACAAAGATTACTCAATCAAGGCTTTATTGCCCGTGTAGAGTTTGAGCAAAGTCAGGTGGATTATAAAGGTCAACTTGAAAGTGTTAGAGCTCAACAAGCCAATGTGGATATTGCTAAAAAAGCTGATCGAGACGGTATTATTACTAGCCCCATTTCAGGTGTGATTACGAAACGACAAGTTGAACCGGGACAAACCGTTTCGGTTGGACAAACATTATTTGAAATCGTTAATCCGGATCAATTAGAAATACAAGCGAAACTACCTATTGAGCAACAATCTGCCTTAAAAGTAGGTAGCTCTATCCAGTATCAGATTCAGGGTAACTCGAAACAATTACATGCCATACTGACCCGTATTTCACCTGTAGCAGATCAAGATAGCCGACAAATTGAATTCTTTGCGAGCCCTAAAGAAGCGATTGATTCATTAAGTATTGGTGCGTTCATTAACGGTATTATTTTGCATAATGATAGCAATCAGGGACAAACCATTCCTTTAGATAGTATTCAAAATCTGCAACATGATCCTTTTGTATGGGTGATACGCAATCAAACGATTCAGAAAGTCAAAATTCGAGTGGTTGAGCAACGATACAACGAAAATATTGCTTTAGTTCAGGGTTTACAAAGTACAGATCAGGTAAGTCGTATCCAGTTTGAAGATTCTGATATCAATAAAAAAGTGACGCTTACAACCGAAAAAAATAAATAAGGTAGCAAATAGCTTATGTGGTTTACCCGAATTAGTGTGAAGTACCCCGTTTTTACCATCATGATGATGCTCAGTCTAATGGTACTCGGGTTAGCATCTTGGAAACGTATGAACGTTGAAGAGTTTCCAAATATTGATTTCCCATTCGTAGTTGTCACTACGCAATATGCGGGTGCTTCACCTGAAGCAGTTGAATCGGACATTACCAAAAAACTCGAAGATCAAATCAATACCATTTCGGGTATTAAACAAATTACTTCACGCTCAAGTGAAGGGCTTTCGATGGTGATTGCAGAGTTTAATCTTGATACGTCTTCGGCAATTGCAGCACAAGATGTTCGCGACAAAATTGCTCCAGTTATTGCCCAATTCCGCGATGAAATAGATACGCCGATTGTACAACGCTACGATCCATCATCTAGCCCCATTATGTCAGTCGTGTTTGAATCGAACAGCATGAGCTTGGCTCAATTAAGCTCCTATGTAGACAAAAAAATTGTGCCTCAGCTTAAAACTGTTTCTGGTGTGGGTAATGTCAATTTACTAGGTGATGCTAAACGTCAAACTCGGATTAAGGTTCATCCTGAACAATTACAAAGCTATGGTATAGGTATTGATCAGGTCATTAACACGCTAAAAAATGAAAATATAGAAGTACCTGCAGGAACCTTACAACAAAAGAATTCTGAACTGGTTGTTCAGATTCAATCAAAAGTCATCCATCCTCTTGGATTTGGTGATTTAGTTATTGCTAATAAAAATGGTTCCCCTATTTTTCTAAAACAAGTAGCAACCGTTGAAGATACTCAAGCAGAACTGCAATCAAGTGCTTTTTATAATGGAAGAACAGCGGTTTCTGTCGATATTTTAAAAAGTTCCGATGCCAATGTAATTCAGGTTGTTGATAAGACTTATCAAACTTTAGAGAAGCTAAAAGCTCAAATGCCTGCGGGTTTGAATTATAAAGTCGTCGCTGACAGCTCTAAAGGTATTCGTGCTTCAATTAAAGACGTTGTTCGCACCATTATTGAAGGAGCGGTCTTAGCGGTTTTAATTGTATTACTCTTTTTGGGCTCCTTCCGATCTACTGTTATTACAGGTTTAACCTTACCGATTACCCTACTTGGCACATTAACATTCATCTGGGCATTTGGGTTTAGCATTAACATGATGACACTGTTGGCCCTGTCACTGAGTATTGGTCTATTAATTGATGATGCGATTGTGGTTCGGGAAAACATTGTCAGACATACAGAGCTCGGCAAAGACCATGTCACCGCGGCTTTAGACGGTACTAAAGAAATTGGGTTAGCAGTACTTGCAACCACACTCACCATTGTGGCGGTATTTTTACCAGTTGCATTTATGGGAGGCTTAATTGGGCGTTTCTTCTACCAATTTGGGGTAACTGTAAGTACAGCTGTTCTTATTTCCATGTTCATCAGCTTTACACTCGACCCAATGCTTTCCGCACACTGGAAAGATCCTATAAAGAAAAAAGAAAGTCGACTGCAACGTTTCTTTAACTATATTTCTAATCTATTAGATGGCCTAACGCACATCTATGAAAAGCTTTTAAAGCTTGCCTTACGCTTTCGTTTCATCACAGTCATTATTGCAATTGTTTCATTGGTTGTGGCATTAGGCTTATCAAAAATGATCGGAACCGAATTTGTACCTACACCAGATAAAGGTGAAATTCGTATTCAGTTCGAAACCCCTGTTGATTCTTCTTTAGAATATACCCAAGCAAAATTACATCAGGTTGATCAGATTATTAGGCAATTCCCTGATGTCGTTTCTACTTATGGAGTGGTTAACAGTGAAGTCGACTCCGGTAAAAACCATGCAGGTTTAGGAGTCACCCTAAAACCAAAACAAGAACGTAGTGCAGACCTGACAACACTCAACAATGAATTCCGTGATCGTTTACAAAGTGTAGCTGGCATCCGAGTGACTTCAGTCGCTGCTGCTCAAGACTCAGTGTCTGGTGGTCAAAAGCCAATCATGATTTCTATTAAAGGATCTGATCTAAATGAACTACAAAAAATCTCGGATCGTTTCATGGCTGAAATGGAAAAAATTGATGGTGTGGTCGATTTAGAAAGCTCTTTAAAAGAACCTAAACCGACTTTAGGTGTACATATTAACCGTGTACTGGCCAGTGATTTAGGTTTATCTGTTTCTCAAATTGCGAATGCGATTCGACCACTCATTGCAGGTGACAATGTCACAACATGGGAAGATCGTGACGGCGAAACTTATGATGTGAATATCCGTTTAAATGAAAATAAACGTGTGCTTCCCCAAGATGTTCAGAACCTATATCTCAACTCGAATAAAACCAATGCAAATGGACAAAATATTTTAGTTCCATTAAGCGCCGTAGCCACAACCCAAGAAAAACTTGGAGCTTCGCAAATTAACCGACGTGACCTTGAACGTGAAGTTTTAATTGAAGCAAACACTTCAGGACGTCCAAGTGGGGATATCGGTCAAGATATCGATAAAATGCAAAAAGCATTCAAATTGCCAGCTGGTTATACCTTTGATACTCAAGGGGCAAATGCCGATATGGCTGAATCTGCGGGTTATGCGTTAACGGCAATTACCCTTTCGATTGTATTTATTTATATTGTGTTGGGTTCTCAGTTTAATAGTTTTATTCACCCTGCTGCGATTATGGCATCTTTACCATTGTCCCTGATTGGTGTCTTCCTGGCCTTATTCTTATTTAGGAGTACCCTAAATCTATTTTCAATTATTGGCATTATTATGCTGATGGGGCTGGTAACCAAAAACGCGATTTTGCTTATCGACTTTATTAAAAAAGCGATGGAAGATGGGATAAGTCGTTATGATGCTATTTTACAAGCAGGCAAAACCCGTTTACGCCCAATCTTGATGACAACAAGTGCGATGGTAATGGGTATGGTTCCATTAGCTCTAGGTCTAGGTGAAGGTGGTGAACAAAGTGCACCAATGGCTCATGCTGTAATTGGTGGCGTTATTACCTCTACCTTATTAACTCTTGTGGTTGTCCCCGTCATTTTCACTTATCTGGATGACTTGAAAAACTTTATGCTGCGTCAAACCCAACGATTCATGTCATAATGCAGCGACTATCGTATAATCCGCGTTTTTATAACGCTTAACTTTTAGGACTTTTTCCATGCGCGCAAGCCGCTTTTTATTTGCAACGTTGAGAGAAACCCCAAACGATGCTGAAGTGATTTCACATCAGCTCATGTTACGTGCGGGGATGATTCGTAAATTGGCATCTGGTTTATATACATGGCTGCCGATGGGAACACGTGTGCTTAAAAAAGTTGATGCCATTGTTCGTGAAGAAATGAACCGTTCAGGTGCTATGGAAGTGTTCATGCCCGTAACGCAACCCGCAAGCTTGTGGGAAGAATCGGGTCGTTATGAACAATATGGTCCTGAATTATTACGCTTCAAAGATCGTCACGACAATCCGTTTGTGCTTGGTCCTACACATGAAGAAGTGATTACCGATTTAGCACGTAACGAGCTAAAAAGTTATAAACAGCTTCCTGTAAATTTCTATCAAATTCAAACCAAATTCCGTGATGAGATCCGCCCACGTTTTGGTGTAATGCGTTCACGCGAGTTCATCATGAAAGATGCTTATTCTTTCCATGCAACTCAAGAATCATTACAAGAAACTTATGATGTGATGTATGACACCTATAGCCGTATTTTCACTCGTTTAGGTTTAGATTTCCGCCCAGTACAAGCAGATACAGGTTCAATTGGTGGTTCAGCTTCACATGAATTCCACGTATTAGCTGCAAGTGGTGAAGATGACATTGCATTTTCAACTGAGTCTGATTATGCAGCAAACGTTGAAATGGCTGAAGCTGTTTTAGTGGGTGAGCGTGCAGCGCCTACACAAGAATTTAAATTGGTTGAAACACCAAATCAAAAAACAATTGCTGATGTTTGCCAGTTCTTAAATGCTGATCCTAAACAATCTGTAAAAGCATTATTGGTTCAAGGCGTTGCTGATGAGAAAGGCAATGTACCTGTCGTTGCCCTATTCTTACGTGGTGACCACGAACTTAATGAAATTAAAGCCGAGAAGCATCCTTTAGTGGCCGCTCCTCTTGCGTTTGCCACAGAAGAACAACTTCAAACATTTGGCTTAACTGCTGGCTTCACTGGTCCACAAGGTTTAGTTGAAAAAGGTATCACTGTAATTGTTGACCGTGCTGCATCTGTTCTTTCTGACTTCGTTGCTGGTGCAAATGAGGCAGACAAACATGCTGTAGGCGTAAACTGGGAACGTGATGCACAGATTACTGAAGTTTTCGATTTGCGTAATGTGGTTGAAGGTGACCCATCTCCAGATGGTAAAGGTACACTACAAATTAAACGCGGTATTGAAGTGGGCCATATTTTCCAACTTGGTACTAAATACTCTGAAGCTTTAGGATGTAAAGTTCTCGGTGAAGATGGCAAACCATTTACAGTAACAATGGGCTGTTATGGTATTGGTGTGACACGTGTAGTTGCAGCTGCAATTGAACAAAACTACGATGACAAAGGGATTATTTGGCCACAAGCGATTGCTCCTTTTGAAATCGCAATTGTTCCAATGAATGCACACAAATCACCACGTACTCTTGAAGCAGCAGAAGCGCTTTATGCAGAACTTCAAGCCCAAGGCTTTGACGTATTACTTGATGACCGTAACGAACGTCCGGGCGTTAAATTCTCTGACCTTGAATTAATGGGTATTCCACACCGTATTGTGATTGGTGAAAAAGGACTTGATGCGGGTACTTTTGAATATAAAGGTCGCCGTGATGCTGAAGCGAGCAATTTAACTAAAGAAGAACTTTTAGCTAAATTAGCGCGTTAATAAATACATAAATAAAAAAGCAGCTTTTAGAAGCTGCTTTTTTTTAAATTTAATTTTACGCCTGAACTGTTAAGTCTTTAATGGTTGTGGAAGATCCATTGTTTTTAACCGATTCAATACCTTTATCTCGTGAAGCTTCACTGGCATAGAACTGGCTCGAACCAATAATTTGATGATTTGCAGCTTTTAAATTGAAGTAAGGTTTCCCATTTTTTGCAGTTAAACGATCATATCGCGCATCGTCACTACTATTTTTTTGAACTGACTCAATACCATTGACTGCTGATGCTTTTGCTTTATATAGCTCACTATTTAAAATAATTTCGCCATTACCAGCCTTAAGTACAAAGCGATATTGTCCATCATTCGCTTGTGTAATTTCGTACCATCCTGCCATATGAACCTCGTTTTTTTGTTGGTGTGGGTATGACTTTCGTTATTATTCTGGACGAAAGTTAATTCTTCTTAATGACAATATAAATGAGCTATTAAGCTTTGGATAGTCTACTTTTTATACATTATCGTAATAAAATTATAAGGATGTTGAAATGTAAAAAGGTAGAGATCACGCCTGCAATCTCTACCAAAATGTAATTAAAATTAACAAATTAAGCTTTTTTTACAAATTCAGATTTTAACTTCATCTGACCAATACCATCAATTTTACAGTCAATATTGTGACCATCACTTGCGTCTGGAACTAAACGAATACTTTTTACTTTTGTTCCGACTTTAACAACTGAAGAAGAACCTTTAATTTTTAAATCTTTAATTACAGTAACGCTATCGCCATCCGCCAAAACGTTTCCATTAGCATCTTTAATCACTTCTTGCTCTTCAGTTACTAAAGCTTCCCCTTCTTTCCACTCGTGTGAGCATTCTGGACAAATTAATAAATCGCCGTCTTGATATGTATATTCTGATTGGCATTTTGGACAGTTTGGCAAAGACATAAAAAAATCTCAAAAAGTATATTATGCGAGATATGACTCATTTTTTAAAGTTTTAAATAAAAGACTTTTACCAAAAAAAAATTTATATATTTAACTTTTGCTCTTTTCTAATAAATATTCTTTTAAAATAATCGCATGGTTATGTTCCACATCTTTAGCCGAATATAAAAGTGTGACTTTATGATGTGAAACGATTTCTAATAACTCTTTAACTGCGGGGTTGGTTTCTAGTTCTTTTAAATAACGTTGTTTGAACTCATCCCAATGTTCTGCGGACTCTGCATGAAACCACTTACGAAGTTCAGTTGAAGGAGCTATTTCTTTTAACCATAAATCTAAATGAGCATTTTCTTTGCTAATCCCTCGACTCCATAGTCGGTCAACCAAAATTCGCTTTCCATCATCACCGCTTACATCCTCATAAATTCTTTTAATTTGTATGTTCATATCTTTATCTCACAAGAAGTCTTAACTCATTGAGCTTCATATGATCATTCAATATTTTGTTCATTTTTGATAGTGTTTAAAAATAAAAAAATGAGTAGTTTTTCTACTCACTTTTTATTTAAATCTCAATTTAAAAAGACAATTATTGATCTGGAATGTCGGCTTCTACTAACAACTTCAATAAAGATAAAGGCTCTTGCCAGCCTAAATAGCATGCTTCCACAGGAATAACTTCAGGTATTCCTTCTTGGGTAATGTGTATTTCTGTGCCGACCAATACTGTTTTTAATGTAATGGTGACCTGCATTGTGCCTGGTAAATTTGCGTCGTCAAATTGGTCGTTATAACGAATTAATTCATTGGGAACCAGTTCAACATAAGTTCCCCCAAATGAATGCGTTGACCCGGTTGAGAAATTGGTAAAGCTCATTTTGTATGAGCCCCCTACTTTTGCATCAAAACTATGAACCTTCGCGGTAAAACCGTGAGGTGCCATCCATTTAACTAAAGCATCTGGGTCAAGAAAAGCACGATAAACTCGTTCAGCTGGTGCCTTAAACACTCGATGTAATTTTACTGTACCTGTTGCCATTGTCTTCTCCTTATTTTAAGTCCATTTAAGTTATAAAAATTATGTTGAATAGCTTAAACCTTAGAATTTCTTTTAACGTATATTTTTGGTGTTTTTTTGACCTAAACCTATTGTTTTATACAAAAGTAAATTACGAAAACTATGGCTGATTTTTTAGTAAAAATGGAGCAAAATAGTCAGCAATCATAAAGAAACATATTGAATTTGAGATTAATCATGAGTCTGCTCGCTTTCTCCTCATATGCATTAAACGGTGTAGATGCACAAAAGTTTTTACAAGGCCAAGTGACTGTAGATACTGAACGTTTAGCTGAAAATGAAACACGCTATACAGCCATTTGTGATCTTAAAGGCCGCATCCATTTTGGCTTGTGGCTAAAAAAGAATAATGCAGAAAGTTTTGACATTATTGTCACTCAAGATCAAGCTGAAGAATTCGCGAAGCACATTAAAAAATATGGTGCTTTTTCAAAAATGACCTTAAGTGAACAAGGTGCTGTATTCCCAAAAGTTGTGAATGGCCATACTGAGTTCAGCTCTACAGAAACTGATATTTCCGAATGGCAAAAACAAGCCATCATGACAGGTCAAGCATGGATTGCTCAAGCGACTGAACATGAGTTTCAGCCACAAGAATTACGTTTACATCAACGCGAAGGCGTCAATTACGATAAAGGCTGTTACTTAGGTCAAGAAATTGTGGCGCGCCTTTGGTTTAAAGCAAAACCCAAACACTGGTTGCATTTAGTTCAAGGTACAGGTGATGCACCAGCTCCAGCAACTCAACTGCACAATGATGTAGAAGTGGTTAATAGTACCCAAACTACTGAGGGTTATATTGCCTTAGTTGTTGCGAAACCTGCCGCCCTTCAAGAGTTAGGGCTTCAAGTTTTAGATTTACCAGAAGCTTTAAGTGGTGATGTTGCTAGACCACAATAATTATATTTAATAAATTAAAAGCCCGTGGATAAATCTACGGGCTTTTCTATAGATACAAAATTCTAATGAATTCATTAAATTAGGACATCAATTTTTTAAGTTTTCTATGCCATCATAATCCATGTTGTAATCTAAGAGAAAAAATATGAAAACTAAACTTGCTACACTCATGTTGAGTTTGGCTTTTTTCGGTTCTGCTCATGCTGATGTTAAAACACTTGAACAAAATCTGAAGACAAATTATCCAGACCTCCCTGTAAAAGGTGTCTATCAGTCACCTGTCGCTGGAATTTATGAAGTCTATACAAGTGGCCGTATTGTTTATACCAATCAAGATGCAAAATACTTTTTTGTAGGCAATTTAGTTGATATCAAACAACAAAAAAATATGACAGAAGAGCGAATTGCCGAATTGGGTAAAATTGATGTTAAAAGTCTCCCATTAAATCAGGCAATTAAATACGTCAAAGGTAAAGGAGAGCGTACTCTTTATATTTTCAGTGACCCTGATTGCCCTTACTGTCAGCGTCTAGAACAAAATATGGTTGGGGTGGATAACGTAACGGTATATGTATTCTTATATCCGCTGACCAGCTTACATCCAAATGCTGAAAAGGTTTCTAATCAAATCTGGTGCTCTAAAAACCCTTCAGAAGCTTGGACAAATTATATGCTTAACCGTAAATTGCCAGCAGCTGGCAAAAGCTGTACAAGTCCAATTCAGAAAAATATTGCTTTAGGCCAGAAATTAAATATAGATGGCACACCAACTCTGTTCTTACAAGATGGTCAAAGAATCTCTGGCGTACCAAGTGATGCAAAACAGATTGAAGCATTATTACAGTCAGTAAAATAATCCAATACGCCATTCTCTTAAGTAGAGTGGCGTATTATTTTTCTCCACAGTTTGCTTTATAGACATCGTTTTATATACAAATCGGCTGTTTACTTTCGCCCATCAATATTTATGATGAGAAATTGAATTGAGCTAATACATCGATGGAATGAGGTAGCTACAAAGTAAAAGGTTAAAAAGAAATGAAGAAATTACTTATCGCCAGTCTAATTGCCATTTCAAGTTCATCAATCTTTGCAGCAGACACTACGACATCTGCAGCTAAAAACGATGTATTTAAACAGGCTGAGCAGCTATACGCAGCAAAAAATTATCCTGCTGCTTTTCAAGAAGTCCAACGTCTTGCACAAACAGGAAATGCTCAAGCCATCTATAACTTAGGCTATATGACACAAATGGGCCAAGGCACTGCCAAAGATAATGCCAAAGCTCTAAAATATTATGAAGATGCCTCAAATAAAGGTTATGCTCAAGCGAGTTACACGCTTGCACAAATTTATGAGACTGGTGAATTAGGTGTTGCCAAAGATAGCAACAAATTCAGTCAATATATTCAAAAGGCAGCAGCTCAAGGTTCTGATGATGCAACTGTCAAAATAGCGACCATTTTATTTGCGCAGAAAAAACCTCAATCTCACCAAATTGCTTTACAAAAGCTAGCGCCTTTGATTAGAAAAGGAAACTACCCTGCTATTCAGGTCAAAGCGCTTTATGATATTAGCCAAGGGGTTGAAAATAAAAATCCTTTAATGAAACGCCAAGGCATTGAAGCTTTACAAACAATTGCCCAAAAGGGTTATGCGCCTGCATCTATGGCTTTAGCAACCATGATGGCAAATGGCAATATCATTCCTCAGAACTTGCCTCAAGCAAAACAGATCTTTACTGAGCTTGCTAAGCAAAATGTTCCTAATGCTAGAGAATCTTTAGCTTCGGTCGAAAAAATTATTGCTGAGAAGAATAAACAAGCTGCCGCCGCTCCTACGCAGCCAGCTCCTAAAAAATAGTAAAGAGACAATGCCCCACATGGGGCTTTTCTTTTACCACCACAAAGCAATAAGCCCACTCACCCCCATAAAGCCAATAATGGTACTAATCATTAAGGGGGTTAATGCTCTTTCATTTAAACCGTAGGCTTGCCCAAAAATACCAAAAGCGATCGGCATTGGCAGCGCAGCAAGTAAAGTGCCAGCATATAACATCTCTTGGCTCACGTTTGGCAGTAAAAGGAACAGCCCAAAAATCACAACAGGCATAAGGATGACATTAAATCCAGCCAACAATATACTTTGAAAATTCAGGGCGGTAATACCAATACCAACCAAGCTGCCACCAATAGCAAATAATGCTAGAGGAGAAGCTGTTCTTCCTAAAAGTTCTAAGGCTTGTCCAAGTTTTGAAGGCAGATGAATATCTAGCAAAATGCAGCTCATCCCAACTAAAATTGCAATAATTACAGGGTTTTTAAGTAAATTAATGAATGTTTTTTTCAGTAAAGGCAAAAGCCGTTGCTGTTGATGCAAACCCGCTTCTGCCAAAATAAGCATTAAAGCAACTATTAATAAATTTTCGATAATTAAGGTTAAAGATATATAGATTGCAGCATGACTCCCCATTAGCATGGTTAGAATCGCTGTACCCATAAAACCTGTATTTGACATAGAAGCGCCCATCGATATGACTGCACTATGTGTTAGGCTATTTTTAAAATACTTGCGGTAAAGGATAAAAGCCAAAAAAAACAAGATTAAAGAGCCGCCACCATAAGCAATAAAATAAGCTGGGTGCCAAATATCTTGTAAGTTTTTATTGGCTAAAGATTGGATTAAAAAAGCAGGTAAAGAAATTTTAATAACAAATGCACTCAGAGCCTTAATTTGTTCAGGTGTTACCAGTTTAATGAGGACACTACAGTACCCCATCAATAATAAAATCAAAATTGGTAAAATTACCTGAAAAACCACAGACTACTTCCTCACTCATTTCAAAAGAAAAACGGGCAAATCTTAATTTGCCCGAATATTAAAAACTAAAAAGAATCAAAAAGCTGTTTTAAGCCATGTGGTTGGCAACGCAAATATTGAGGAGCAATTTTGACTTTTGCACCCAATGTAGCAGCAGCATGCCATGGCCAACGTGGGTCATATAACATTGCACGCGCAAGACCAATGGCATCAGCTTGCTGGTTTTCTAAAATTTGTTCAGCATGCTGTGGGTCAGTAATAAGCCCTACCGCAATCACAGGAATAGCTACATGTTTTTTAACCTGTTCCGCGAAAGGAACTTGGTAACCTGCTCCAATAGTAATATTTTGATGCTCATGTAAACCGCCACTAGAGACATGAATATAGGCCGCGCCTAACTGCTCTAAGGCTTTTGATAAACCAACCGTAGACTCAATATCCCACTGCTCATTGCCATCCATCCAATCTGTTGCAGATAAACGTACCCCTACCGGATAACCTTCGGGAACAGCAAGTTTAATTGCCTGAAGAACCTCAAGCGTCATACGCATACGGTTTTCTAAAGAGCCACCATATTCGTCAGTACGTTGATTGGCAATTGGCGATAAGAATTGGTGTAGCAAGTAACCATGAGCAGCATGTACCTCAATTAGCTCAAAGCCCGCTTCAACTGCACGTTTTGCCGCAGCTGCAAAGTCTTGTTGAATTTGTTTAATCTCGGCAATGGTTAAAGCATGTGGCGCTGCATCGTGAACCGAAAAAGTACTTGTACTTGGAGCAACTGTTTGCCAACCATGTGGCTGATCTTTTGCAATTTGGCCTTTACCTAACCAAGGCTTTTCAGTAGATGCCTTACGTCCAGCATGAGCTAACTGAATTCCAAATGGCATAGGAGAAAGTGTTTTAACTTTTCCCAATAAAGTTTTGATCTGGTCACGTTGCTGATCATTCCAAAGGCCAAGATCTGCATAACTAATTCGGCCTTCCGCCTGTACAGCTGTAGCTTCCACAATACATAGCCCAGCTCCAGACAACGCGTAATTTGCCCATTGCTGTTCATGCCAATAGGTAATTTCGCCTTCATCTGTTGCCGAATATTGGCACATTGGGGCAATTACAATTCTATTGACCAGTTGTAGTGAATCGAAATTAACCGTTTCAAATAATTTTGCCATTTTTAATTCCTAGAATTGTTTAATTACACGTAAACCTGCACTCCAGTTACGTCCATCAGCAGGTTCGAAATAGCGGCTATTACCGTCATTTACAATCACTGAACCTACATATTTTTTATCAAAGAGGTTATCTACACGAGCAAAGCTATTGACTTTCCAATCGCCCATTACCCATGCATAACCAACATTTGCTGAGGTTACACTGTAGCTCGGTGCTGCGTCACTGTTGGTATCATTCACGTATACTTTGTCCATATACTGTACATCTACACCACCATATAGACCGTGCGATGGCTGCCATGCCAAAGAGGCATAAGCTTGGTTTTTGGCAATACCCGGTATGGCATTTCCTGAGGAAATCTGAGCAATATTTCCTAATGCTGGAATGTCAGCATCAAAGGTTGCATCTAAATACGAGTAGCTTGCGGTAGCTGTTAAGTCTCGCCATAACTTTTTATTCCATGCAAATTCTACGCCTTCACGTAAGGTTTTATCTGCATTACGGAACGTTGATCGGCCATTTGAGTTACCGGCCGAAACAATGTCATCTTTGGTTTTAGTCTGGAAAACTGCCAAAGTAAAATCACCTAGTTGGTTTTGTGACTTTAAACCTGTTTCATAGGTATCACTTGTTGAAGCTGTTAAATCAAAATTAAAACCACTTTGACCATCAGGTCGATATGCCATTTCAGTAAAAGTTGGTGTTTCAAAACCTTTGGCATAACTTACATAGGCCATGAGTTCAGGTAAAATTTGCCAACTTAAAGTGACCGACGGTAAAACTTTATCGTAATCCGTCTTACCACTATCATCACCATTACTTAAATAGTTATCTTCAGATTTGTAGTGGACATTGCTATAGCGAACACCCGTGTCTAAACGCCATGTAGGTAAGAACTGCCATGAAGCTTGTAAATATGGATCGATATTCCATAAAGTATTGTCTTCATCACGACGTAAATTACCTTTGACACCATAAGAAGGTTGACCATTTACTAAATTAAAGTTTTCAAAACCTTTACGATCTTCATCCATTGCATCAAGTGCAACACCGACACTTAGCGTGGTATTTGGAAGTAACTCTTTACCCGTCCAACGGAAATCAGCGCCATAATAATTACGTTCAAAATCAATGACTCCACCGGCATGGTTTATGCTCGCATCTTGGGTGGACTTAGGAATAGATTGATATTGTGTGACTTGACGATTGCCTAAATATGCCATGGCATAGAGTTCATTTTTGTCATTAATCGGCTTAGACCATGTCACGCCCGTTTGGGTTTGTTCAATATCTTTACGAACATTAAATTGCTTTAAAAATGGAACTTGTTGCTTTGGATTTGCATTCCACTGATCATGCGTTAGACCCTGCGGATCATCGGCGTGGATTTTTACATAGTTGGTTACCCAGTTGATTTTACTACCATCATCAAGATTCCAGCTGAGCTTTGCATTATTTAACACTTTTTCTGCACCGCTATGTTCGCGGTAACCGTCGGTATCAAAGTATGATGAGCTAATAATATAACTTGGTTCATTTGCCCCTTTTGCCCCACCTTGTAGCACAAGTCCTACTCGGCTTTTATCATGGCTACCACCCGAATAACTCAGCTCAATTGAGTCTTTCCCTTGCCCTTCTTTAGTAGAAGTTAAAATAGTCCCGCCTGATGAATTTCCATAAAGTGAAGAAAAAGGTCCTGTTAGAACTTCAACATGATCAAGACTGCTTAAGTCGATATTAGATGTTTGGCCCTGCCCATCTGGCATTGTTGCAGGGATACCATCCACATAAAGACGAATACCACGGACACCAAACGTAGAACGTGCACCAAAACCACGCATAGATAGCTGTAGATCTTGCGCATAATTTTCACGGTTACGAATCTGTAAACTCGGTATGCCCTTCACAACTTCAGTTAAATTTACTTGTGAAGAACTATCCACTTGAGGTACCTCGATTCGGAAAACCGAAGCTGGTGTTTGTAAATAACCGGTGTCAGTACGTGTCGCTTCCACATGTAAAGTTGGTAATTTGGCAACGTCTGAATTTAAGTCTTCTGCCCAAACAAGTGGGCTAGAAATACAGCCCATACTCATCAAAATACAGTAATGAAGTCGGTCTAAGCGTAATAAGGACATGCTTATTTCCTTTATTTATATTGTAGTTATGATAACAAAAAGCAGTGTCTTGTCTGGATATAGAATTCGGTCTACATTGTTGTAAATCTGGAACGCTCGTTTTGCCATATAAATTTGTTTGCCAAATGAGAATTATCGACTTAATGATGGATGATCTTTCCAGCAATACCGTTCAGGCCAGTCTTTTGCTTCTTCGGCATAATCAATTCCAATACGTGGCGTTAAAACCACTTCTGGCTGTGTAGTGGCTGCTTCAATCCATAGTCCAGATTCTTCACCTAAAGTCTGGCCCTTTAAGGTCCGATCAATGCCCAAATAACGTGTCAGTTTGCCGGGTCCAGCCAAAAGCTTATATTCTTTTTTAGTTGAAGCACTATTTAAAAATGCTGATCGAATCATCACTCCTTCAGGTACACCTTCTGTTTGAGTAATAATGTTGAGCATTTCATACATGCCATAAATTAAATAGACATAAATGGTACCACCATGGCGATACATCACCTCTGTTCGTGCGGTACGTTTGTCATTGTAGCTATGGCAGGCTTTATCGCGAACGCCCAAATAAGCTTCTGTTTCACTAATTGTACAGCGGATAACTTGTCCATCAGGCTGTCGCTTACATAATACGCAGCCGATTAAATCATATGCTACTTCCGAAGTTTCTCGTTGAAACCAGCTTAATGGTAAAATATCTGACATAGTATTCTCTGAAATATTACATACCACACGTTATACTTGATTAATCCAGTATATCTGTTAATTCTGCGAGTTGGCATGCCTGAGTTACCCGAAGTCGAAACCACCAAAACCAGTTTATTTCCCTTATTGAATCAAAAAGTTCTAAGTGTTGAAGTACGCAATCCGAGCTTACGTTGGCCTATCCCCGATGATGTTCAGAAACTTGTTGGGCAATGTCTCATTGGGTTAAATCGACGTTCAAAATATATTTTGGCAGAGTTTGAACAAGATCAAATGCTCTGGCATTTAGGAATGTCAGGTAGTTTTCGCTTGTGTCAACCAAACGATGAATTGAGAAAACACGATCATCTCATTATTCAATTTGAAGATCAGCAGTTACGTTACCATGACCCACGTCGTTTTGGCTGTATTCTTTGGCTTAACCCTGAAACTCAAGGAAAGCTCATTGACACTTTAGGGCCAGAGCCTTTAAGTACTGACTTTCATGCAGAATATTTAGCTTCTAAACTCAAGAATAAATCTGTCGGCATAAAAATTGCACTCATGGATAATCATGTAGTGGTTGGTGCTGGCAATATCTATGCAACTGAAAGCTTGTTTAATGTTGGCATTCATCCAGCACAGCCTGCTGGTGATTTAACCATGCAACAGATTGAGAAACTGGTTGTTGAGATTAAGCGAATTTTAAAGTCAGCAATTGATTTAGGCGGCTCGACTTTACGAGACTACAGCAATGCCATGGGTGAAAATGGTTATTTTCAACAGACTTTACTCGCTTATGGTCGTGCCGGAGAAATGTGTGTTAACTGTGAAACCACATTAGAAAACTTAAAACTCGGTCAGCGTGCCAGCGTATTTTGCCCACAGTGCCAACCGCTTAAAAAGCTGAGAAAGCCTTAATTTTTTGGAGGAAGACAACATGCAAACAGCAATTGTCCGACATATTTTAGTCAAAGATAAAGACTTAGCTGAGCAGCTGAAAAAGAAGCTACAAAGTGGTGCTGACTTTGCCAAACTTGCCAAACAATACTCCACCTGTAATTCGGCAAAACGTGGTGGTGAACTTGGTGAAGTCAAAAAAGGGCAATTGGTGCCTGTCATTGACAAAGTAGTTTTTACAGCTGCTGAACGTGTGTTACAAGGTCCAATCAAAAGCCAGTTTGGCTATCATCTCTTAGAAGTTAAATTCAGAATGACTGGCTTACGTTGATTTCAGCATTTTACTTGTAATTGTGAGAAGCTTTAGCCTGCATATTGATTTGATATGTCCAGGCTTCAACATACTCACCCGATTCTAATTTTATATCTGCGGTCACGCGTTGGTATTGAAAGCCTTCAAAATCATCTAACATTTGCCAGTTTTCTGCTAACTTTTCTGTGCTAAACAAATAGCCTTCTACCCAATCTGCTTCTGGATCTAACTCTAAGGCCTTTAAACCTTTGTCTGGTCCCCAATCTAAAATATGAATCACTCCTCGTACACTCGCTTTTGTCCAGTTACCACCAATCTGCTCTAAAATATGAGCATTTGCTTTATTAGGGCATAAAGTTCCATATACAAAAAGCTGATTCATTAATTTATGTTCCTTGTTCTATCTGCTTAGCTAAACTTAACTGTGATTTAGTAAGTTTATCAATATCTCTAGTCCAGTATAAAATGCTATGTAATAAAAAACGGTACTCTAGGTACCGTTTTTTATACTCAAATTCTTTTTATTAAGCTTGTTTTTTCAACTCATCACGAATTTCACGTAATAATTGGATATCTTCTGGAGTTGCAGCTGGAGCTTCTGGCTCATTCTTATCACGGCGAAGTTTGTTTAATAATTTCACCATTAAGAACACAACCCAAGCCAAAATCAGGAAGTTAATTAAAATGGTCAGGAAGTTACCATAAGTTAATACATTGATCCCTGCTTTTTGTAAGGCATCTAGAGATTGTAAGTTATTAGGGTTTGCACCTAACACGATAAATTTCTGAGAGAAATCAACACCACCACCAGTAATTACAGTGATAAGCGGCATGATGATATCTTTTACTAACGAGTCTACGATTTTGCCAAAAGCACCACCAATAATTACACCAATGGCCAAATCCATCATATTGCCTTTAATGGCAAATTCTTTAAATTCTTGAATAATACTCATCTAAACATCTCCAGATGTAGGGGGGAGGAACACATCATATTTTTCTTTTTCACTGGCCTCTTATCCGTCTAGATAGTACTCGCCATGATATTGATAATTTAATATTTTTTTCAAAAAAAGAAAGCTATTTCACACTTTAACAACATATTTGCTTACAAGAAAAATATGACTTTAAGGTTACTTTCAGCTTTACCAGTAAGCAATAAAAAACCGCTAAACGAATTTAGCGGTTTTTCTTTTTCATTTAAGAAAAATTATTTATCACGGTTACGTTTACGTTCGTTTTCAGTCAAGTAACGCTTACGGATACGAATTGATTTTGGAGTAACTTCTACTAACTCGTCATCTTCAATAAATTCAAGAGCTTGTTCAAGCGTGAATTCAATTGCAGGTGTTAAAGTTAAGGCATCATCAGTACCAGACGCACGAACGTTAGTTAACTGTTTCGCTTTAGTTGGGTTTACAACCATATCGTCTGAACGAGAGTTAATACCTACGATCATACCTTCGTAAACTTCTAACTGTGGCTTAGCGAATAAACGACCGCGGTCTTGTAAGCTGAATAATGCATAGCCCAAGCATGTACCTTGAACCATAGAAATCAACACACCGTTTTGACGCTTCGCAACAGTACCTTGTTTAAGAGGACCATAGTGAGAGAAGCTTGAAGTCATAATACCAGTACCAGAGGTCATGGTTAAGAATTCAGAACGGAAACCAATTAAACCACGTGAAGGAACAGTTGCTTCAATACGGATACGGCCTTTACCGTCAACTTCCATATTGGTCATTTCGCCTTTACGGTGACCCATTTGTTCCATTACAGCGCCTTGGTGCTGCTCTTCAACGTCAAACGTTACGTTTTCGTAAGGTTCTTGTTTTTCACCATCAATTTCTTTAATGATTACTTGCGGACGTGATACACCTAATTCGAAGCCTTCACGACGCATGTTTTCAATTAAAACTGAAAGGTGAAGTTCACCACGGCCAGATACTTTGAAACGGTCTGGACTGTCAGTATCTTCAACACGTAAAGCTACGTTGTGAATTAATTCGCGGTCAAGACGCTCACGAATATTACGTGAAGTTACGAATTTACCTTCTTTACCAGCAAACGGAGAGTTGTTTACTTGGAAAGTCATAGACACTGTAGGTTCATCTACAGATAAAGGTGGTAATGCTTCAACATTTTTCGGATCACAAATCGTGTCAGAAATGTTAAGTGCATCAATACCAGTAATACATACGATATCGCCCGCAGATGCAGAATCAACATCAATACGCTCTAAACCATGGTAACCCATGATTTTTAAGATACGACCATTACGTGTATTGCCTTCTTTGTCAATTACAGTAACAGGAGTATTTAGTTTTACAGAACCACGTTGAATACGACCAACACCGATAACACCTACGAAGCTGTTATAGTCAAGTGATGAAATCTGCATTTGGAATGGACCATCAACATCAACAGCTGGTGGCTCAACGATGTCTACAATCGTTTCGAACAACGGAGTCATGTCTTCTGCAAGCTCTTCAGGAGCAGGACCCGCTACACCACGTAAACCTGATGCATAAACGATTGGGAAATCAAGTTGCTCATCAGTTGCGCCAAGGTTATCAAACAAATCAAATACTTGATCGATTACCCAGTCTGGACGCGCACTTGGCTTGTCAACTTTGTTGATAATCACGATTGGTTTTAAACCACGGGCAAAGGCTTTTTGAGTCACAAAGCGAGTTTGTGGCATTGGGCCTTCTTGTGAGTCAACAAGAAGTAGTACGCAGTCAACCATCGACATTACACGTTCTACTTCACCACCGAAGTCGGCGTGTCCCGGGGTATCCACGATGTTGATACGATAAGTTGTATCTGTACGTTTGTCTAACCAAGTAATAGCGGTGTTTTTCGCTAAGATGGTAATACCACGTTCACTTTCAAGCGCATTCGAGTCCATGACACGCTCAATCTCGCCTGCTCGGTCACCGAGAGCACCTGATTGCTGAAGTAGTTTATCGACAAGTGTGGTTTTCCCGTGGTCGACGTGCGCAATAATTGCGATATTACGGAGATTTTTGATATCTGACATGAAAATTCGAAACGCCTAAAATTTGAGGGCAAATTATACAGAAAAACACTACTCTTGAGTAGTGACAGTTTATTGACATTGACAAAAAAATTTTCCAATAGTCTGTATTTCGTTTTGTAAAGATAGGTATCTCGATTAGAATAGCGCCAATTTGCGAAATTGCGGCGTATTTACTCCCATGTCCAATCAACCATCACAAGACCGTCTTGACCTCGTTTATGGGCTAGATGACCGGCCAAAACCGTTCGTGGCTTTTTTGGCAGCCTTTCAACATTTGCTTGCAATTATTGTCCCGATTGTTACTCCCGGACTTCTAATTTGCTTAGCATTAGGCGTTCCACGAAATGAAACCAACATGATTTTATCAATGTCTTTGGTCATTTCAGGAATCGCGACTTTCTTACAATGTAAAAAAGTTGGTCCGTTTGGTGCAGGCTTACTTATTGTTCAAGGTACAAGTTTTAACTTTATTGGCCCGATTATCGGTATTGGCAGTGCAATGGTTGCTGCAGGTACACCAGTCAATCAAGTTATGGCTGCTATTTTTGGTGTTGTGATTGCAGGTTCATTTATTGAAATGGGCGTATCACAAATTCTCCCATGGGTAAAAAAGCTAATTACTCCCCTTGTGACAGGTATTGTGGTACTCCTGATTGGTCTAACGCTCATTAAAGAAGGTTTGATTAGTATGGGCGGTGGTTATCAAGCCATGCAGGACCATACTTTTGCCAGTGCTGATAACCTTATAATGTCATGTACGGTTCTTGCTATTATTATTGTCCTAAACCGTATTCGTATTGTCTGGATTAAAAGTTCAGCTATTTTAATTGCTTTAGTGATTGGCTACATTCTTGCCGGCTTTATGGGATATCTAGACTTCTCTGGTCTAAAAGATGCGCCCGTGATTCAAATTCCGACACCGATGCATTTTGGCTTAAGCTTCTCATGGGGCTTATTTATTCCAATGGCATTTATTTATTTGGTTACGTCTTTAGAAGCAATTGGTGACGTAACGGCAACCAGTAAACTATCAAACCAACCTGTAGATGGTCCTCAGTGGATGCAACGTATTAAGGGTGGTGTGTTAGTAAATGGTGCAAATTCACTACTTGCTGGCCTATTCAATACTTTCCCAAGCTCCGTGTTTGCCCAAAATAATGGTGTTATCCAATTAACTGGCGTAGCAAGTCGTTATGTAGGAATCTGGATTGCTGCTTTACTCATTTTATTAGGTCTATTCCCTGCTGTAGCTGGTGTAATACAAGCTGTTCCACAAGCCGTATTAGGTGGAGCAGTCATGGTAATGTTCGGCGCCGTTGCTGCCTCAGGTATTAATATACTTTCATCAATTCATTTAGATCGCCGTGCCCTTTTAATTATTGCGATTTCACTTGCATTAGGTTTGGGTGTTGCTCAAGTGCCACAAATTTTGGAGCATCTGCCAGAATTATTTAAAAATATTTTTAGTTCCGGCGTAGCAACAGGTGGTATTGCAGCATTAATTTTAAATGTTGTACTCCCAGAAACACATAAATAACCAATTTTAATTTTGATTACTGCCCAGTTTTCACTGGGCATTCTTCTTCATGAGAGATGTACATGGACCCTAGAAGTGAAGTGATATTAAGACAACAAGACTATTTAAAAGGTAGGGTCTTGTTAATTAATGCACCGAATGACGCCCTAGTCAGTCAATTATCAACTGAGATTGATGCATCAGTCTGGACATGGAATTATGCTGACTATCAGGGTTTTGTGAATACAGGCACACCAGCTCATTTCTCGGTTGAGTTTCCATCACAAGAATTTGATCAGGCTATAATTTTTGTTCCAAAATCAAAAGAGCTTTTAAACTATATATTGCATGTAGTGATGAGCCATCTGAAAACTGACCAATCAGTTTTTTTAGTAGGTGAAAAAAAAGGTGGTGTTGAGAGAGCTGCCAAACAACTACAAAACTTTGGCACAATACTTAAACTTGATAGTGCCCGACATTGTCAGTTATGGCATTTAAAAATTGAGAAAATTGAAAAGATCAAACCTCTTGAAAGCTGGTTAAAAACCTATACTGTTCAAGTAAATGAGCAAGAACTTACCATTTGTGCCTTACCTGGCGTTTTCAGCCAAACTCATCTAGATGCCGGAACTGCTGTTTTACTCCCTTATCTAAATCAGGTGAAATCAGGTAGAATTGCCGACTTCGGGTGTGGAGCTGGAATTATCAGTTGCTATTTGGCAAAAGCAAATTCAAGTAATATTATCCATGCCCTAGATATTGATGCCTTCGCTTTACAGTCAACGGAAATGACTTTTAGTCGAAATGGAATAGGTTCAGACCAGTTGAGATTGCAGCCTGTTACAGGAATTGCAGACGCCCCAACAGAACTTGATGCCATTGTCAGTAATCCTCCCTTCCATCAGGGTATTCATACCAACTATGATGCAAGTGAAGGACTCTGCCAGAACGCTAAAAAACATTTAAAGGCATCAGGTGAGCTATGGATTGTAGCGAACCGTTTTTTAAACTATCCGATCTTAATTGAGAAGCACTTTGGTCAGTGTGAGATTAAAACTGATCTTCAAGGCTTTAAGGTGTTATATGCCTGTGCATAACAAACTATGTAAGGAATCTCCATGAGCGAAACACATGCTCCTGAAAAACTCCAGCGTAAGCTTGGGGCTCGTCATCTGAATATGATCGCCATTGGTGGTTCCATTGGTACAGGTCTCTTCCTTGCTTCTGGGTCAACGATTGCAAATGCAGGTCCAGGCGGGGCGTTACTCGCCTACTCCCTCATTGGTATTATGATTTACTTCTTAATGACCAGTTTAGGTGAACTTGCGACACACACACCAACATCCGGTGCATTCTTTACCTATGGAAGTCGCTACGTCGAAGAAGGTTTTGGTTTCGCTCTAGGCTGGAACTACTGGTACAACTGGGCAATTACGGTTGCGTTTGAACTCGTTGCCGTACAGTTTATTATGAAATTCTGGTTCCCAGATGTTCCCGGATTCTATTGGAGCGCCCTCTTTCTCGTCATTATCTTTATGATTAATGCGATGACCGTAAAAGGATTTGGTGAAAGTGAATTCTGGTTCTCCATGGTTAAAGTAATTGCCATTGTTGCCTTTATTATTATTGGTATCGCCATGATTATTAAGATTATGTTGACACCAGGAGTAGCAACTTTTGGCAACTGGACTTATAAAGAGGCACCATTCGTAGGTGGTTTACAAGCCATGATTGGGGTAGCCATGATTGCCGGGTTCTCATTTCAGGGAACCGAGATGGTGGGTGTTGCAGCGGGTGAATCAAAAGATCCGAAGAAGACGATTCCGCTTGCAATTAAACAGATTTTCTGGCGAATTTTATTATTCTATATCTTGTGTATTTTCATTATCGGCACCCTAATTGCCTATGATGATCCAAACTTATTACAAGCAGCAGCAACAGAAAATATTGCTCTTTCTCCTTTCACCTTACTTTATGAAAAAGTAGGTTTTGCTTTTGCTGCAAGCTTAATGAATGCAGTTATTTTGACTGCTATTTTGTCGGCAGGTAACTCGGGCATGTACTCTTCTACCCGTATGTTATTTGATATGGCGCAACAAGGCCGTGCACCAAAATGGTTTGCAAAACTCGATAATCGTGGTGTTCCAATGAATGCGTTATATGCAACTACATTCATTGCTGCATTCTGCTTCTTAACGACTTTTATCGGAGAAAAGCAAGTCTTTAACTGGCTCCTCAATATGTCAGGAATGTGTGGTTTCATTGTCTGGTTAGGTATTGCAATTTCGCATTATCGTTTCCGTAAAGGTTATATTGCTCAAGGTTATAAATTAGAAGATCTTGCATACCGCGCTAAGTTTTTCCCATTCGCACCTTGGTTTGCCTTTATCCTCTGTTCTGTCATTATTTTAGGACAAAACTACCAAGCGGTTTTAGGCGGTAAAATTGACTGGATTGGCTTACTTTCTACTTATATCAGCTTGCCTTTATTCTTAGTAATCTGGCTTGGATATAAATGGAAAAATAAAACTAAATTAATCCCTTACGATCAAATGGATGTAAAACCAGAGCAAGATTAATACTGAGTTCAAGTAATTAATCAGCGCTTATCAAAGGTCAAAAACTTGATCTTTAGTTAAAAACAGGTAAAATGCCGTTCAGATTTTCAACGGCACTTTTTAAAAAAGGAGGACATCATGCCAATACTACAAGGTAAAACACAGTAACGATTTGGCACGATGTCAGCTCACGGACAAGTGTACAAATTTAATTCACTTGTCCGAATGCTCGAATTTAAAACCTAGCATTCGCTAGGTTTTTTTATGCCTATTCGGACAATAAATAAGAGAATAATTATGGGCATACAAAAGATATTAAACGAAGAGGCACAATATGGTGTCCCCGTTAAAATTTTCACTCAAGACATAGATAGTGAAAGTATTGAACAACTCAAGAAAATGGCACAACTGCAATTTATATATTCTCATATTGCTGTTATGCCTGATGTGCATGTTGGAAAAGGTGCAACTGTAGGCAGCGTCATTCCTACTAAACATGCCATTATTCCAGCTGCAGTGGGAGTAGATATTGGCTGCGGAATGAATGCTATTCGTTTGAGCCTGAAAGCTTCACAACTTCCAGATAACTTAAGCCGCTTGCGGGACGCCATTGAACGGAAAGTGCCGGTTGGATTTGCTTTGCACAAACAAGTCAAAGCGAAAGCTTCTAGCATTATTCCACTTGAAAAACGCTTAGAACCTATTATTAAAAAGCATCCGGGTCTTGTCCGAATGCTTCGTCAGTTTGAGGCAACATGGCAAAAACAGTTGGGTACTTTAGGCGGCGGTAATCACTTTATAGAGTTATGTATTGATGAAAATCAAGATATATGGGTGATGCTCCATTCGGGCAGCCGAGGTCTTGGTAACGTCATAGGTACTTATTTTATTGAGTTAGCCAAGAAAGAGGCACAACATCGCTTTGGGCACGTGCCTGATAAAGATTTAAGTTATTTTGCTGAAGGCTCGCAAAGCTTTAATGATTATGTAGAAGCAGTAGAGTGGGCTCAAGAATATGCTTTTGAAAATCGTAAAGAAATGATGCGATTAATATTAGAAGCAATTCGCCCTCTTCTACCTTCTTTTCAAATGACGAAAGAAGCAATCAATTGTCACCATAACTATGTGAGTCAAGAAACACACTTTGGTGAAAACCTTTTTGTTACAAGAAAAGGGGCAATTCGAGCAGGTTTAGATGAGTTAGGAATTATTCCAGGTTCTATGGGAGCACGCTCGTATATTGTTAAAGGTAAAGCAAACCCTGAATCTTTTTGTTCTTGTTCTCATGGAGCTGGCCGCAAAATGAGCCGAAGCAAAGCAAAAGTTCTTTTTAATCAGCAAGACTTGATTGAACAAACACAAGGGATTGAATGCCGTAAAGACAGTGATGTAGTCGATGAAATTCCTAGTGCCTATAAAGATATTGATGAGGTTATAGCCAATCAAGCAGATCTCATTGAAGTCGTTCATACTCTTAAACAAGTTTTATGTATTAAAGGTTAAGACATGAAAATTAAAGAAATGCCGAAAATTAAGGTCCGTAATCAAGTGGCTCTATCCCCTCTACTTCATAAAGGTGGTATGCACGAAACAGAAAAACCTCGTGCTCAACATCGTAGAAATAGACAAGATACTAAACAGCAATTGAAGAAAGGTGTTTGGTAACTATTTTAAGTAATGATGGGAAGAGATTATGAATCAGGAGATTTACAAATGACCAAATATTTTAAAAATCGCCATAAAAAAAGCGACTCTAGCGAGTCGCTTTTTTACTGTTCAAGAACTCAAATTATTGAGCTTGTTGACCAGGTTGAACTACTACAGTACGGCTACCAGTGATTGTCGCGAATACACGACGGTTCATAGCACGACCTTCTTTAGTTTTGTTGTCAGCAATCGGTTGATCCCAAGCGAAACCTTGAGTAGACAAACGAGAAGCGTCAACGTTATATTCGTTTACAAGAGCTGATTTAACAGAGTTAGCACGAGCTAAAGATAAACGTTCGTTCAACTTACGTGGGCCAGTGTTATCTGTGTGACCTTCGATACGTGCAGTAGCGTTAGGGTATTCAGATAATTTTTCAGCAACTTTAGCAATTTCTGGCTTGTATTGGTCTTTGATGTTTGATTTGTTAGTATCAAAGAACACACGAAGTTCCATGTTAAGGTCTTCAGTTAACTCTTGTGGTTGTGGAGCAACTGGAGTTGGTTCAACTGGAGCAACTTCTACTACAGGAGCAGCGGGCTTCAAGTGACCACCAAGAACTACGTTTAAGCCAGCAAGAGCTGTATAGTTCCAGAATTTTTCGTCAAAGTTATAAGTACCACGAGCTTCTGTACGAAGAGATAAAGCATCATTTAAGCGCCAGAAAGCACCAACACCAGCGTTACCTAAAGTACCTTCTTCACCATCATGGTAAGCTAAACGAGCATCATCAAAATCATATTTATAATGACCTGCACCTAACAATACGTAAGGTTTGATTTTGCTATCGTAGTTTTTAGTAATTAAATCAGAAGTAACATAGAAGTTACCGTTGATTTGTTTCTGCTTATATTCACCATAGTTCGTGTCTACATCACCTTTAACTTGGTTATATTCAGCTTCGAAACCTAACCATGGTGTTAACTCGATACCAAGAGCTGCACCAACAAATAAATCATCTTGTAGCTCTGGGCTATCAGTTAATTTATGGTTGTTATGTTCAGAATCTTGGAATGTGTAACCAAGCAATAATGGAGTAACTGTTACGCCAGCATTAGCAGCAGCTAATGGAGCAGCAACAAGCATAGTAGCAAGTGCAATACGACTCAATTTCATGGATATCCTCCAGAGATAACAATTGTTGTTCAAGCTCAGCCTAAATTTATTGGCCCCTGAGATATTTTTTTACCCCAGTATTATTTTTAAGCTATTCACATTTGAATCATACAAACACTTGATAGACTTTCCAAGTGCTTGATAATTTTAATCAAGTAAATTATTGACAAAATTACTTACAATTTCCGTTGTAATTCGGTAATTTTTTACCCAACTAGCAAATATGAACAACTTCTTTGTTTCGCTTGCCGTGATTTTACCAGTATTCTAGCCGACTGATAACCCTTATTTAATTTTGTGTTTCCTCATTATAAAAAATAATATAAATCATTGTCAGAAAACATAAAATTGCTCTATTTATACATATATTAAGGTTTTTTAATGTTTAAATCTCCTGGTTTTACTACAGTTGAGCTCACTATAACACTCGTAATTCTTGTGATTATGTCAGTTATAGCCATTCCTTTATACCATCAATTTATGGCATCTGTAGAACTAAAAAATACGCCGCGTATACTCACAATTCATATACAAAAAGCCAAATATGACGCAATTATTAGGCATAAGAATGTTGTACTTTGTCCAAGTTCTGATCAATTGGTCTGCAATACGAATTGGGATAACCGCGTAATCAGCTTTGTAGATAATAACCGTAATCTACAGCATGATTTAAATGAAGAATTATTGACCTCTATAGATCTTAACCATCACTACGGTTCTATGAAATTACAACGTTTTGGAAAAAAACAAAATAGTATTATTTTTCAAGGTAGTTCTGGATTACCCATCGAGTCGAATGGCAGTTTTATCTATTGTTCTTATGACCAGCTTAAAAACTTTAAATTAATTCTTAGCAAAATGGGCCATGTGCGCTTAGAAGAGCTTAAAAATTGTTAGAACTCTACAGTCTAATGCAGAAGCTAACCCGTTCTTCATTTTGCAATATACTGCTTAGGTTTTAAACATTTCTTATTTTGAGATTAAGAACAATCGGAGATTACAACAATGACTGACATCGTAATTGTTAATGGTGCTCGTACTGCTATGGGTGGTTTTCAAGGATCACTATCAGGACTAACTGCTCCTGAACTAGGAGCAGTAACAATTAAAGAAGCAATCGCACGAGCAGGTTTACAGCCTACAGATGTCGAAGAAGTCATTATGGGTTGCGTATTACCAGCGGGTTTAAAGCAAGGCCCTGCTCGTCAAGCCATGCGTAAAGCAGGTTTACCTGATTCAACAGGAGCTGTGACAATTAATAAACTTTGTGGTTCAGGCATGAAGGCGGTAATGCAAGCGGCTGATATGATTAAAGCAGGAAGTGCTGAAATTGTAGTTGCCGGTGGTATGGAGTCGATGACCAATGCGCCTTATGTCTTACCCAAAGCACGTGCGGGATACCGTATGGGCCACGGTGAAATTAAAGACCATATGTTCTTTGATGGCTTAGAAGATGCTGAAACTGGTCGTTTAATGGGTTCATTTGCTCAAGATATGGCAAATACACGTGGTTATACTCGTGAGCAAATGGATGACTTTGCAATTCGTTCTTTAAAACGTGCTCAAACTGCGATTACTGAAGGCTACTTCAAAGATGAAATTGTACCTGTTACTGTTTCTACCCGTAAAGGGGATGTCATTGTCGATCAGGATGAACAACCCTTAAATGCCAAGATTGATAAAATCCCATCTCTTAAACCAGCTTTTGCAAAAGACGGTACAATTACTGCTGCAAACGCGAGTTCAATTTCTGATGGTGCTTCTGCACTAGTTTTAACATCGAGTGAAGTTGCAGCACAGCGCGGCTTACAGTCACTTGCAAAAATCATAGCCACAGCGTCAAATTCTCAACATCCTTCAGAATTTACAATTGCTCCTGTTGGCGCTATTGAAAAAGTACTTAAAAAAGCAGGTTGGAATGCTCAGGACGTTGACCTTTGGGAAATTAATGAAGCATTTGCGATGGTTACAATGTGCCCAATTGATGATTTCAAACTTGATCCAGAAAAAGTCAATATTCATGGTGGGGCATGTGCACTTGGTCACCCTGTAGGATCGACAGGTTCTCGTATTATTCTTACGCTTATTCATGCGCTTAAACGTACTGGTGGTAAAAAGGGTGTCGCTGCTCTTTGCATCGGCGGTGGTGAAGCAACAGCTGTTGCCATCGAAATTCTTTAATTAAAGCTTTTTTTAAAATCCCACTTCGGTGGGATTTTTTATGAAAAAACTACAAAAAATGACCCACAAAATCTCTTTTCCGTTTTAACTTATTCTTCTAAATGAAAACAACAATGGACAATAACAATGCAACTCAATCACTATCTCAATTTTCAAGGCCAGGCAGAGCAAGCTTTTAATTTTTATAAATCAGTATTCGGCGGTGAATTTGCCATGCTGAGCCGCTATAGCGATATGCCGCCTAATGACGGTGTGACATTATCCGAAGCTCAAAAAAATTTAGTGCTCCATGTTTCCCTGCCGATTAACGAATACACTGTACTCATGGCATCAGATGTCATTGATCAATTCTGTACACCAAATAGTGTATTTACTCAGGGTAATAATCATTACATTGCAATTAACCTTGAAAAAGATGAGCAAGAAAAGGCAAAGCAACTTTTTGATGCCTTATCTGTAAATGGCAAAATTGAAATGCCACTAGAAAAAACGTTCTGGGGCGCTTTATACGGTGCTTTTACTGATCAATTTGGTGTCAAATGGATGGTTAACTGCCAGTTAGATACTTAATTCTTTAGCCCTTATAGAGATCTCAGTGTTTCTATAAGGGCTTTAAACATCGATATTAGAGTATTGCGCAATAATCATTAAGCCGACTGTAATAAAACCAATCCCAATCCATCCTGCGACATCAATGTTTTGCCCAAGAAAAATCTTTGCGAGAAAAGCGGTCGCCAATACCCCCACCCCAGACCACAACACATATAAAATTCCAGCTTGCATATATTTCAAAGCAATAGCAGCACATGCAAAAGAGATAATATACAAAACTAGAGCAATCCCCTGAGCAGTTTTATTAACTAATCCATTGCCTTTAGCTGAATAAAAGGTTGAAAGTACATCCGTCGCAATAGCGAATATTAACCACCAAGCACCAGGATTTATGTTTGAAATTAAAGCGAACATTCTTATTCTTCAATTCATTTATTTAAAAAATTATTTATAAAAAAAGCTGAACCTGAGTTCAGCCTTTTCACTTAGAAGCTATTTAAGCACCAGTTTGATAACTTGCTTTTGGCACAGCTGTTGAAGCTTGGTAAGGATGAGTAAAGTCTTGCAAACCAGCAGCAGCTTCTTGCACATCTTTACCTTCTTTAATGACAAAACTATCAAAACCTGAACGTTTTAAATAATTTAAGACATCCTTAAATACATCACCTGTTGCACGTAGTTCACCTTGGAAACCTTGGCGACGTAATAATGCAGCGAATGAATAACCTCGCCCATCTCCGAAACCTGCGAACTCGATAAAAATTGCATCAAGTTCACTAAGTGGGAATGTATGATCTTCTGGTGAATCGTTCACAGTCACATACAAAGCTTTTTTACCTTGAATGTTCGCCAGTTGATCGAGCTGTGCTGTTGTTAAAACAACGTCACCTCGAGGAATCACACCATCTTCAGCAATGATTTGATAAGTATTATCTGCAATCGTGCCATCTTTATAAAGCACAGGTAGAGCTGTATTAAGCATATGCACGCTCCTTAAATGGTTGAATCCCTACACGGCGATATGTATCAACGAAACGCTCACCTTCAGTACGTAAATCAAGATACGTATTTAATACTTCTTCAATGACATCAGGCACGGCTTCTGCTGCAAATGATGGTCCTAAGATGTCACCAATTGAAGCATCATGGTCTGAATTACCACCTAATGTAATTTGATAGAACTCAGCGCCTTTTTTATCTACACCTAAAATACCGATGTTCCCCACATGGTGGTGGCCACAAGCATTCATACAGCCAGAAATATTTAAGTCTAAATGACCAAGATCATAAACTTTATCTAAATCTTCAAAACGGCGTGTAATCGCTTCAGCAATAGGAATTGATTTCGCATTTGCAAGTGAACAGAAATCACCACCCGGGCAGCTAATAATATCGGTAATAAAGCCGATATGCGCACGAGCCATGTTGTGTTGTTCAAGCGCTTGCCATACATCGAACAAATCTTTTTGAGGTACATCTGCTAAAGCAATGTTTTGTTCGTGAGTCGTACGAAGTTCACCAAACGTATATTTATCAGCGAGATCTGCAATGAAGTTCATTTCTTCAGTGGTCATATCGCCCGGTGCGATGCCTGCACGTTTTAAAGAAATCGTAACAATACGATAGCCCTTTACTTTATGTGCATGCGTATTGATATTGAACCATTGTTTGAATTTTGGATGCTCAGCAAATAAAGCTGTAAAGTCTTCATCTTCTAAATCTTGATAATCAAACGGCGTGAACTCTTCGTCTAATTTTTTCAAGATTTCTGGCTGAATTTTTAATGTTTCACGTGTGTGTTCAAATTCAGCTTCAACTTTCTGTGCAAATACTTCAGGCGTTAATGCTTTAACCAAGATTTTGATACGCGCCTTATACTTGTTATCACGACGGCCATGTAAGTTATAAACACGTAAAACTGCTTCTAAATAAGCAATTAAATCTTCACGTGGTAAAAACTCACGAATGACACTACCAATAATCGGAGTACGGCCTAAACCACCACCCACCATGATTTTGTAGCCCATCTCGCCTGCTTCATTACGCACGATATACACACCAATATCATGGAATGCTGTTGCTGCACGGTCTTTTTCTTCAAGTGCAGAAACGGCAATTTTAAATTTACGTGGTAAGAATGCAAATTCCGGGTGGAATGTACTCCACTGACGAATCAATTCACATGTTGGGCGTGGATCAGCAATTTCACCAGCAACTACACCTGCATACTGGTCAGTAGTCGTGTTACGAATACAGTTACCACTGGTTTGAATGGCATGCATTTGTACAGTTGCGAGTTCAGCTAAAATTTCTGGCACATCTTCAAGTGCAGGCCAGTTTAGCTGAATATTTTGACGCGTAGATACGTGTGCATAGCCACGGTCATATTGAGTTGATACTTCAGCAATTTTACGTAATTGTTTTGAGTTCATTAAGCCATACGGCACAGCAATACGTAGCATTGGTGCATAACGTTGCACATATAAACCATTTTGCAAACGTAATGGGCGGTATTCATCTTCAGAAAGTTTGCCCGCTAAATAGCGCTCTGTCTGATCGCGGAACTGAGCAACTCGTTGATTAATCAGCTGCTGATCGAAATCGGTATATAAATACATGGCGTATGGCTAGTAGATTCATTATTAAGGCGGATAGCATAGCGAGCTTTTATTCATCAATAAAATGCTTTTTTTGCATATTTAATAACGGTTTTATTGATAAGCTTTAATCTAAATTGACATAAAAAAAGCCCAGATAAATCCGGGCTTTTTTGATAGCAAACTTTTATTTGTTATCTGGTAATGCATAAGCCACTAAATAGTCGCCCATTTTTGTACCAAATGAACCATGACCACCGGCCATAATTACAACATATTGTTTACCATTAATTTCATAAGTCATTGGTGTTGCTTGTCCACCTGCTGGTAAACGCGCTTCCCAAAGTTTCTCACCATTCGTTACGTTAAACGCACGGATGTAGTTATCTTGAGTTGCACCAACAAACATGACATTACCTGCGGTAGAAATAGAACCACCTAAACCAGGAACACCAATTTTTACAGCTGGTAACTGGAACAAGTTCGGTAAACTGTCACGAATTGTACCAATACGTTTTTTCCAAACGACTTCATGAGTTTTCAAATCTACGCCAGCAACATATCCCCAAGCAGGTTGTTTACAAGGTAAACCAAGTGGAGATAAGAATGCGCTGATTTCAACACCATAAGGTACGCCATACATTGGCTGTACACCCTGCTCAGTTCCCGCACCTTTTGCAGTTTGCGCACGGTTTGGATCAGCAGGAATTAAACGACTCACGAATGGCAGACCAATCGGGTTCATTACAGCAACTTGACGGTCAGGGTTAACTGACATACCGCCCCATTCAAACACACCTAAGTTACCAGGGAAAACTAAAGTACCGTTTTCAGATGGTGGCGTATAAATACCATCGTAATTGAGGCGTTTGAAAGACACACGACACATAAGCTGATCAAGCATAGTAGCACCCCACATGTCTTTATCAGTTAATTTATCTTGTGGTGCCAAGTTCAAATCAGAGAATGGCTGAGTTTTTGAATAATGCTCACCTTTAGTCTGTGGTCCGCGTTTAACTGTTTGTGGAACTGGTTTCTCAGTTACAGGAACAATTGGCTGACCATTACGACGATCAAGAACAAAGGCATTACCTGTTTTGGTCAAGACATAAATTGCTGGAACAGTTTTACCAGATTTATCTTTAATATCTGCCAAAGATGGTTGTGACGGTACGTCCATATCCCATAAATCGTGATGGGTTGTCTGGAAGTTCCAAATCAATTTACCTGTTGAAGCGTTAATCGCTAACATAGAGTTTGCATAACGTTCTTTCAACTCGGTACGGTCACCACCCCAGATATCTGGAGTACCTACACCTGTTGGAACATAAACGATATCAAGTTTGGCATCGTATGCTAAAGGTGCCCAAGCATTTGGTGAGTTATGAACAAAGGTTGTACCTTCACCTGGCATTGCATTTGGATCTGCTGCTCCAGTATCAAATACCCAAAGAAGCTTACCAGTGTTTACGTCATATCCACGGATAACACCTGATGGCTCTTTATTTGAATAGTTGTCGGTAACTGAACCGGCAATAACCACTGTTGAACCAGTAACAACACCTGGAGATGTTGGGTTATAACCACCTGGATAAGCATATGGCATGAATTCTTGTAAATTCACTTCACCATTTTGACCAAAGTCAGTACATGCTTTACCTGTGTCAGCATTTACAGCAACTAAACGTCCGTCATTGACTGGAACAAAGACTTTACGTGGACATTGAGTTGAAGTCGACTTTTTAGTTTGTAAGCTTGTCGCAAATTCAGTTGTGTTGTTTGCATCGTAATACATTACACCACGACAAGTTAAATGCTGGAACGATTTATCCGTTTTAAGCTTCGGATCAAAACGCCATTTTTCTTTACCTGTAGCTGGGTCAATCGCAATTAACTGCTGGTGAGCCGTACAGATAAACATGTTATTACCAATTTTAATTGGTGTAACCTGATTGGTTGTTTCGCCAGAGTCATTATCTGTTTTGAAATCACCAGTACGGAATGTCCAGGCAACTTTCAGATCTTTTACGTTCTGGTCATTAATCTGTTTCAATGGAGAATAACGTTCACCAGCTTGAGTACGACCATAAGCAGGCCAGTCGCTCTCTGCAACACCCGGAACGGCTTGAGCAGTTTCTGGTTGAGGTGTCTTGATTTCACCATTAATTTCTTGCGGATCATTGAAGATAGAATAAACCATCAACACGATTGCAATTGCTAAAGTTGAAGATAAGGCAACTTTACTTGATCCAAGGTTGTTGATTCCACGAGTTACAGCCGGAACCAATAACCATAAACCAAGAATACCTAAAATATCTAAACGTGGTGCAAGCGCCCAAAAGTCTGTTCCAACTTCCCAGACACTCCAGATAATAGTACCTAGCATTAATGCGGCATAAACCCACAAAGCAGCAGAAGCGCGCTTGTAGAGTTGCCATGCAACAATGAGAAGTAAGACTCCAGCTACAATATAGTAAATTGAACCGCCTAGTGTAGCGAGCCAAATACCTCCAATTAGCAGGAATAACGCCAATAACCCAATAATAATTACGGTAAAAGTCGTTAAACCTGATCTTGAAGAAGGTTGATTCATAAACCACCTCTTATCAATCATCATTTTTATCGGAAAGATGTGCCAAAAAACTTATAGAAAAATGACATCACCAATACGTCTAAAACAAAATTCAGGCATAAAGAAAAAAACGGAAGGTCAGGATACTTCAATCAATGATTTAGCCCTCGACAATCCGTTTTCGGAATAATTACTTAGAATGCAGTTGAGAACTTAATACCGCCTACCCAAGTGTTATCACCATTTTTTAATGCACCAACATGACGAACATATTGCACATTTGGACGAATAGTTAGCCAGTTAGTGGCATGAATACCATAGTAAAGCTCGGTATTATATTCGGTGTCGTATTCTTTGGCTTGAACATCGTTCCAATCATCATTGATATGGATACGAGCAACACCAAGTGCCAACTCATCTTGAGGACGTTGATTGAGCAAACCTTTATAGACTAAGCCTATATTTTGCATGTTATCAACTTTGTTGGTATCTGAGTCGTGGAAAGTCAGGTTCACAAACCCTGTTAAACCACGGTCAGTTTGATCAGCTGGCTGGAATAATTTCTGTTTTGCAGTTACCCAAACACCTTGCTTATGAGATGTTTTAGTTGAATCTGCAATTTCTTTGGCATCGGCAGTACTATAGTAATAACCTAAACGGTATTCACCAGGCATGCTTTGCACACCTAATTTAGGTGACCAAACTACTTCTGCTGGAATAATTGCACCGTGAGAACCATCTGTACTTAGGTTGAAGCCTTTGCCACGTTCCAAGTTTTCAGGGTTATATTCATATACACCCACTTGTGTATATAAATCAGGTTGCAAGTTATATTTGACACGCATTGCCCATTGGCTAACTGGCCAGTTATACCACTGATCGCCTACCCAGTTACCCACTTGTGAACCACAAAGTGCCAAGTTCTGGAAATCACAGTCAAAACTATTAAAGTCTTCACCCTCACCAAAACGGCCCACTTTAACATCTAACTTCTGATCAAGGAATTTTTTCTTGATCCATAAATCTGTTAAACGCCAAGTTTGTTCACGGCCCCACACTTCTTGAACAGAACTTTGGTGCCCAGCCAATGCTGGAGAATGTTCAGAAAGCGATTGCCCATCACGATAAGTTAATGTGATTTGAGCTTCTGTATCTTGCCACCCTAAAATTTTACCTAGGTCCAAATGAGAACCTAAAGCAAGTTGCCCTGTATAAGCACTACCGTGTGTAGATGTTTGTTTGGAATCTAAAATACCGGCATATTCACCGGTATATCCAAAAGAAAAATCATAACCTTGTGCTTGCAACGCTGTACGTTGCCCGTTCCAATCACCCAACATCCAAGAACCATTTGGGTCAAATGCAGCAGCAGCTTGTGCATGCTGAACAAAAAGAGTAATTGATAAAACGGATAAACAGGAAACCATCAAAGATTTATGCGTTTTCATGTTTACGAACCTTTTATGTCTTTGTTTATAAAGGTTACGCTAATTTTATGTAAAGAAATTATTCAAAATGTTAATCAATTGATTATTCAGATAATAATTTCAATACATACTGTATAAGAAATAGCCCCTTAACCTCACCACTGCCCTTCGCCAAGTTTTTGACCTACAAAGGAATATCGCATTTGCGAACGTGAAAACTTAATTGGGCATGCAATTTGTGGTTCTGTATCTGGCGTATTATTTTGCAAAGGAACATTCACAATCCATCCACGTTGTTGTGCTAACGGTGAATTTAAAGCTTCACTTAAACTCAATACGGGCTCTACACAAACATCGAGATTTGCAAAAATTTCATGCCATTCTTTAAATGTTTTGGCTTTAATTTTTTCTTGAATGGCTTGCTTAACTTCCTGTCGATCTTGCTCATCTAATGACGCACCTTTTTGTAATAACACAGGTAAGTCTAATGCCGCAGACAAACCTGCCATAAATTGTGGTTCAAGGCTACCGATAGAAAAATAACGGCCATCTTGCGTCATATAATAGTCATAAAAAATCCCACCATTGAGCATCCCCTGCTCGGGCGCCTGTTCAACTTGTGCGGCAAGCGTGGCTGAAGCTGCCATGCTATTTAGACTCGCAACACAGTCCGTCATGGAAATATCAATATATTGACCTATACCGCTACGGCTACGTTCAACTACAGCAGCCAAGATCGCAATGACTGCATGTAATGAACCACCAGCAATATCGGCAACCTGAATACCAAGCGGTGGTGGGCCGCTATCTTGTCGGCCGCTATACCCAGCAATACCAGCTAAGGCTAAATAATTAATGTCGTGTCCCGCCCGATCTTTATAACTTCCAGTTTGGCCATAACCTGTAATTGAACAATAAATTAAACGCGGGTTAATTTCTGCAAGAGTGGCATAGTCCAGCCCTAAACGGCGCATGACATCTGGCCGAAACTGCTCAATCACAATATCAAATTCAGAAATCTTGGCTTTAATCAGATCAATACTTGCAGCATCTTTTAAGTCGAGAACAATCGACTGCTTATTTCGGTTTAGATAACTATGTGCAGTCGCCTGCCCATTTGCATAGGGCGGCATAATCCGAATGAGATCTGGACGTGATGGAGATTCAATATGGATGACTTCTGCCCCCATATCGGCTAAATACATTGTGGCGAAAGGTCCAGGTAAGAGCGTCGAGAAATCGAGAACTTTAAGTCCATTTAATGCAGTCGTCATCGTTTTTTTAACCACTATTATTCGAATTTTCTTTTATATTAGTTAAGCAAATATTCTAAAACAATGTCATGTTCAGCCATTTACCTTGATCATTTCGGCAATTTAACATGTAAAAAGTGCTTTTACACTGTTGTAAATCGCCAATTTATTTTTTTAGACGGTCATTTAGGTCAATTTAAAGTGAACATCAAAGAGACTGAAGGATTCAATATGAGTCGCGATACGATTAGCATCCACTTCGTGAATGCGGCTTTGACAGGCGTAAAGCGCCTTGGCATGGATGTCGAGACGTTACTTTCACATGTGGGTATCGAAGCGGAACTATTACGTCAACCTAAAGCTCGAATCTCACCAGAACAATATACCCGTTTTATAAAAATGTTATGGATGGTCACACAAGACGAACACGTCGGTTTCGATGTACAACCGCGTCGTTTGGGCACTTTTGCCATTATGTGTCAGTTGATTATTCATGCAAAAACCTTGGGCCAAGCCCTTGAACTTTCATCTCAATTTTACAAATTATTTGGTGATGAATGGTCAGTAACACTGGAGCGTGACAAACACGAAGCACGTTTAGTACCTCTCATTCCAAAAACATTAGATCCGGATCATTTCATTACTGAAAGTATGCTCATGATCTGGCATGGATTGGCATCATGGCTGATTGAACGTCGCTTACCATTAGAACGTGTTCATTTTAGCTATCCACGTCCTGCACATGCAGATGAATATGACGCGTTATTCTTTGCGCCGGTTATGCAATTCGACGCACCGCGTACCGAAATAACCTTTGCGGCTGATTATCTTGACTTACCAATTCGCCAAGATGAAAAAACATTAGAAGAATTCTTAAAAGCAGCCCCTGCTCAGCTTTTAGTAAAATTCAAAAATACCAATTCGTTGACTTCACGTATTCGTGAAGTACTCAAAAGCCAAATTGGTGAAGAAATGCCAACGCTCAATGACGTTGCATCAATGTTGTATTTATCTCCGCAAACTTTACGCCGCCGCCTAGCTGCCGAAGGTAAAAGCTATCAGGGCGTGAAAGACGCTTTACGCCGAGATGCTGCGATTCATTTATTACTCAATCCTGAGTTAACACTTGAAGATGTTGCTCAGCAAGTTGGTTTTAGTGAAACCAGTACATTCCACCGTGCATTTAAAAAGTGGACTGGTGTTACTCCCGGTCTATATCGCCAGCTCCATGGTTACCATTAATTCTTAAATCTCTTTAGTTTCACATTTAGCCCAAGTTCAACTTGGGCTTTTTTGTATCGCCATTGGCAAAAATCATCACCTGACTGGTGCGCTTATCGTCATTGCACTCCCTCTTAAAAACAGTACACTCAAAAACACGACAAAGTTTAAGTAATAAAAAAAGGAACTGTTATGAGCGAGGCTTATATTATTGACGCCATTCGCACACCACGCGGAAAAGGAAAAAAAGACGGCTCTCTTTACGAAGTAAAACCAATCACATTACTCACCACTCTATTAAACGAATTACAGCAACGCCATCAACTCGATACATCTAAAGTAGATGATATTGTTCTGGGCTGCGTGACACCAATTGGTGATCAGGGCGGTGATATTGCCAAAACAGCAGCGATTGCAGCGGGCTGGAATGATGATGTTGCAGGTGTGCAAATTAACCGCTTTTGTGCTTCAGGTTTAGAAGCGGTCAACATGGCAGCCATGAAAGTTCGTTCTGGTTGGGAAGATTTAGTGGTTGCTGGTGGCGTTGAATCAATGTCACGTATCCCAATGGGTTCTGATGGCGGACCGTGGGCGTTAGATCCGGAAACCAACCTTAAATCATCTTTTGTTCCACAAGGTGTCGGCGCTGACCTCATTGCAACCTTAGATGGCTATAGCCGAGAAGATGTTGATAATTTTGCCGTAAAGTCACAACAAAAAGCAGCGGCAGCTCAAGCAAATGGTTATTTCGATCAATCAGTTGTGCCAGTCAAAGATCACGCAGGTGTTGTGATTTTAGAAAAAGATGAATTTATTAAAGGCAATACCACACTTGAAGGGTTAGCAAAGCTCAACCCAAGTTTTGAAATGATGGGGCAAATGGGCTTTGATGCTGTTGCCCTGCAAAAATATCCAGAAGCACAAAAAGTAAATCATGTTCATCATGCCGGTAACTCATCAGGTATTGTCGATGGAGCAGCTCTTGTTTTACTGGCTTCAGAAAAAGCAGTGAAAGAACAAAACTTAAAACCACGCGCTAAAGTTTTGGCGACTGCATTAGTCGGTACTGATCCAACCATTATGCTGACTGGCCCTGCCCCTGCCGCACGCAAAGCTTTGGAAAAAGCTGGTTTAACAATTGATGATATTGACCTATTTGAAGTTAACGAAGCATTTGCAGCTGTCGTGATGCGTTTTATAAATGAACTTAATGTACCTGCTGAAAAAGTCAACGTAAATGGCGGTGCGATTGCTTTAGGCCACCCATTAGGGGCAACCGGTGCCATGATTTTGGGTACATTACTTGATGAGCTTGAACGTCAAAATAAAAAACGCGGTTTAGCAACGCTCTGTGTCGGCGGTGGTATGGGTATTGCCACCATTATTGAACGTGTATAAAAATTTAGGGATATATAAAGATGAGTGCAATTCAATACGAAAAAAATGCCGACAATATTGTCATCTTGACACTTGATTCAACTGGTCAGTCTGCCAATACCATGAATGCAGAATTTCGTGACTCGCTTGATGAGGTCACCCAGAAACTTAAAGCAGAAACAGAACTTTCAGGTGTTATTTTTCGCTCAGCAAAAAAAACTTTCTTTGCTGGTGGTGATTTAGATGAACTGATTCAAGTTCAACCTGAGCATGCAACTGACTTTTTCAATATGGTTGAGAAGTTAAAAGGTCATCTAAGAACGATTGAAACACTAGGAGTTCCAGTTGTTGCAGCATTAAATGGCACGGCACTGGGCGGAGGATGGGAAATCGCATTAAGTTGCCATCACCGTATTGCAATCAATGACCCGAAAAGCAAATTTGGCCTACCAGAAGTTACCTTAGGTTTACTACCGGGCGGCGGTGGTATTGTACGTATGGTCCGTCTGCTTGGTCTTCAAAATGCATTCCCATTTTTAATGGAAGGTAAGCAGTTCGGTGTCGATAAAGCAAAATCTTTAGGCTTAATTCATGACACAGCTGAAAATGAACAAGAACTTTTAGATAAAGCGATTGCTTGGATCAAAGCCAATCCAAAATCTCAACAGCCTTTTGATGTGAAGGGTTATAAAATTCCGGGTGGCGATCCAAAAACTCCGGCAGTTGCACAAGTTCTTGCCATTGCGCCTGCCATGTTAAAAGACAAAACCAAGGGCTGCTATCCTGCTCCTGAAGCGATTATGGCTGCCGCAGTTGAAGGTGCTCAAGTTGATGTCGATACCGCCTTGCGCATCGAGTCTCGCTACTTTACTCAACTAGCAACAGGCCAAATTTCTAAAAATATGATTGGCACTTTCTGGCATGGTCTAAATGCAATTAAGTCGGGTGCTAGCCGTCCTGCCGATATTGCAAAATGGCAAGCCACTAAAGTGGGCGTGTTGGGTGCGGGCATGATGGGTGCCGGTATTGCCTACGCCACTGCAATTAAAGGCATTCCTGTTATCCTTAAAGATGTATCTGTTGAAAATGCTGAAAAAGGCAAAGCATATTCACAAAAGCTCTTAGATAAACGTGTTTCACAAGGCCGCATGACGGCAGAAAAACGTGATCAGATTTTATCGCTCATTACGGCTACAGCTTCTGCTGAAGACTTACAAGGTTGTGATTTAATTATTGAAGCCGTATTTGAAAACCAAGAGCTCAAAGCGAAAGTCACTCAAGAAGCTGAACAATACTTAGCGCCTAATGGTGTAATGGCATCAAATACATCCACCCTACCGATTACAGGTTTAGCGCAAGCAAGTAAGGATGATAAAGCATTTATTGGCCTGCATTTCTTTAGCCCTGTCGACAAAATGCAGTTGGTTGAGATTATTAAAGGTAAAAACACCTCCGCAGAAACACTTGCTAAAGCCTACGACTTTGTACAGCAAATTGGAAAAACGCCAATTGTTGTCAATGATAGCCGTGGCTTCTTTACCAGTCGTGTGTTTGGTACTTTTATTCAAGAAGGCATGCGCTTACTTGCAGAAGGCGTCCATCCAGCGCGTATTGAAATGGCAGCACTGAAAGCTGGCATGCCAGTGGGACCACTTGCGATTCAAGATGAAGTGTCTTTAACTTTAACCGAGCATGTTGCAAGTGAAACGCGTAAGGCACTACAAGCTGAAGGCAAAGAGTTACCGAAAACACCGGTAGATGAAGTGATTCATACCTTGATTCATGAATTAAACCGTAAAGGTAAAGCTGCTGGCGCAGGTTTTTATGATTATCCTGAAAATGGTAAAAAGCACCTATGGGAAGGTTTAAACCGTTGGCAAAAAGATCATGATATCTCCGAGCAAGATATGATTGACCGTATTTTGTTTGTACAAGCCTTAGATACCCTACGTTGTTACGAAGAAGGGGTATTAGAGTCAGTGATTGATGCCAATGTCGGTTCTATTTTTGGAATTGGTTATGCCCCGTGGACGGGAGGAGCGATTCAATTCTTAAATCAATATGGTATTGATAAAGCACAAAAACGTGCCGAAGAGCTGGCTGCCAAATATGGTGAGCGCTTCACGCCCCCAACGTTACTAAAAACTAAAGCTGAGCAGAAGCAAAATATTCAATAAGTTAGAGCTCTTGAATATTTAAAAATTGCATAAACCTTACCCATATAAATATATTTTATTTATATGGGTTTTTCTTTATGACCTTTAAGATTTCAGCCTTATACCTAAATATGCTATAAATAGACTTCATTTCTGTGCTTCTACAGCACATTCGAGATATCCTTATGTCCGATAAAAATTCTTCCGAATCAGCAATTTTAGGCTGGAAATTTGTTCTAATCGTCGGTGTTTTAAGTGCGATCTTCCTTGGCTTTTTCTATTTAGCAATGAGTAATGAGCCTGACTATATGCCAGGAGCACAACGCAAAGCTCAACAGCATGAAATGCAGCAAAAAGCTGAGAAATCAACAGATCAGCAAACTCAGCATGACAATATGCCTGAAATGGACATGCAAGAACATCAGCATTCACATCAGTAATCAGATATTTTTCAAATGACAGATTTTTCTCGCAATGCACTGGTTGTAGAAGGTGGAGGCATGCGTGGTGCCTTTACCAGTGGTGTACTTGATGCTTTTCTACAACAGCAGTTCAATCCTTTTAACTTATACGTTGGTGTATCTTCTGGTTCGACCAATGTAGCTAACTACCTGGCAGGCCAACAAGGTCGCACGTTAACCTTCTATATTGATCATTCACTACGTCCTGAATTTATCGATTACAAGCGCTTCTTTAAAGGAGGGGATTTACTCGATTTAAAATGGATGTGGGAAATTGGCGAGCAAGAACATCCTCTCGATCAACAGAGCCTTTTTGCCAAAAATCCAGATTTTTATATGGTATTGACGCATGCTAAAACTGGTCATGCTGAGTATCTTCGTGCTGGTAAAGATAATTTGCTAAATGCACTGCGTGCTTCTAGCTCAATTCCGGTTTTAACTCGTCATCCCGTCGATATTATGGGTGAACCCTACTTTGATGGCGGCGTTGCAGATGCTCTACCCGTTCGCTGGGCGGCTCAGCAAAGTGGTGTCAAAAAGCTATTAGTTTTACGTACTCGTCCGAAGAACTATTTTAAAGCCAGTAGCCGAGGCGACCAATTCCTTGCGAAATATGCTTTTAAACACCATTATGGTTTTGCAAATAGTTTGCGTAACCGCTGTGCCCGTTATAATGCTTCAGTTGAATTTGTTCGTAGCAGTAACCCAGAACAGCAAATTTTAGAGGTATGTCCACCGCCTCTTAAAAATATGGCAGGGCGTTTAACGACAAATCCGAAAAAGCTTCGTTACAGTTATGAAGTTGGTTTGGAAACAGGCTTACAAGCCATCGAAAACTGGAATGCGATGAAGTAGTTCAAAGTTGAGATTTCTAAAAAGGAATCTCAACTTAACGCTAAAGTCATATCAATATGTGGAATACCACAGTCTTGGTACACTTCACCCTGCACTTTAAAACCTAGAGCTTCATAAAAAGCTGTTACATAGGTTTGCGCGGAAAGCTTTAAATAAGGCAATTTATGTTGGCGCGCATATTCAATAATATGCTGCATTAGAATTTTACCTATACCCTGCTTTCGATAAAGCATTAAAACAGCAACACGCCCTACGCTATGCTGTGGCAACAAACGTGCTGTAGCGATAGGCTGCTCTTTGTCATACACCATAAAGTGCACAGCAGTGCTGTCGAAATCATCCCATTCATCTTTGGGCTCAATGCCTTGCTCTTGAATAAAGACTTGTTCACGGATGTATTTTGCATCTTCCTCAAACTGCGTCCAACTACCCGCTATAACTTTATACATCCACTCACCTTCCTAGCATTTGCAGCCAATATTTTCGATCGGCAGCTGATCTTGTAATAACAATTCCAATGTCTGTTTTTTAATTCCATACATTTCTTTCAATGCTTGAATTTGAGCCATAATCTTGGCATCAGGTTGTGTCACGTTTTTGCGTTTAGTCGCCAAAATCATTTTATTTTTGCTGGTGTGTTCAAGCGATACAAACTCAAAAACTTTAGTTTCATAACCATATGCTTTTAAAAGTAACGCACGTAAGGTATCGGTCAACATCTCGGCTTGTTGCCCCGCATGAATACCAAACTGTAGCATTGGCTGTAAAACTTCAGGACTATGTAGTTGTGGACGCAACTCTTTGTGACAGCATGGCGCACACATAATCATCGAAGCATTTAAGCGAATTCCAGTATGGATAGCAAAGTCAGTCGCAATATCACATGCATGCAAAGCAATCATCACGTCCAGCTTTTCCGGCTGATAACTACGAACGTCACCTTCAAAAAAGTCTAAATGATTAAAATGTACTTTGTCTGCAACGTTCTGGCAAAATTCCACTAAATTACGGCGCAGCTCTACACCCGTAATGAGCGGAACCTTTTGTTGTTCTTGTAAATAATCATACAAAGCAAAAGTTAAATACCCTTTTCCTGAACCAAAATCGACAATATTTAACTCTTTTTGCTCAGCATCAATCTGCTCATATGCGCTCGCAAAAATTTCGATAAATTTATTAATCTGCTTCCATTTACGAGCCATGCTTGGAATGATTTGAGCTTTCTCATCGGTAATGCCAAGCTCTTTTAAAAATGCACTACCCTGCTGTACATAACGCTGTTTCTCACGATCATGAGCTTGTACAGTTGGAACGGTAGTCACGCTGTGTTTTTTACCCATATTAAGCATGGCTTTTTTCTTATTTTTTTTAAGCTGGATTTCTTGATGAGTGGCAAATAAATTCGCTTGTTTGCATTGCGTAATCAGCACTGCAATCTGTTCTAAGCCATCTTCGAATGAATAATTTTTAGTCACATCTTGGGTGGTATGATGATATAGCGCGGAAAGTTGTTTTTTTCCATGTAGCTCCACAACACGGAAAGTAATTTTTTCCAGCTGTGTCAACTCTCCTTTATATTGGCTCAAAATCAAACGTTCAAAAGTCTGCTGATTAAGCATTTGTTTGATTTCATGAAAGAATTGCTGTTCTTGCTCAAAGGAGAAAACCGACACTGATATACCTAAAAAATGGTGACTCATATAAAGTGAAAGTTTAAAGGGTATAGGATTAAAAATAAAATAACTTTACGACTGTTTTGTATTTCTATACATTTGTATTTTTAATCAAAAAATAAACTTATGAGTAAATCGGTGTTAGAAACCTACGACCCAAAAGAAGAACTTTTTAATGCCTACAGCCATGGCGCTGGTGTGGTTATGGCAGTAGTTGCCTCTGTCTTTTTAATTATAAAAGGATCTTATCTTTCCACTGCCCAGTGGGTAGGTTTATGGGTATATGCTTTTAGCTTAATTCTCGTGTTTACTAGTTCGACTCTCTATCATTTTGCACAAACACAAAATTTACGTTACTGGTATAAAAAACTCGATCACACGGCTATTTATTATTTAATTGCTGGAACATATACCCCGTTCTTAAGTATTGCTATACCTACACAAAAAGCTCATATTTTACTTATTGCGCTCTGGAGCATTGCTGCAATTGGTACACTTTTCAAGTTAGTTTTTATTCACCGTTTTCAGAAAATTTCGCTACTTGCTTATGTTCTTATGGGTTGGCTTGCCGTTTTTGTAATGGATGATATGCGAACCTATTTAAGCAAAGATACTTTGATGTTATTGATTACTGGAGGTTTAGCTTACACCGTTGGAGCATTGTTTTACGCGTTAAAAAAGGTAAGATATACCCATGCGATATGGCATATTTTTGTGCTTTTAGGTGCAGGTGCACACTTTCTTGCTATCTATTGGTACGTTGTTTAGTCCATTTTTCACTCATATTCAGTGATCCTGAAAGAGTCATGGATGATGTTCTTTCACGCTATTCTTTTAAGAAAAATATGCCTTTAAAGAGAATAGTAAATTAAAAATAAATTTTAACTGATATAAGGACTTATATGGAGTCAACCTCTGCGACTGCTGCTCCTGTAGTAGCCACCAATTCGAAAACACGGGTTTTGTTTGCAAGTTTAGTCGGTACAACCATTGAGTTCTTCGACTTTTATATCTATGCAACTGCTGCCGTTATCATTTTTCCACATCTATTTTTCCCTGCCAGTAGTGGTAGTGCCGCAGTCTTACAATCACTTGCAACTTTTGCAATCGCCTTTATTGCCCGTCCTATCGGTGCAGCACTATTTGGGCATTTAGGAGATCGTATAGGTCGTAAAGCAACATTGGTGGCAGCATTACTCACTATGGGTATCTCAACCGTATGTATTGGCTTATTACCAACCTATGCTCAGATTGGAATTGTCGCGCCTTTATTGCTCGCCTTATGCCGTTTAGGACAAGGCTTAGGCTTAGGTGGTGAATGGAGTGGTGCTGTTTTACTTGCTACAGAAAATGCACCTGAAGGCAAACGTGCATGGTATGGCATGTTCCCTCAACTTGGCGCACCTATCGGTTTTATTTTAGCAACTGGTTCATTTTTACTTCTAAGTGCTGCTATTCCTGAACAAGCATTCATGCAATGGGGCTGGCGTATTCCTTTTATTGCAAGTGCTGTCTTGGTTATTGTTGGCTTATACATTCGTTTAAAACTTCATGAGACCCCTGCTTTCCAAAAGGTTTTAGATAAGCAAAAAGAAGTTAATATTCCATTTAAAGAAGTGGTGACCAAACACACGGGCAAACTTATTCTCGGTACAATTGCAGCAATCTGTACCTTCGTTGTGTTTTATTTAACTACAGTATTCGCACTTAACTGGGGAACAACCAAACTAGGCTATGCGCGTGGTGAGTTCTTAGAACTTCAACTGTTTGCAACCCTTTGCTTTGCAGCATTTATCCCTCTTTCTGCCATTTTTGCAGAAAAATTTGGCCGTAAAGCTACTTCTATTGGTGTATGTATTGCTGCTGCAATTTTCGGACTGTTTTTCTCTAGTATGTTAGAGTCTGGAAACACACTCATTGTATTTTTGTTCTTGTGTACTGGCTTAGCAATTATGGGCTTGACCTATGGTCCAATTGGTACTGTCCTTTCAGAAATTTTCCCAACCCCAGTACGTTATACGGGTTCAGCTTTAACGTTTAACTTGGCTGGTATTTTTGGTGCTTCTTTTGCACCGCTTATTGCAACTAAACTTGCTGAAACATATGGTTTATATGCAGTTGGTTATTATCTTACAGCAGCATCACTTTTATCATTAATCGCGTTTTTATTAATACGCGAAACAAAAAATGTAGATGTAAATAATCAGATTTAAATATTTTCAAACACCCTGATATAAAAAAGCCGGTTCAAAATTGACCGGCTTTTTTTATATATAGCACTTAGTTCAATGATGCAGGATTTGCAGGTGTAACACTGTTTGGTACAGCTGGGGCAGTTACATTATTCGCTGCAACTGCTGCCGCACCAGCAACAGCCGCTTCACCAATTAATGCAACTTTTGCTTTTTCTTGGCTCTTTGGAGATAGAGCTGGGTTACTTGCAACAATACGGTTAATATTTGCAGAGTTTGCTGGAGCGATCGCAGCAGTTTGTAAAATGATTGGGCGATTACCCGTGTTACCCAATGTGTAACGAATACCTGTACGAGGGCTAATCACCGTCGTATTTTCTTGTTTCACTACAGCCTGAGCCGAAGTTGGGCCTTTTGCCGCAAGTACTTTATCAACCGTTGTGGTTTGAGGGGCTGAAGCTGTTTCTGCTGCGAAAACAAAACTTGGCACAGCAAGAACAGTTAAAAATAAAGGTTGTAATACTTTTTTCATTGTCTTTCCAACATACACTCTGGATGAGAAGTAAATAGCATTTAATGCTTAAAACTGCAAACATTATTCACAGGCTTACTACAAACGAAAAAAAAGCAGAACAATCGTTCTGCTTTTTTTATAACACAAATTAAATTTTGCCGTGACACTGTTTATATTTCAAACCAGAACCACATGGACATGGAGCATTACGACTTTCAGGTACAGGGAACGTTTGTTGTTCAGTAGCCGACTCATTAAGTGCTTCTTGAGAAGCGGTCACTTCACCTGTTAATCCATCCACATCATCATGTTCAAAAGAAAGCTTCATTGCTTCTGCTTGTTGCTGCTGTTGAGCTTCCATTTCTGCAAGCTCTTCTGGTGTTGGGATATGTACGCGAGACAGATCAGTTACAACATCGGTTTTAATTACACCCAGCATGTTCACGAACAAGTTAAATGCTTCTTTCTTATATTCCTGCTCAGGATTTTTTTGCGCATAGCCACGTAAGTGGATACCTTGACGTAAATAATCCATTGCAGCCAAATGATCTTTCCAATGGCGATCAAGAGAATTTAAAACGAAATGACGCTCAAGCATTGCTGCAGATTCATCGCCCATTTGTGCACGGCGCTGACGATAACGCGCAATCACTTCATCACTGATGCGTTCAACCAAGCCTTCTTCATCAAGACGTCGATCTTGTTCTAGCCATTCTTGAACTGGTAGCTCAATACCCAAATCAATACGTAAAGCATTTTCTAAGCCTTCCACATCCCATTGGTCATGGATTGACTCTGGTGGAATAAAGTTAGCAATCATCGCCTGCATTACTTCACGATGCATTTCTTCAACGTATTCTTGTAAAGTATTTTCAGCTAAGATTTCGTCGCGTTGTGAATAAATGATCTTACGTTGTTCATTATTCACATCATCATATTTAAGTAAGTTTTTACGAATATCGAAGTTACGTGCTTCAACTTTACGCTGCGCATTTTCGATAGAACGGCTTACCATTTTGTGTTCAATCGCTTCATCTTCTTTAAGCCCCATTGCACGCATCATGGCAACAACACGGTCGCCTGCGAAAATACGCATGAGGTCATCTTCAAGAGATAAATAGAAACGAGAAACGCCAGGGTCACCCTGACGGCCCGCACGACCACGTAACTGGTTGTCAATACGGCGTGATTCATGGCGTTCAGAACCAATAATGTGCAAGCCACCTGCTTGCAATACATCTTCATGGTCCTGTTCCCATTGCGCTTTTAGACGCGCTTCATCTTCAGGGGTAGGATTTTCAAGTTTGGCAAGTTTCGCTTTCCAGTTACCCCCAAGGATAATATCTGTACCACGACCGGCCATGTTTGTTGCGATTGTTACTGCATTCGGGCTACCTGCCTGAGCAATAATGTCTGCTTCACGCTCATGTTGTTTTGCGTTCAAAACTTCATGATGAATACCAGCTTGCTTCAATTTAGACGATAGAATTTCACTGGCTTCAATCGTTGCCGTACCAATAAGAATCGGTGCAACACCCTGCTGACGAATATTCATAATTTCTTGAATAATCGCGTTATATTTACCATTACGGTTTAAATAGATTAAATCGTTCTGGTCATTACGAATCATAGGTCGGTGTGTCGGAATAATAACGACGTCCAGACCATAAATTTCTTTCATTTCCGCAGCTTCAGTATCGGCAGTACCTGTCATACCTGAAAGCTTTTTATAAAGACGGAAATAGTTCTGGAAAGTAGTTGTTGCTAAAGTCTGGTTTTCAGGTTGAATAGCCAAACCTTCTTTCGCTTCAACTGCTTGGTGTAAGCCTTCTGACCAACGACGGCCCGGCATGGTACGGCCAGTATGCTCATCAACAATAATGACTTCACCGTCATGAATAATATAGTGAACGTCGCGTTGGAATAGGAAGTGCGCACGAATAGCCGCAGAAACATGGTGAACGAGGTTTAGATTTGTAGCTGAATATAAGCTTTCGCCTTCCGCTAACAAACCCATTTGAATAAGTTCTTGTTCTACAGTTTCATAACCAATTTCAGTCATTTCAACTGAACGCTGCTTTTCATCAATCCAGAAATGTCCGCCATCGGCAACTTTTTCTTCTTTTTGCGGGCGTAATTTTGGTGGAATAGTATTGATGGCAGTATAGAGGTGTGAAGAATCTTCACTTTGACCAGAAATAATTAATGGCGTACGCGCCTCATCAATCAAGATTGAGTCGACTTCATCGATAATGGCATAGTGCAAACCACGTTGTTTCTTTTCTGCTAAAGAAAACACCATGTTGTCACGCAAGTAGTCAAAACCAAATTCGTTATTGGTACCATAGGTAATATCAGCTAGATAGGCAGCTGCTTTTTCTGCTGGTTCTTGCATTGAATAAATTGTACCAATGCTTAGACCTAAAAATTCAAATAAAGGGCGGTTTAACTCAGCATCACGTTGTGCCAAGTAATCGTTTACAGTAATGACATGAACGCCTTCACCACTTAATGCATTTAAGTAACACGCTAAAGTACCCATAAGGGTTTTACCTTCACCGGTACGCATTTCGGCAATTTTGCCTTCATGTAAGGTAATACCACCAATTAACTGGACATCGTAGTGGCGCATGCCCATTACACGTTTTGCTGCCTCACGACAAACTGCAAACGCCTCAGGGAGTAACTTATCTAAACTTTCGCCATTGTTATAACGTTGTTTGAATTCTGGAGTTTTTGCAGATAAGTCTGCATCGCTTAAAGCTGATATCGTCGGCTCGAGCGCATTGATTTGCTCAACAATTTTGCGCATGCGTTTGAGTTCACGCTCATTTTTTGTACCGAAGATACCTCCGATCAGACTTGCCAACATGGATAAACTCTCTAAATCTTGCTTGGTCAAATGAATAAATTTTTTCTCAGTCGTTTATTATGGTGTCAGAAATTTGAAGTACAAGGGGTTTGCACAAAACCCATAAAAAAAATCTGATCATTAGACAAATGGTTTTACCCATTTTCTAAGCCCCTTTAAAGCATCTGGCACCTAAAAACTCGACATTAATGCTCATCTATTGAGCACAACTTCCGAGAAATCTAATTTAGCAAATTTATCTTAAAGTTACATTGATTCAGCCCATAAATTCATATGTTTTGGTCATATATATTTACACTTATATAAAAAGTTCATAATAAAATATAAAAACAATAATTTTAATAATAAATAAATTGCGGCATAGTCATTTCAACATATAACAAATTTTAAGCAATTGAGGATTTATCATGACATTACGATTAGGCGACACAGCCCCTGATTTTCAACAAGAATCAAGCGAAGGCACTATTAATTTTTATGATTTTCTAGGTGATAGTTGGGGCATTTTATTTTCACACCCGGCCGACTATACGCCCGTATGTACAACTGAATTGGGTTATACAGCAAAACTAAAAGATGAATTTGAAAAACGTAATGTTAAAGCAATTGCTTTATCTGTAGATGATGTTGAGTCGCACAAAGGCTGGATTAATGACATTAATGAAACTCAAAATACAACAGTCAATTTTCCAATTATTGCTGACAAAGACCGCAAAGTATCTGAGCTATACGGTTTTATTCATCCGAATGCCAGTGAAACCCTTACTGTTCGTTCTTTAGTGATTATTGACCCAAATAAAAAAGTTCGTCTAATCATCACCTACCCTGCTTCGACTGGTCGTAATTTTAATGAAGTCTTACGTGTTGTTGACTCATTACAATTAACCGATAAGCATAAAGTGGCTACACCAGCAAACTGGCAACAAGGTGAAGATGTGGTCATTGTCCCTTCTTTAAAAGATGAAGAGGAAATTAAACAACGCTTCCCTAAAGGTTATACTGCGGTGAAACCTTATTTACGCCTTACACCACAGCCTGAGCAAGATTAAAGCCTTTAACAAGGCTTTAATCGAAGCGCAAGACAAACGCAGTGCGTAGGCAAGCATCTGAAAAGTTGACTACAAGACAAGCAAAGCGCGTAGGCAAGCGTCTGAAAAGTTCCCTGCAAGACAAGCAAAGTGCGTAGGCAAATATTAAAAAATTCTAAATCAGCCAGTTCACGTAACTGAGCAAATATTTCCATCTCAAAAGCCATCTCACCCGATGGCTTTTTTTACATTAATGAATACACATGGTTTTTACTGTTGAGATCAGTTATAACTTCCCAAGAGTTTGTGCAAAAAACAAAAATCATGATCCATAAAATTCATCATTTAAAATGCGGCAGTATGTGCCCTGTATGTGCACCTTTATTTGGGCAGAGAGGCTGGAAAGCTGAAATTGTTTGTCATTGTCTTTTGGTAGAAACTGATCGAGGCCTTGTACTGATTGATACCGGATTTGGCCTACAAGATTATCTACACATGCAACAGCGCCTTGGTTCTTTAGTCAAACGGTTGGGGAAAATTGAACCGAATCTTGAGTTCAGTGCTATCCAACAAATTCAGAAACTGGGTTTCCATCCTAAAGATATACAGCACATTTTTGTGACTCACCTCGACTTTGACCATGCAGGCGGAATTTCAGACTTTCCCCACGCCACTGTCCATGTGCTAGCCACTGAATACAATGCTGCGCAACTGCCTAATTTTAAAGGTAAGCTTCGTTATAGAACTAATCAATATAAACAACATCGGTACTGGAACTTTGTTGAGTATCAACAAGGTGAAAAATGGTTTAACCTTGAAAAAGTAAAAGGTTTCCCCCTATTTCAAGATGAAATTTTAATGGTGCCACTATTGGGCCATTCTGCCGGACATTGTGGTATTGCGATAAAACAACAAAATCAATGGTTATTATTTTGTGGAGATGCTTACTACTCACACCTAGAGCTAAATCCAGCAAATAAATTAAGATCTCTTAGCCTTTTAGAAAAGACATTTGCAGAAGACAATGAAAAGCGTCTTATTAACCTAAAAAAATTACAGCATCTGGCTCAACATGAGTCAACGATTGAAATCATTTGCGCACATGACCCCCATGAGCTTCGGCGGTACCAAACATGAAAAATTTTTCACTTATTGCATTTGCGGTCTGTTTAAGCCTTCAAGGATGTATGCAACACGAAAGTATTGCCCATGAGCACAGACCTCACGATTGGGGAACCTTAGTTTCTCAAACTCATAATTTTTATCAAATTAGCAATGAGGTTTTCCGGAGTGAACAGCCCGATGCAGCAATGATTCCCGAATTAAAACACCATCAAATTGGGACTATTATTAACTTAAGAGCCAAAGCATCAGATGATTTAGTCTTTAAAAATGAAAACTTTAATCTTGTCCATATTCCGATTAATACCTGGGCAATTGATCGACAAGATTTATTAGAAGTTATGCAGCAAATCCAGCTTGCCAAGCAAAATAATCAACGTGTTTTACTACATTGCTATCATGGTTCAGACCGTACAGGGGCGAGCGTCGCCATGTATCGAATTATTTTTGAAAACTGGGCAATTGATGATGCAGTGAAAGAAATGAAACAAGGGGGTTATGGTTATCATATTATTTGGAAGAATATTGACCGTTTATTTACCCCTGAAAATGTAAAATGGATTCAACAGCAACTATCGAATCCATCTTAATTAGATTTCAGAATAAAATTAATCTGACTTACGCTGATCTAAAGGCACCCAGTCAATCACCCAAGCTGACTTCATATTTAAACTGGCGTCAGAAGTAATTTTCTTACGTGTAGTATCTGCCGTATCTCTATCTTTTGCAGGACCAACCATAATACGGATACCTTTACTGGTTGGACTCGTCGTGACCTTATAGCCTTTTGCACGTAATTTAGAGACTACAGCATCTGCATTTGCTTGGTTAGCAGCCAATGCAACCTGTACCATCCATTTTTTATCACCATTTTCAAGCAACTCACGTGCTTTCTCTGCTTCAGCTTTTTTCTCGGCCTCTGCCTTACGTTTCGCTTCAGCTGCTTTCTTGTCTGCTTCTGCTTGACGTTTAGCTTCAGCAGCCTTTTTGTCCGCTTCTGCTTGGCGCTTCGCCTCTGCTGCTTTCTTATCCGCTTCTGCCTGACGTTTTGCCTCAGCCGTTTTCTTATCCGCCTCAGCTAAGCGTTTCGCTTCAGCAGCTTTTTTATCTGCATCCGCTTTAGCCGGATCTACTGACTTTTTTGTATCAGTTTGCTGTCCTTTTGCCTTATTCTCACTACCCGCGACTTCAGGAGGAATATTATCGGAACTTTCTTGTGCAGCAGCTCGGCGGGCATTAATCGCGGCATATTCAGCAGCAGCTTTACGAGCTGCATCCGCTTCTGCCTGTTGTTGCATTGCCAAGAATTCGGCAGCACGAGCCTCTTGTTCTGCTACAGCTTTTTCACGAGAACGGCGCTGTTCTTCAAGAAGACGTTTTTCTGTTTCAACATCAACTGCAAGTGGCTGTAGCTGTACCATCTGCCCTTCTTGTGCTGATTGCTTTGGTTTAGCTTGTAATTTCGGTGATGTTGAAGTTTGGGGTTGAACATCTACCTGTTTTATTTCTTCATTTCCTTTTAGAAGTAATGCTGCCAATAAAACACCACCACCTAATAAAACAACGCCACCCATCCAGCGTTGTTTGTTATTCATTGACATTCTTCCAAATACTCCCAAATCGCTTCTAAAGTATGAAACGAACCACAGGCTAAAATCAGCTGATTGTTATTTGTTTGCTCAAGCGCTGATTTAAAAGCCTCTTTGATATTGCCAAATTGTTGTATTGTCTGGCCTTGCAGGGCGTCATTCAATTGCTGAATCGGTGCAGCACGCGGCACATTCAACTCAGCAATTTTCCAATGTAAAACAGTAGGTTTCAACAAATCGACTACTGATTTTATATCTTTATCTGCCAGCATTGAAAATACTGCGACAACTTCTGTGTACTGTTTATTGTATTCTAAGAAATTTCGCAATTGCTTTAACAAAAATTCAACACCATGAGGATTGTGTCCGGCATCAAAAATAATGGTTTTTCCATTAACTTCGCGCACTTCGAAGCGTCCAGCCAAGCGGGCATTTGTAATGCCCTCCTCTAGCGCTAGTTGCGAGATTTCAAGTCCGCTATTTAATACGGCCGCAACTGCTCCTGCAATATTCTCGATTGCAAGTATACCAAGCGGCAACCTTAAAGTGGTTCCTTCACTTGCAAAATACCAATGTTTTCCATCATCGGCGATTTTATAAAAATAATCTCTATTAATCGCGTATAGTGTGGCTTGTGAGCTATTTGCCTTATCTTGAATCGCTTGAGGCAAAGATTGCTCACCTGCAAAAATGACAGGAATATGAGGTCGGATAATACCTGCTTTTTCAAAAGCAATTTTTTCGATGGTATCGCCTAACCAATCTGTATGGTCAAGACCAATATTGGTAATCACGGCGATATCAGGGTCAATGACGTTAACAACATCAAGACGCCCACCTAAACCGACTTCAAGAACCCATACATCGCATTGTTGCTGTTTAAAAATAACAAAAGCAGCCAAAGTGGTTGCTTCAAAAAAAGATAGGCTTAAATCACACTCGCGACGAGCCTGATCAACTTGTACAAAAGCATCAATCAGGCTTTGGTCATCAACTTCAACTCCACCTAATTTGACTCGCTCGTTAAAACGATAGATATGCGGTGATTGATACAACCCAACTTTGTAACCTTGTGCTTTTAATATAGACGCAAGCGTTGTTGTGGTTGAACCTTTCCCGTTTGTTCCAGCAACGGTAAAAACTTTAGCGTTGGGTTTAGTCACGCCTAATTTTTCTGCTACGGGAATAACACGTTCCAGACCAAGATCGATCCCTGTAACGTGAACATGGCTCCAATAATTGAGCCATGTATCTAAAGAGTCTGTTGAAAGTGGAGCTTGTTGTTTCAAGGTAAGTTCATCAATTTTGATACAAGACGAGATACAGTATCACGTAAAGCATGACGATGAACAATCTGATCGACCACACCATGATCAAGCAGATATTCTGCACGTTGGAACGGTTCTTCTAGTGTTTCACGTACAGTTTGTTCAATCACACGCTTACCGGCAAAGCCAATCATTGCTTTAGGTTCTGCAATATGGATATCACCCAACATTGCTAAAGAAGCTGTTACACCGCCATATACCGGATGTGTTAACACCACGATATAAGGTAAGCCTGCATCTTTTAATTTTTGAATTGCAGCAGAAGTACGTGCCATTTGCATAAGTGACAACATACCTTCTTGCATACGTGCACCACCAGAAGCTGCAAAGCAGATTAATGGCTGACGTTTTTCAATTGCAAGTTCAGCTGCCTTAACAAAACGGTCACCTACTACAGTACCCATTGAGCCGCCCATAAAGTCAAACTCAAAAGCACATGCAATCATATCTACGCCATTTAAGTTACCTTGCATGGCGATTAAAGCTTCCGTTTCACCAGTTTTAGTTTGCGCTTCACGCATACGATCTGGATACGGTTTGCTATCAACAAACTTTAATGGGTCTTTCGCGCTAAACTCTTGACCTAATTCAGCCACAACATTGTCGAAGAACCAGTTTAAGCGATCGCGAGCTTTCATTCGTAAGTGTTCGTCACACTGTGGACATACATACGCATTAAAAGATATTGCTGTACGTGTCACTAAAGCATGACATTCAGGGCACTCAATAGTTGGCTCAGTAAATGTTGCTTTGAGAGTCTGTTGCTCATCTGCAACTTCAATACCTGGAACTGGACGCTGTGTCCATGGCGTCGAAGGGCTAAGAACTTTCCCTGATTTCACTTCTTGATTCATACTAACTCATCGAGCGCTGCTCGAAGCTCCTTGACTTTATTCACCGTCTGTTCAACAGCTTCATCAGCTGCCAACGTTGCAAAAGATTTAACGAAAGCACTACCTACAATCACGGCATCTGCAACACTACCCATCGCTTTCGCTGAAGCAGCATCACTAATTCCGAAACCAACGCCCACTGGAACGTTAGTCATACCTTTGATTTTTTCAATACGTGCAGCCGCTTCAGAAGTATCCAAAGTCGCTGCACCTGTTACACCTTTGAGTGAAACATAGTAGATAAACCCGCTTGCCTGATTCGCTACGTGTTGAATACGTTGATCAGTTGAAGTTGGTGCAAGTAAGAAAATCTGGTCCATATCATGTTGTTTCAAGATTGCACCAAATTCTTTTGACTCTTCCGGTGGTAAGTCCACAAGTAATAAGCCATCTACACCACATTGTTTCGCATAAGAAACAAACTTCTCGTAACCAATCACTTCAACAGGATTAAGATAACCCATTAAAACTACAGGTGTTTCCTGATCCTGCTCACGAAACTCTTTTACCATGTTCAGCGCATCTAAGGTGTTCGTCCCAGCCGCAAGTGCGCGTTCAGCAGCAAGTGCAATTACCGGACCATCAGCCATCGGGTCTGAAAATGGTAAACCAAGCTCAATGACGTCTACTCCTGCCGCAACCATTTTATGAAGTAACGGCACCGTTACTTGTGGCTGTGGATCACCCGCCATGACATAAGATACAAGCGCTTTACGTTGTTGGGACTGCAGCTTTTCAAAACGGGTGGCAAGACGTGACATAGGGTTGTGCTTTCCTTGAATTATTTAAAATTGAGGAGTTGTTTGTAGAAATACAAGAACACCGCATTTTAACGCTATTTTTTGTTCATTGAACAGGTCTAACGTTATGGCGATATTCGATTGTATGATTCATACAACCCATGGCGTACATTTATCAATATTTTGAAACTTTTCTCAATGATCAAAGCTTCCTATTTTTGGGCCATTATTGATTTACAAATTGAGCAAAAAAGCATCCAAAATTCTATTTCGTTGCATTTTTCTGGATGAGTTGTAATTGCTTTTTTCGAGTTAATAATGTTTGCCCTGTTAAATTTTTATATGCTCTTGCCAGTGCAGACTGATCAGAATAACCTAACTGGTCGGCAATTGCAGTCAGACTTTCATTTTGGCTTAACAATATCTCGCAGCGTTTCATACGCTCAGCATCTAAAATTAATTTAAATGAAGTGTTTAATGCCTGTAATTGGCGCTGCAAGCTTCTAACAGAAACATTCAGCTCGATGGCAATATCTTCTATTTTGGGCGCTTGCTGCTTATGCTTAAAGTATTCCTGTACGATCCAATGTATTTGCTGAACTAAATCGGCATGTATTTTCCGCTGAACTAAAGCTTCTTCAGCTTGTTTCACTAAAAGTTGCACTAAAGTTGGGTCTGCATGTTGAGGGCGAACATTTAAACTTTCACTTGCAAAAGTTAATGCATAGTAAGGCCGCTCAAATGATAATTTGCACTGAAAGAAACGTTGATAGTGAACCACTGCCCCACGTGCTCGGTGTACGAACTCTACATGCTGTAAAAGAAACTCATGTAAAGGGGCGATCTGTTTAGCAAGCTGTACCATTGCGGCCAAAGTCAGCTCACTCAGTAGAATATTACTGTCATCGACCAAAGGCCAATATAGGCGAATTTTGGAGGCATCCTGTTCAATTTGTATAGGGACAACCTGTGCACCATCAATGACCAAACGATGAAACTTTGCAATATACTCCACCACTTGACCTAAGGTATCACTTCTGGACGCCATATAACCCAAGACCCCAAAGTTGGCAGGGGTAATACAGGCTGCCATCTCTAAAGCCAAATTAGTCACATGTAATCGCGTTTCAGTTATCTCTAAAAGTTCAATAAAAAGGTCTAAAGAAGATTGAGCATCTATAGAAGCGGATAAAATATTTTGGACTTGACGTGTTTGAATTTCACTTAAATTAAGTGTCTGCCAATCTATTCCCTTTTCTTTTAAATACGTATTCCAAAGGTAGAAGTAACCATTTGAGATAGTAAATTCTTGCATGGCGCGTCCTTTTTACTGCCATTTTGTCGCAAACTGTATAAAAATTGGCGATAACTGTCAAAACAAAGCCGACCACTCGCGACATACTAATGAAAAGGTTATAGTTGCGAGAAATAAAAGATGAACGCACATGTTTCTTATCAGGTCGAACCAGTAGTTCGTAAAGATCTCGATTTTCATTTAAACGAAGCACCTCGCTTTTGGTTTAACAATGACCCTTTTTTAACTCGTATGTTTGATGCACTCAGCTTAACCTTTCCAGATGGAGAGCGTTACTTCATTGAATGTGTGCGCATGTTCCGCGACAAAATTGATGACCCTGAACTACAAAAACGAGTTGCGGATTTTATTAAACAAGAAGCTCAACACGGTATTGCACATGACAAAATGAATCAGCTCATGAAAGAGCAAGGCATGCCTGTTGACCAGTTCACAACCACCCTTAAAAAGATTTTCCGCTTTGAACTAACAAAACGTTCACCACAATATAATATTGCCATGACCGCTGCCGCTGAACATTTAACAGCGTTAATGGCAGAAACCTTTTATAGCCATAAAAAAACTTTAGAAAACGCTCATCCTTATGTTCGAGCTTTGTTTGCATGGCATGCGATTGAAGAGATGGAACACCGCGATGTAGCTTTTGATGTGATGAGACAGGTGGGAGAAGTTCCAGAGTCAACACGTCGCTTTGTGCTTGTTTTAACAACCGTACTCATGTTCGGTTTTACGCTTTATCGTACCAATATCATGTTGAAATGTGATGGCTTTAGTCCAAGAGAAAGACTCTTGATGAACCTTAAAGGTTTACCTTGGTTCTTTGGCAAAAATGGCACATTAACAGCTATGAAAAAACAATATATGGATTGGTTTAAAAAAGATTTTCATCCAAGCCAGCATCCTGTTATTCGTCAGTATCCCGTTTGGATTGAAACTTTGGAAAAAACAAATGACCCTATTGCAGCGGGTGAAGCATTTTGGCAAGCAGGTTTATAACCTGCTTGTTACCATTTTGCATAATGTTGCTCTAGTAAACCGTATTGTTCTTTGCAATAGATTATATCGGTTGTCTTATGCTCAATCGTGCCGCTAATTTTAGCTTGCCATTGATTGAACTGACTGCCAATCATTCTTAAGTTTATATTTTCATACCGGCACCAACCAATATGCACTTGTAGATTAAGTTTTTGATCTAGAGAACTAATTTGCCAAAGTTCATCATTTACTTTTTCAAATAAAACGTCTGTGAGCGGAAATAAAACTCCGTTAATCCATAGGCAGTTTTCATTACCAAAACTTTCATTAACACCCGAGGCCAGATTTAACCCAATACGACGCCCCTGTTCATCCCAGAAGTTACATGAGAGCCAGAACCAAGCTGTTTCAGGACGTAAAAATCCGCAAGTATCATCTAGCGATGCAAATGTCTTTTCATCAAATTGTACAACTTGATTTTGCTTATTAATGAACATTCCCTCTACAGCCAAAGTGGTCTGCTTTTGGGTATAGGTCCAACCATTGATGCCTGTTGGGGTACACAAGCTCAAAATATCTGTTCCGGCGCAGAAAATACGAGCGCTCAGGCAAATTTCACCATATTTAGTCACCCGAATGTATCGCACACCATTGGCATGCTGAATATCGAACTGATAAGGCGATTTAGAAAAATAACTTTGATTAAACAAAGGCTGTTCATCAAGATAAGTCTTATGACCTAACGGCTGAATAGCATTCCACTCAATGACTTGCCCTGTTTCATGATCATAGATATAGAAAAACCCGTGTCCAACCCAACCAATATCTGCAATGGCCAGACCAATACTATAATGTTTATGTTGAATGCCACAGAATTTAAACTTCTTATATTTTAATTGTTTGCGCCAGCCTTTTAGGACTTTACCATAAGGAGTTTTATAAATATAACGTTGGACATGAATGGTGGCCGGTACAGATTCAAAACGCCCATAACGAGGCTGTCCATTTTCTTGAATTAAATCCATTTACCCACTTCCATATGAATATTAGATTTCAAATGACCTATCCCACAGTCAAATATGTATTTTCCCAAATTGTTGCAGCAAAATCGCCTTTTATTAAATGAATATAACGGCCTGCCACGCAATCTATCGCTAAACAGTCATCAATATCAATGACCCGGTCTGTATGTGCTTTTTGCCACTGCCGGTCTATAAATTGTTTACCTAATTGTTTGGCAACTACAGCGTTGGGTGCCACCACAAACTCATAACGATGAAGTTCACCGAATTCACGTGCATTATATCCACCTAGATTAATTAAATATAACTTTAAATCATCTGGTTGTGGAGCAGCATCTGTAAAATGAATTTGATAGTTCTGTCCTTGAAAACTAACTCCTGAGAGCTTAGCCCAAGCATCAATATGTAATCCTTGAGCCTCACCAAACCAAGCTTGTTTAAGTTGAGGATAAACTTCTTCCAAAGTATCTCCTACAGCCATGACCACATCATGAACTTCTGTATTAGCACGTGCATGACGCCCGCCCAACATCACCATAAACAAGCTTGGCATTGTATCCTCTTACATCTCGACCATTTCTACGCCATCAATGCGTGCAACTGTCATTAAGTCTTTATCGCCACGGCCTGAAACAGTCGCAATAATAATCTGATCTTTAGACATCGTCGGTGCAAGCTTAGAGACATACGCCATCGCGTGCGAGCTTTCAAGCGCAGGAATGATCCCTTCGATTTTGGTTAAGTCACGGAAACCTTGTAGAGCTTCTGTATCATTAATCGGCACGTACTCTACACGCTTCATATCTTTCAAGAAGCTATGTTCAGGGCCAACACCCGGATAATCAAGGCCCGCCGAGATACTATGTGTCTCAATAATCTGACCTTGTTCATCACTCATCAAGTAAGTACGGTTACCATGCAATACACCCACATGGCCCGCATTTAACGGCGCAGAGTGTTTACCAGTTTCAATACCAAAACCAGCGGCTTCAACACCATACATTTTTACACTGGCATCGTTTAAGAACGGATAGAACAAGCCCATAGCATTTGAACCACCACCTACACAAGCAACTAATGCATCTGGTAAGCGACCTGCTTGTTCCAAAATCTGTTTACGCGCTTCACGACCAATAATTGACTGGAAGTCACGAACAAGTTGAGGATAAGGATGCGGGCCTGCAACTGTACCAATCACATAATATGTTGTATCAACGTTGGTTACCCAGTCACGCATCGCTTCGTTCATGGCATCTTTTAATGTTTTAGAGCCACTTTGCACAGGTACAACTGTTGCACCCAACAAACGCATACGGTAAACGTTCATCGCTTGACGCTTAACGTCTTCAGCACCCATATAAACAACACATTCAAGACCTAAACGTGCTGCAATTGTTGCTGTTGCTACACCATGCTGGCCTGCACCAGTTTCGGCAATAATACGTTTTTTACCAGAAAGCTTTGCCAATAACGCCTGACCAATCGTGTTGTTTACCTTGTGTGAGCCTGTATGGTTCAAGTCTTCACGTTTAAGGTAAATTTGCGCACCACCTAACTCTTTTGACCATCGCTCAGCATAATAAAGTGGACTAGGACGACCTACATAGTAGGCGAGGTCACGGTCGAATTCTGCCAAAAACTGTTCATCATTTTTCATGCGGGAATAGAGATTTTCCAAATCTTCTAATGCCACCATTAAAGTTTCTGACACAAAACGTCCGCCATGGATACCGAAATGCCCATTTGCATCTGGGAATTGGGTATAGTCAATCACATTATTTTGCTGATCCACGTTGGACTCCTTGCATAAATCGTTCAATGAGTTGTTGGTCTTTTATACCTTTTGCGGACTCTACGCCTCCGCTCACATCTACTGCAAAAGCACCGGTAGTATGAATAGCGTCAATGACATTGTCAGGGGTTAAACCACCTGCCAAGATTAATGGAATATCAAGTTTCGGGAATTTAGACCAGTCAAACTGATGTCCTGTGCCCCCTTTAAGCTCAGGATGCCATGCATCGAGCAATACAGCACTGGCACCAGCTGCCTGATATTTTTGAATTTCAGCAATTACATCCAGATCAGGTTTAACCTGAATCGCTTTATACCAGCGACGTTTACAATGACGCGCTATTTCCTGACATTGTTCTGGAGTTTCATCGCCATGTAGTTGTAATACATCTAGGGGAACACAATCAAGTATATCCTGAATTTCAGTAACACTCGCGTTTACAAACAAACCCACCATTTGTACATAAGGCGGAACGAGTTTTGCTAATTCTTCTGCCTGTTCAACTGTTACATTTCTTGGACTCGGAGGAAAAAAAACAAAGCCTATCGCATCTGCTCCCGCTGCAACTACTGCCTGAACATCTTGCTTGCGAGTAATTCCACAGATTTTTGCTCGTGTACGTTTTTGGTTTGATTGGCTCATGAGCTGCTTAAACTACAACCATTTCTTAAAATAAGCGCCATTGTAATGCAATTTTTGCCCCTTGCGTAAAAGTTCTCAGGGAATTGCTTTAAATGACATTGTACGAAGTAATTCGGCACTTTATACTGCGTTCAAATGGAAGCAAGTGTAAGCAATTCATGCTTTAGGGAAGCTGGTGAAAGTCCGGCACTGCCCCCGCAACGGTAACAATGTAAAGCATATTTTTTAAGTCGAAATCGACTTACACCACTGCAATAGTGTGGGAAGGTGAATATGTCCATAAATGAATTATGGCGCTGAAGTCCGGAGACCTACTTGTTTCATCTATCTACCCGATCATTCACGTGGGGTGAATGTATGGAGCATGTTATGTCTAAATCTTTTCAACCTACTCGTCTGGTAGGGGCTATCGCTATTGCGATGGGGTGTTCACCTGTTATTTTTGCTGAAGATGCAACAGATGCAACTCAGCTTGACCCAATTGTTATCACTGCTTCAAAAAGTGCTGAAAAAGCAAGTGAAGTTCCGGCTCGAATTTCTATTATTGAACCTAAAATTGTAGAACAGTCACCTATTGCTGAATTACCACACTTATTAATGAGTGATGCAGCTATTAATATGGTTCAAAGTGGTGGCTTAGGGCAAACATCTTCAATTTTTATTCGTGGTACTAATTCTGAGCATGCTTTGATTTTACGTGATGGCGCACGTCTGAACACTGCCTCAACTGGTGCAGCAAATCTTGCATTTATTGATACCACAGATATTAAACAAATTGAAATTCTCAAAGGACCAGCATCAGTTCTTTATGGTACTGATGCTATTGGTGGTGTTGTACAAATTATTTCAAAGACTCCAGAAAAAACCTCAGCATTTGTGACAGGTGAAATTGGTGAAAATAAAACTTATAAATCGATTGTAGGCGCAGATCTTGCCGAAAACGGATTTTATGCGCAAGTTCGCGGTCAACGTTTAGAGTCTGACGGTTCACGTATCACTGATCTAAAAGGTAATGACATTAAAAAAGCTTCTTATGATCAAAAAGGCTTCAGCACTAAAGTTGGGGTAGAAAAAGAAGATTTCGGGGCATCTGTTGACTACACACAAAATGAAGGGACAAGCCAATACGATACTTTTCGTTACGATGGTTCATTGACTTCTCAAGATTTCAAAAATGAATTACTTAATATTCGTGGCCGTGTAAATCTCAATTCAGATATTTCTCTAAATGCAAGATTATCTCAATTTAAAGATGAACTTGATCAAAATGGTTCAAGGGATTTTGTACATAGTACGACAAAAGAAGCAGAGGTTTACGGCAAATGGCAATTCACCTCATCTCAAAATGTATTGGCAGGCGTAACTCATCAAAATATTGATGGCGATGTACTCTCTTATGGTTCGCCTTACGATGAAGATGTCAATAGCACAGGCTATTTCGTACAACATCAATATCAGAACAATGGTTTAAATACTCAAGTCGGTGTTCGTGTTGAAGATAACGAAAAATACGGAACACATACCGTGGCACAAGGTGCAATCCGTTATCAACTTTTACCATTGACGAGTATTTATGCCAACATTGGTTCAGCCTTCAAAGCACCAACACTAAATGACATGTATGGTTCTGGTGGCAATCCCAATCTTAAGCCAGAAGAAAGTATTTCTTATGAAGTCGGTATAGATCAGAAGTTAAATTACAATATTTCGACTGGCCTTTCTGCCTATTACACCAAAATAGACAATCTAATTGAATCACGCTGTATAGCTGTATGTAATGGCGATTGGATAAATACATTCCCTGTTTATCAAAATATCAACATCGACAAGGCATCTATGCGCGGTGGTGAAGTCTATGCAAATTGGAATAGAGATGACTTATTTATTAAATCATCTTATAACTATGTTAAAGCTATCAACGATGAAACAGATCAAGAATTATCAAGACGTCCTCGTCAAAGCTTTACTGTAAGTACGGGTTTACAAAATGAACATTACGGACTGAGTATTTCACTTTCTGCAAAATCTAAAGCGAAAGACTACAAACAAGATACGCCAGGATATACAACTGTTGACTTCAATGGTTACTGGAATGCCACACCAAACGTTAAGCTTTTTACCAATATCCAGAATATTGGAGATGTGAAATATAAAACTGCTTCCTATGATAAAGGCATCTATTACGTAAATAGTGGCCGCCTTGCATCAGCTGGTGTGACCTTAAACTACTAAGCGAAAACTTTATTATAAAAATATTTTCTTAACTCCAGTTTCGGGGTAATGTTCTGACCGACATTATCCCCTTTTTTATGTTCAGGATATACATCATGGGACACCGTTTAAGCAAAATCTATACACGCACAGGCGATTCAGGTACCACAGGTTTAGGCGATGGCTCTCGTGTTGCTAAAGATGATCTAAGAATTGCGGCACTGGGTGATGTCGATGAACTAAACGCCATTATTGGTGTGCTCCGTGCACAAATTACAGCTAGCCAAGTGGCTAATAAAGCTGATTGGGACAAAAGCTTGAGTCTGATTCAACATTGGCTTTTTGATTTAGGTGGAGAGGTTTGTATTCCAAATTACAATTTGCTTCAGCCGGTTTGTATTGAATTTCTTGAAAAAGAAATTGACCGTATGAATGAAGATTTGCCTATGCTGAAAGAATTTATTCTACCTTCTGGTTCTTTATCTTGCAGTTATGCCCATCAAGCCCGTGCCGTTTGTCGTCGTGCAGAACGATCTCTCATGTCAGTGCAAACTCGTGATCAAAATATTCAAGCTACAGCACTCCAACTTTTAAATCGTCTATCTGACTGGTTATTTGTCGCATCGCGTGCTTTACAGCGTGCTGAAGGTGGACAAGAAGTCCTTTGGCAAAAAAATATTAATGAGATGATTTAAAAATAGATTAAGTTAAGAATGGTCTCTACGTTTAAAGAGATCATTATCAAAAAGAACGGACAATAGAAATCTATGCGCATTATTGGTCATCGTGGTGCACGCCGAGAAGCTCCTGAAAATACATTAGGTGGTTTTCAGCACATTAAAAATTTAGGTATTCGTGGTGTCGAATTTGATATTCGTCAGCTGCAAGATCAAGAGTTGGTCGTTATTCATGATGATAATTTTTTGCGCACGGCAGGTGTCGACCAGATTGTAGAGCACTCAACATTGGCTCAAGCATTATCATTTGATCATCGTCAAAATTGGCCTAACTGGCCAACCTCTGAACCAACCCCTACTCTTACAGGCGTTTTAAATTTACTTGATAACTTTGATCATATTGAAGTTGAAGTTAAAGCGGTAAGAGATATGGCATTAGCAGAAAAGTTAGTTCAAAAGCTTGAGACTGAGTTACAAGGTTTCGAGAAAGTCGTGACCATCACAAGTTTTGATCTTCAAATTCTAACCGCTTTACGTGATATCAACTCTCAATTTAAACGCGGATTGTTAGTTGAACTTCCGGTTGGAGCAACGGCGATTGAACTTGCTCATCAATATGGGTGCTGTCATATTGGCTGGCATGATCAACTTGCAACAGATGAAATGATTCAATTGTCTCATCAAGCTGGTTTGAACATTAGTGTCTGGACAGTGAACGATGTAGAAAGAGCAAAGAGACTACGGGATTTAGATATTCAGGGCTTAATTACAGATATTCCAACCACAATGCTTGAAGCTCTTTAAATATAAAAAAGGTGGTATTGACCACCTTTTATTTTTTCTCGGCCTGAATCAAACGCTGACCGCTTTGATCAAGTAAATATAAGGTATTACCTACTAACTGGAAACGTTTAATACGTTGTAAAGAATCGACCAATTCTGCTTCTTGAGCCAACGCGCCATCACAACTCGAATGACCTGCGTTAACTTCCATATCAAGTTTCTTTTGGCTGAAATCAAAAGCGTATCGTCCAAAAACACGATTACATCCTGTGTGACCATTTACTGTTTTGACTGTAGAGTTCAATGAAAGAGTCGGCCACTGGTTAAAGAATTTTGCCTTATGACCATTTATCTGGGTAATTTGCCAATCTATATCTTGAATACCATCAGGACTTACTTTCTTTTTCACGACTGGCGTTTGTACACGATATGTTGGTTTTACTTGGCCTTTGTGATTATTTGGTTGCGGCGTGCTTTGACATGCTGCCAATACAAGGCTGATTGCGATGAAAAGACATTTCAATGGCAATTTCCTTGCAATATCAATGCTATTCTTTTTTCTCAATCGCTGTATTTTCATTACACAACTTCTCCTATCTGAAATGTTGTCAGGCATGGTTTAATTCTGTTACGGTTCTTTCAATACATCTGTACAATAATGCTAGTGATTCTCACTAAGCACGTGCTAATATGATGTGCAAAATAGCAATATATCTTGAAGATTGGTTTTGCTATGTCGATTTGTCTTTTTACCTTGTATGACAAGGTTTCTAGGAGCGCTGCCGGATATGACTTCCGCCCCACTCAAGGCCCCAATTAACTGGACCGCTAGCATTACCTTAATTGGTTTACCAATTCTTGCTGCAATCATAATCCCGATTTATGCGTATTATTATGATTTTAGTGTAAGCGCATGGGTAAGCTTATTTTTTCTTTTAGCTTTAAGTAGCATGGGGATTACTGCTGGTTACCATCGTCTTTGGGCACACCGTGCTTATGAAGCGTCGTTACCACTTAAAATTCTTTTAATGATTGGCGGCACATTTGCTGTACAAAACAGTATTCTGTTTTGGGCATCTGGTCACCGTACCCATCACCGTCATGTCGACGATGTAGATGAAGATCCATATTCAATTGAACGTGGCTTTTGGTATGCCCATATGGGTTGGATGATCCGCGATCATTCTCCATCTGAACCAGATTTTAAAAATGCACCAGACTTACTCAATGACAAACTGGTGATGTTCCAACATAAATACTACGCCTTGATGGTCGTAGCAGTTCACGTTGGTATTTTAGGTTTGGTTGGCTGGGCAACTGGCGATTTATGGGGTGTTGTACTTCTTGGTGGTCTATTACGTTTAATTATTAGTCATCAAGTTACATTCTTCATCAACTCACTTTGCCACATGTTCGGTAAACGTCCTTATACCGATGAAAACTCAGCACGTGATAACTTCTGGTTAGCGATTGCAACTTGGGGCGAGGGTTACCACAACTATCACCATATTTTCCAGTACGACTATCGTAATGGTGTGAAATGGTGGCAATATGATCCAACAAAATGGCTAATCTGGACATGCTCTAAGATTGGTTTAGCAAAGAACCTACGTCGTATTCCAAGCTTTAATATTAAAAAAGCAGAATTGGCAATGAAGTTTAAATATGCTGAACAAGACTTGGCTATTTATGGTCATGATGTAAATGCCGACATTAGTCAAATGAAGCAACGTATTGCTCAAGAGTATGAAGCATTTACACATACTTTAAATGACTGGGCGAAACTCAAAGAACAAGAGTTACAAGCAAAGAAAGCAGCAATGGCTGAAAAGATTCACAAAATGGATCACAAGTTAAAAGTTGATTTCCAATTGCTTGAACATCGTTTGAGTCATCACCGTGAGTGTTTAGAAACTTTAATGCGTAACATTAAAAAGAACACAAACGTCGTACCAGACTAATACGTGTTTATCCCGAAATAGCACCTGTAGAGTCATACTTTGCAGGTGCTATTTTTTTGGCTTGTTTTTAACTATGGTATAGTGAATTTTGCCTCAAATATTTAGTCCAGCCTATGCAATTTAATCCGCTTTATTCATCGCTCAATCCTAAGCTTTTTCATATCCAGCAACCTTCTCCGCTTCGTGGTGCAAAGGCTGGACACTTTAATTTAGCTTTAGCCGAAGAGTTACAATGGACAGATGAAGAAAAACAGGCTTGGGTAGAAATTTGCAGTGGTCAGCGTACCTTCTCGGAATTCCCGCCTTTGGCTATGGTGTATGCAGGCCATCAGTTTGGGCAATGGGCCGGTCAACTAGGCGACGGACGTGGCTTACTCATTGCGCAGATTCTTAATAAAAAAGGCCAAACTATAGATTTACATTTAAAAGGTGCAGGCCCCACGCCCTATTCACGTATGGGAGATGGGCGAGCAGTTTTACGCTCTGTTATTCGTGAATATTTAGCAGGACATGCTTTAAATGCTTTAGGGGTGGCTTCTAGTCACGCAGTAGGTTTTACAAGCTCCACTCAAGGTGTACAGCGTGAAAAGCTAGAACCTGGCGCAATGTTACTTAGAACATCTGAATGTCATATCCGTTTAGGCCATTTTGAATGGATCAATCAATATGCACCTGAGCTATTGGCCGAGTTCACTCAAAAATGTATTGAATGGCACTATCCAGAATGCCAACAAGAAGAGCAACCTATTTTAGCTTTTGCTAAAGCTGTGATTAGAAATACAGCCATTATGATCGCCAAATGGCAGTTGGTCGGTTTTGCTCATGGTGTGATGAATACCGATAACTTAAATATTACGGGTTCTACACTTGATTTTGGTCCATACGGTTTTATGGAACGTTTCCGACCAAATTGGATTAACAACCATTCCGATTACCAAGGGCGTTACACCTATCAAAACCAGCCGAGTATTGCGCACTGGAACTTATGGACTTGGTTAAATAATCTTATTCCACTTGCCGAACCTGAGCATAAAGAACAGTTCAAAGAAGCGCTGGCCGCTTGCCTAGAAGAATTTGAGCCGACTTTTATTGAGCATTACACCACTGGGTTATGTCAAAAAATGGGGCTTCCTCATTTTCATAAAGACAGTACTGAATGCGGCTTAAGCTTTTTGCGTATTCTGCAAGCGGAGCAGCTCGATTACACCCAAAGCTTCATTCGCCTTCAAAATAAAGAATACAAAGCTTTACGTGATGACTGCCTTGATATTCGACAATTTGATGCATTCCTTACGCAGTATCAAAACATCCGTGAATATCAAGATATTGATGAGCTTGATGCAAACATGCAGCAGGTAAATCCAATTTATATCTTACGTAACCATATGGCACAGCGAGCTATTGAGGCAGCGGAGCGAGATGATTTTAGTGAGGTTGACCGCTTATTTAAGCTACTCAACCATCCCTATACAAGACAACCAGATTTGGAAAAACCGGAAGATTTAGGTCCGTTACCAAGCGATGTACCTGATGTCGCGGTGAGCTGTTCTTCTTAATTTTTTATCCACATTTTCTGTGGATAACATTGTGGTTATCCACAGCATAACTTTTCTAAGCAATTATTCTTCTGGATATTCGAAGCGGTAACCTACTCCATAAACAGCTTGAATCCACTCATGACGGTTACCAGTTTCGGCCACTTCCGTGATTTTTCGACGCAAGTTTTTAATATGGCTATCAATAACTCGGTCGGCAACATCAAAGCTGTCCGGATTAATATGATCTAATAATTGTGCACGTGAATAAACTTGCCCCACATGTTCTAAAAATAACTCAAGTAGGCGAAATTCTGTTGGCGTTAAACTTAAAGATTTTTGTTGATACCAAATTCTTTGCTGTGCTTTATCAATACGGAAAGAATCATTTTGCTCTGGCTCAGCCTTACGTTCTAAACGACGTAAAACGGCCTGCACACGAGCAACCAGTTCTTTTGGACTAAAAGGTTTGCACACATAATCATCTGCCCCCATGTTTAGACCCAAGACACGATCAATTTCTTCGGTACGTGCCGTCACCATAATAATCGGTAAATCTGACTGTTCACGTACCTTACGGCAAATCGTTAAACCATCCATTCTTGGAACCATTAAGTCCAGAATCATTAAATTAGGTTTACGTTGTTGAAAGCTCGTGTAAGCATCCTGACCATCATGAAACATGCTTACTTCGAATCCAGCAGCCTCAAGATAATCACGCACCAGATGCGCTAACTCGACTTCATCCTCAACCAACATAATATGTTTCATGGGCCATTTTTCCTTTTATTTAACTCTGCTTTTTAAAGGTTAGTACACAACGTAAACCACCTAATGGTGAGTGTTCAAAACTGAGTGTACCACCAAGCGCCTGCGCAATTTTACAAGATAAAGCTAAGCCTAATCCTGTTCCACCTGTACTACGCGTACGCGAATCATCGACACGATAAAAACGTTCACCTAAACGCGATAATTGCTCATCACTTAAACCAAATGGACTGTCGTCGACATATAAAGTCCATTCCTGAGGCGTTTGACTTGTATGAATATGAATCTTTCCACCTGTTTCGGTATAGCGAATACTATTACCAATCAAATTAACAATAATTTGTTTAAATCGATCGCGGTCTAACAGTAAAGAAGCACCTTCGCCTTCCACCTCAATTTCTAACCCTGCTTGTTCGAGTTTAGGTCTGAAATTTTCGACTTCTTGCAGTATAACTTCCCAAGGATTAACCGAACTCAAATAACATTTAAGTTGTTGAGCATCAGCCTGAGCCAAGTCTGCCAGATCTTGTGTCAATTTCTTTAAACTCGAAACTTGTCGCATCATGGCATCAAGATGTTCAGGTGTTGCCTTTCGGATACCGTCTTGCATCGCTTCAATCTGCGCTTGCAAAACAGCCAATGGAGTTTTCAATTCATGAGAGGTATCTGCAACCCATTGACGTCGTGATTCTTCATGCTGATGTAAAATTTCAGCTAAATGATTTAATTGAGTAGATAAATCACCTAACTCATCATTTCGTTTAATCACAACTTGGTGTTGATAATTACCTTTTGTTAACTCATTTGTTGCATTTAATAGACGCTGAATTGGCTTTTTAAAATAAGTTGCCATTAAAAGTGCTGCAACTAAACTCGACAGTAATGTTAAGGCATAAATTAAAAGTAAATAGCGCTTTTGATTACTGAAGAAATTAATACTTAATGCATCTTCTTTATCTAAAACTGGTTTTAGACCTAAATAACCTACGACCTGACTATTGACCATAATCGGGCGATAAGACATCTGATCCGAAGACGGCGGTTCCCCCACTACGAACTGGTGTTTGGCATCATATAAAGATAAACGAGAACTTAAGCCCAGCCGGTCTGGTAAAGCAATAAAACGTTTCTTACCATTTTGCGTCTCAATGTCTTTGAGGCTTCCTTTTTTTGATTTGTTTTTATCATCGCTTGGACGAAACTGGTTTGCACTTAGCGGGAATCTTAAACCTTCAAACGGTTGATATTCCGAAGGTAAGTTTTGCTCAAGCGTACGTAGTTCTTCATCACTAAAAATAGAGTTCTTATTTACCGTTCCCGCATCTGGAGAAATATTAATGAGAGTGTGTTCATCGAAAGAATGCTGCTGAATGGCAATATCATATTGGCGGCGTAACCACCACTGGGAAAGACGGTCATAATCATCTGGTGCTGCCGTTCCTTCAATTTGTAAGATTTGTGCCTGAATCGCATTCCCCCAATCATGATAAACGGTATATACATTTCCCAGATTAGTAATGAGCCGATCTAGCTTTTGCATTTCAACATCGGCTACATATTTGGCAAAGTTCTTTTGCATCGTCCAGTGCAGAACACTCAAACTTGCAGTTGCAATTAACAGCGTGGTAAGCAAGACCGTTAAAAATAACCGCAAGGCTATGGGAACACGTAGAACGTTCAAAAGCACTCTCTCATTTTTACTCTATATTTTGCATTGTAACCAACAACGAAAAGAAAAACTCTCCATTGTTTCTTCATCTTTATTATCTAATCTTTAAGTCATCTTAAAACAAACATTAAAGGGTTTTAACCATGAAAATGACGGCTAAAATTGCATTATTCAGTGCAGCAATTGTAACTATGGGTAGTTTGGCTGCTTGTCAATCAACAACTCAACCACCTAAGCCAGAACATGGCATGATGCAAAATGGCCCACGTGATGGTCACCACCATCGTATGAAACACCGTGAATTTACGCCTGAACAAAAAGCAGCATGGGAACAACACCGTGCAGAGCGTAAAGCTCGTTTTGAGCAAATTCAAAAAGCATGTGAAGGTAAAGCTGTTGGACAAACTGTCAATGTTCAAGTTGGAGATAAAACACTTGAAGGTACATGTAACCTCCGCTTTGAGCCAAAACGTCCTCAACCACCAGTCAATGCCCCTGCTCCAGTAGCGACTCAAGCAAAATAATTCTAAAAACAGTAAAACAAAAGGCGCCAGAAGGCGCCTTTTGTTTATACATAACTATTTACGATTTTGACTATTTGTCTCATCTAAACTTCATCAAAAGTGTTTACACTCAAAGCACTTACATAGTTCAAGTATTTTTTTCTTGACTTTGCAGTCACAAAGTAAAGGCCCCGAGGTGCTTGTACAGTTATGCAAGTTGTTGCACGATGTAATAGTTCAAGGTGCCTTATGGCACATTATCGTAGATTAGGATTATAACTCTGGTTTCACCAGTATTGAGGAACCCGATATGCCACAATACAAAGCGCCCTTACGTGATATGCAATTCGTTTTGCATGAATTATTAAATGCTGAAGAACACTATGCAAAATTACCTGACTTTCAAGGTAACGTAAGCCGTGAATTGGTTGATCAATATTTAGAAGCTGCGGCAGACTTCTGTGAAAATGAACTTTCTCCTTTAAACCAAGTTGGCGACCGTGAAGGTTGTACTTGGAATGATGGTGTTGTAACTACACCAACAGGCTTTAAAGAAGCTTATCAAAAATACATCGAACTTGGCTTCCCGTCTTTATCAGCAGAAGAACAATACGGTGGTCAAGGCTTACCTAACTCTTTAGGTATCGCAATTTCAGAAATGGTAGGTAGCTCTAACTGGGCATGGGGTATGTACCCTGGTTTGTCTCACGGTGCAGTACGTACATTAGAACATCACGGTTCTGAAGAGCAAAAAAATACTTACTTACCAAATCTTGTTTCAGGTGTTTGGACAGGTACGATGTGTTTAACTGAATCTCATGCAGGTTCAGACTTAGGTATTATCCGTACTAAAGCAGAACCAAATGCAGATGGTAGCTATGCAATCTCTGGCGAGAAAATCTTTATCTCTGCTGGTGAACACGACATGGCTGAAAACATTATCCATATCGTTCTTGCTCGTCTACCAGGCGCACCAAAAGGAACTAAAGGGATTTCGTTATTCATCGTTCCTAAGTTCAACGTCAATGCAGACGGAACTCTAGGCGAACGTAATGCCGTACGTTGTGGTTCAATCGAACACAAAATGGGTATTCACGGTAACGCGACTTGTGTCATTAACTTTGACCAAGCAAAAGGTTATTTAATTGGCCCTGAAAACCGTGGTTTGAACTGTATGTTCACCTTCATGAACACAGCACGTATTGGTACTGCGGTTCAAGGTTTATCTGCATCTGAGTCTTCTTTCCAAGGCGCTTTAACTTACGCGAAAGAACGTTTAGCTATGCGTTCACTTTCTGGTCCTAAAGCTCCAGAAAAAGAAGCAGATCCAATTATCGTTCACCCTGCCGTTCGTAACATGCTGTTAACTCAAAAAGCATTTGCTGAAGGTGGTCGTGCACTTGTTTACTTACTTGCTCAATATGCAGATATCGTTGAAAAAGGCGAAACTGAAGAAGAGCGTAAGTTTGCTGACAACATCTTGTCTTTATTAACTCCAATTGCAAAAGCATTCTTAACTGAAACAGGTTCTGAATCTGCTAAGCACGGTGTTCAAGTGTTCGGTGGTCATGGCTTCATTTCTGAGCATGGCATGGAGCAAATCGTACGTGATACACGTATTGCTTGCTTGTATGAAGGTACAACTGAAATTCAGGCACTGGACTTGTTAGGCCGTAAAGTTTTACAAACTCAAGGTGCAATGCTTCGTGATTTCACTAAGATTGTTCACAAGTTTGTAGAAGCAAATAAAGACAATGCTGCCATGAAAGAATTTGTTGAGCCACTTGCTGCGCTGAACAAAGAATGGGGCGACCTCACTATGCAAATCGGTATGCGTGCAATGCAAAATCCGGATGAAGTGGGTGCAGCGGCTGTAGATTACCTCTACTTCTCTGGTTACGTTACTTTAGCTTATCTATGGGCTCGTATGGCGCTTGTAGCACAAGAGAAATTAGCTACGGGTACAACCGATGTTGATTTCTACAATGCGAAAGTAACTACTGCTCGCTTCTACTTCAAGAAAATTTTACCGCGTGTACGCTCTCATGTAGACGTTATCGCAGGTGGTTTAGACCCATTGATGGCATTAGATGCTGAACATTTCGCTTTCTAATCATAGTTAGTTGCGATATGCAATGTTAAAAACCAAAAAAGGACTGCTCAGTTTTGACGGTCCTTTTTTTATAAAATCAATGATAAATTTAGATTTTAAATTCAATATCCATTTCGTTTTACAGGATATCTAGCACAGGCCGATGTGCACAAAAAAGGTGAACGATTATGCCAATTTACAATGCTCCTTTAGCTGATATGAAATTCATCTTAAATGATGTATTTAAAGCAGAACAATTTTGGCAGGCTAATGAGAAACTCGCTCATGTAGATGCTGCAACAGCTGAAGCAATTTTAGAAGAAATGGCTAAATTTGCTCAGAACGTGACTCATCCATTAAACCGTACTGGTGATGAAGAAGGCGCTCGCTACGAAAACGGCGAAGTCTTTACTCCTGCTGGCTTTAAAGATGCATTTCGTCAATATGCAGAAGGTGGTTGGATTGGCTTAGGTGCAGATGAAGAATGGGGCGGTCAAGGCATGCCAAAAATGCTTACCGTTCTTGCCGATGAAATGTTATTCGCGACCAACCCATCTTTCATGCTCTACCCACTTCTTTCAGTAGGTGCAGGTATGGCTTTAAGTAGCTACGCATCTCAAGAGCAAAAAGAAACGTATTTACCTAAGATTTATTCAGGTGAATGGTCAGGTACCATGTGTTTGACTGAACCACATGCCGGTACTGACTTAGGTATTATCAAAACTAAAGCCGAGCGCAATGAAGATGGTACTTATAACATTACAGGTACTAAAATCTTCATCACTGGCGGTGACAACGATTTAGCAGAAAACATCATTCACTTGGTACTTGCTAAAACTCCAGATGCTCCTGCTGGTTCACGTGGTATCTCGTTATTTATCGTACCGAAATACCTTGTAAATGAAGACGGTTCTTTAGGTGACCGCAACCATGTTGGCCCAGGCTCTATTGAACATAAGATGGGGATCAAAGCATCTGCAACTTGTGTGATGAACTTTGACGGTGCGAAAGGTTACCTCGTTGGTAAAGAAAACGAAGGCCTTGCTGCCATGTTCGTGATGATGAACTACGAACGTTTATCAATGGGTATTCAAGGTTTAGGTGCTTCTGAATTTGCTTATCAAAATGCTGCTCAATACGCGACTGACCGTTTACAAGGTCGTAGTGCAGCTGGTGTTCAATCACCAAGCAAACCTGCTGACAGCATTTTAGTCCACGGCGATGTACGTCGTATGTTGTTAAATGTACGTGCCAATAATGAAGCTTCTCGTGCCTTTGCAGTTTATGTAGGCCAGCAGCTCGATATCACTAAATTCTCAACTGATGCAGAAGCCGTGAAAAAAGCCAATGACCGTGTTGCGCTTTTAACCCCAATTGCAAAAGCTTACCTCACAGATACAGCCTTCCAAGCGACATTAGATGCTCAAATGGTATTTGGTGGTCACGGTTATATTCGTGAATGGGGTATGGAGCAATGTATCCGTGATCTTCGTATTGCTCAAATCTACGAAGGAACTAACGGCGTTCAATCTCAAGATTTAATTGGTCGTAAAACCATTAAATGTGGCGGTGCATTCATTGCTGAATACATCACTGAAATTCGTGACTTTGCAAATGACCTAGACACTGATTTGAACTTCATTAAAGATGCAACTTTAGATGCTGCAACTGAAATCGAAGCAATCACTCAGTTTATTATTGAGCAAGCTGCAGAGAACGTAGAGTTCCCGAACTCTGCTGCTGTTGATTACTTACATGCAGTGGGTCTACTCAGCTTCTCTTATATGTTTGCAAAAATTGCTGCCGCTGCTAAAGATAAGTCTGGTGATTTCTACCAAAACAAACTTGCATTGGCTCAATACTTTGTTGAACGTATCTTGCCGGATATTGATGCACGTATTGCTAAAATCAAAGCAGGTTCAGACTTAATTATGGGCTTTAGTGAAGATTACTTTACAAATCAAGCTTAATTAAATTTTTTATAAAAACGCCTGAAAAATCAGGCGTTTTTTTATTTTGTATTTACTATTTCCATTAGCACGAAATTTGTTTAATTTCTAAACATTCTCATATCAAAAAAGATTTTACTATGCCTGATCCCAAAAAGTTTGAAAGAACCCTTGATCGGTTTGGACATTATGCTGTTGAGGCTTTTCATTATTTAGCCTTATTTATCATAGGCTGTATGATTGCTTGGTCTGCTGCTCATACCGTTTTTGAAATTCTGACCGTCAAAAAATATGCATCAATCGATGACATCTTATTGTTATTTATTTACCTAGAACTTGGGGCAATGGTTGGAATTTACTTTAAAACCAATCATATGCCTGTACGCTTTCTTATTTATGTCGCCATTACAGCCCTAACACGTTTACTTATTTCTGATATCCAACATGACCATAAAGCCGACCTTGATCAAGTCATTATTACTGGCTCAATTCTTATTTTAGCTCTCTCTATTTTAGTTGTCCGTTTTGCTTCTTGGCACTACCCATCTGTTATGAAAGAAAAACATTCAAAAACACCTACTTCTTTAAAAACACCCCAACCGCAAGATGACGAGTTGGCATAAAAAAATGGCCCCAAGCGGGCCATTTTTTATTTTACATTTAACGAACTCGATAAATGTGATGTTTCGAGTCAACCAATAAGTATTGGTTAGGAGTCTTCACCCAGTGGTATCCACGTGGTGGTGCATATAAGCGATGTGCACGCCAGTCTGAGACATAATAACGGCTATTACGGTATTCCACAGGAATACGATCACCGCGCTTAAAGGCTACATATCGGCCATAATGGTTGCCACGCTCAGAATGTGACCAAACAGGAGCTCTATGATCATTGCGGTGGTCATAACGATAATCATGACGCTGTTCATAGCGATTATGTTCTTTACCGTGATAGTTATCCCAACGATGATTTGAATCGGCCATCGCAGTTGCCGACATACCCAACATTAATGTTGAAAGTACGAGAACAATAGGCTTTTTCATGGAGTATTCCTTTTTATCTTGATCTAAAGCTAGATTAAGAGAGAGTCAAGGAGAAACCATGAATAAAATGGCTTTGATTGATATTGTTTGTAATGACTATAAAGAAAATATGAAGAATCTGTATCTGTGCTACCATTAGCATTTTTCAAGCTAGGTCAATTGCTGTGTCTGAAATCAGTTTTGAACGTCTTCATCAATTTTTCTGCAAAGTTCCAAGTGTACAAGAAGCCCGTATCATGGCTCATGGAGCAGATGGCGAACACGCTTGGTGGTTTAAGTTCAGTATTGATGTAGAACACCCTCTCGCATGGCAAACCGTTCAAGAACTCGGGCATGTTTTAAATTATCTGTCGACGAATGAGCGTTTACCTACTTTATTCTTTCCTGTATCTCCACCACCTTACATGAATGGCGAAGCAAAAGATTTTTTATCATGGGTTATTCAGTGTAATCACCCTGAGTTTTCTCCAGATGTGGTTTGTGATTGGCTGGAAGCGCGTTTGCCGAATCCTGTAGATGATGAGTCGCAGTGGAAAATTAAGACGGATTTGAGTGAAATAGAGAAGTTAGATGATAAGGCTTTGGATCAGTTGATTCCGCCAGCGCCTTAATAAAGTAAATAATTCTTCTCTTTAACTTCACAGAATTTTTCTTCAAAAGTTAAAGAGAAGCCCATCTATTTAAACCAGTTTTTTATATGTGATGCTATCCTGCTTCTAAAACCAGGCTGTTCTGCAATTTCATCAAAAAGCCCTTCCATTTGCGGTTGTATCTGTTTCTCATAGTGTTGTTGAGCAGCAGGTAAAGCAAACGAAAAGACCTGATCCCAATAACTGGTCGCCTCCAAACGTAATTTCAGTTCATCTGCCAGTCGATGATTTTCCTGAATTCCAAAACCACCTCTCAATGCCACAATTAAGACCTCTGCAACTTTATTGTCAATGCTACCATATTTAAAAGCCAGTTCTGCCCACTGCGCCTGTTCACACTGCTCAGTTAAAGCAACCATCCATTCAACCGCGTCCAGACAGCCTAATTCGCTGGCTTGCTGAAAATATTGTCTAGCAAGCTCTGGATCATCCTCAATGTAATAACGTCCTTTTTCATATAATGCTTGTGCATGTTTATGTTCCGCAGCAATAGTAAAATATTTTTCAATTTCATCTAACTCATCATTACCGAGATCAGGCTTTTGATCTAACTCATAGGCATAGGCATACATTGCGGCTGGATGATTCAACTCTGCTGCATTTTTTAAATAGTTTAACGAATTTTCTGTCAGCCTTGACAATTGCAGCCATGCATCTGCACTACCTAAAGTCGCTTGCTGTTGATAAAACTGCTGTTGCCACTGCCACAACTGTTCTCGGTTTTGTTCTGATATATAACTGGCTTCATCAGTTCGAAGAAATTCAATAATTTTCTGGATATGGCCTCGTTGAAAAGCTTGTTCCAGATACTGCATTAGGTCTTGCTGCGCATGCTCAAAATAATCGTTCCATGCCGTGGCATCAAATAATCCAAGCTGCTTCAATTCTTCATCATCATATCTTGACAAATACAAACTGGCACTCAGCTTTTCACCCTGATTCCAGGCCTGATACAGATACTGCATACTTTCAGTGTCTGGATAAGCAACTCCATGCTTAGCTTTGATAAGTAACGCTTGAGTATTTCCCTGCGCAATTAATTGATCTGTAATCTGATGTAATTCACCAAAGATTTGATCAGTATAATTTTCGTCGTAATACCCTATATCGAAAATCGTATTTTTTCTTTTTAATAAATCAAATAATGTGATAATGGCTTGAGCATGGCCCAAATGTGCCGCATGAAGTAGATATTGGTCACGAAAATATATATTACGAGGCAGTATGCAATCCCCCCTCTCGTGATCATAAAACAGAGCAAGTTCAAACAGTGCTTGTGGGTTTTCTTGAGTAGCTAATACTTTTAATGATTCAATTGCCCGAATTGAATCAATCAAAATATTCTGGTTACCATAACTCAATGCCAAAGCATATTCTAAGGTTTCAACCATTAATCATTTTCCGTTTTTATCAAAATACTGTATTCAATTAAAAAGTCGATAATCCTGACCATTCCATAAAACGATAAATCCAATACTTCACTTTAGACTCATCGGCATACTTCGTATAATCCACGCTCATCTGTCTACCTTGTAGGTTCGACCACGAAGTATTGAAGTAATTCTGAGCGTCTTTAAAGACTTGATCTTGAACTTTGCCTACAACCAACATATCCGTTTCAAGGTTATAATTTTTTAAATTACGGGCTGTAAAATTGGCAGATCCTACAATTAACTCAGCTTGTTGAGCATTATATTTCAAGATCATTTTGCTATGGTTCTGCTCACCATGGGTATCACACCAACGAATTGGAATGCCGGCAACATGTAATTCTGACGCTACCTGACGGTTTGGAATACCATTCTTTTGTCTACCAAACGCATCTTTATTTGGATCTAATAAAACACGAACAATAACACCACGCTCTTGGGCACTTTTTAGAGCTTTAATAATCTTACGTTCAGACAAATAGAACATACTTAAATCAAGATGTTCTTTAGGTTTAGCCGTATTAATTAATTTTAATACAGCTTCATAAATTGCCCCTTCAGTTAACACCTGAACTTGAGGCTTGCTAACGTCTTTTTCAAAATCGCCTAAAATAAGTGATGGTGAACTACTTCCTGACATTTGCGTAACAGCAGCTTCGGTTTGCAGTACATCAGCAGCTGTGGCTCCATTTACCACCAATGCCACATTAGAATGGCGCGAACTACCATCATGCGGGTTTGCTGAAGTCACCAATGACTTCCAACCCGCATCGGTATCAACGACAACAGTTTTACGGTGGTTTGCTTTAAAGTTAAATAAGTTCAAATAACTACGTAGCGTAATTTTTTCATCGCCAAAAGGGTTAGGTAACCAACCTTTCTCTGGATTATTGCCAATATTTTGGCAACAGATGTACCAAAACCCCGACCAGAATGGGTTAGAAGCACGTAAAGGTGCCAGATTCGTTTCGATGACATCAACACCAGCTTGACGTAATTGACGGTAGTGTTCAGGGCTTAGTCCACCATATACCGAATTAATCGGGTCGGTAATCATAACAACCTGAATTTGACGGTTTTGTCTTTTTTTACTAATTAGTGCATCAGTGAGCTCTTGCATCAATGGTCTTTGCTTTAGATTTGAATCGCCTACTTCTGAATTAAATAAGAACATATCCACCACAATTGTGGTTTTTGCCTCATCAATCATTTTCAAGATTTCATCAAAGATGTGCTGATCAACCTGTTGTTGCCCATTCGCATCAATATACGTTTTATCGGCTAAAAATTTAACATCGGCATGTCTGAGCTTGCCACTAAAGTTAATTCCTTGCGGCAATGGTTTCACTGTGTGATAAATTGCCGATGCAAGATATGCAATAGCAACAACGCAAAGTATGACCGCCATATAACGACGTCCTGACCAATTTAACTTTTGATGAATTCGCTGAAAAATACGCATAAAAAAGACCTAACTTGATAGTTTCAAATTAGGTCTTTTGGCTTGATTTTTCAAGTTTAGTTTCGTGTTGAAGCCTTAGAAACTAAAATCTACACCGACGGTAAAGTTACGTCCAACTTGCGGGATATTTGATAAGAACGACGCATGTTGATAAACCGTGTCATCTAACAAATTATTCGCTTTTAAATAAACGCGATAATCTGTTTTTGCACCATATTGTCCAGAGTATGCTACCCCTAAATTGAGCATGTTGTAGCCTTCTGTTTCGGTTTCATAAGCCGCAATCTTATCTTGATTAAAGACATGATAGTACTCAGCAGAACCACTAAAACCGTCACCAAAATCTGCATCAACTTTAGTACCTAAACGCCCAGCCGGAATACGTGGAGCATTGCCCTCGGCATCAATCTTACCGCGCACGTAATCGCCAAAAGCACTGATCTTGTACATTGGCGTAATTTGATAACCAATTTCACCCTCTGCACCATAGAAACGAGCTTTATCTTGAGTGTATTGAACTAAACGGAAGTCTTTATAACGGTCAAGGGTTTGCGCATAGATGTAGTCATCAAACCAGTTATGGTAAACATGAAGATGATAATCGAGTTTGTCATTATCAAAATGCAAACCTAACTCAACATTATTTGATTTTTCCTTACTGAGTTGATCATTTCCTAACTCATAAGTATTCGTAGCAAAATGGGCACCATTTGCATACAACTCTTGAGCAAGAGGCAGACGCTCTTGGTGTGATGCTACAAATGAAAGCTTATAATTTGGCGCAAACTCCCAGTTGGCAGCACCTGCATAGGAAAAAGCAGAACCGTCAAAATCTTGTTTAGAGTTATCATCTACATCGATTTCTTGCTGATCTGCACGAGCAGAAAGTTCAAAATGAACATCTTTCCATTGTTTATGTTCTAAAGCAAAAACACTCCACTTTTTGGTAGTAGTTGGTGACATAAATGCTTCTTCACCAGTTAAATTTAGTTTTTGTTGGCCTAACTGGGTACCAATTACCCCTTCCCAATCAGCAATAGGGTTATGGACTAACTCAATACGCCCATCATAACCTTTGTTTTGGAATCGAGTTGCGATTGCCCCTTCTTCAATCTCATCATGCTGATAATCTGTATAGCTCGCTTGGCCACGTAACTTTTGGAAGCCTGCAAATGGATCGTTTAACTCGGTTTTAAAATCATAACGCTCAGACTTTAAGTCAATCCATGGACCGCCATGTTCATGCTCATGTTCTTCATGCTCATGATCGTGAGCTTCTTCTCCATCTTCGTGCTCATGTTCATGTGGATCACAATGCAAATGCGGTCTTCCACCTAGATGAGCGCTACAACTTTCGTACTCATGGCTATGCCCGGGTAAGCCATACTGGTCTCGACGATTACTATAAGAAATACCCGTATAACCACGGTCATAAATCCAAGACAAACCAACATTAACCGAGTCACCCTGCGCAAAAGTATTGTCTACACGGCGCTCTTTTTCACCTTCATGAATATAGTTTGGTGCAATATAGTTATTCGCATCACGTGTTAACCCTTCAACACGTAATGCAACTTGGCTTCCCAACCCTACAGTTATCCCAGCACTCGCCAGCTTTTCATCACTTCCAGTGTTGTAACGTAAGCCAACTTGTCCTTCATAACCATTTTCAGGCATTTGTGTAGGGATCTTGTTATCAATAACATTGACTAAACCACCAACAGTTCCCGCACCAAACAATAAAGTAGAGGGTCCACGAATCACTTCAACTTGTTTTGCGAGAACTGGATCTACTGTTACAGCATGATCAGGAGACAAAGTTGAGACATCCACATTTTCAGATGAATTTTGAAGAACTTTAACACGTGGTCCATCTTGGCCACGAATCACCGGACGACTTGAACCAGCCCCAAACTGATTCGCATAAATCCCCACCTCACTATTGAGCGCATCCCCAATAGTGGCGGCCCCTTCAGTCAAATGCTTTTGGTCAACTACAGTATCAGCGACTGCAAAATCTTTTGAAGTTTGCTCAAGGGGGTGCGCCTTGATGCGGATAGTTTCTAACTTCTCAATATTTTCATTTTCTGCTGCAAATACAGGTATAGATATGGCAGCCAAAATGGATAAGGTCAAAATATTTTTATAGAACAACATGAGGTGAGTCTCTAATCGTACGCCTTTTGTTTTGTTATATTATAACATTTCAGTTGTTTTGCAATAAAAAACATTCGTTAATGACATGTTTCGATAGACTCAACTTTTTGATGATGTGAGAAGCTTTCTTTTCTAATGCCTTTTACAATCTCCCATGCAGTTATCGCCCCTCCACTTGCTAAATTGAGCCGAAATACGTTACCCATTGCCGCCTTAGCAATTGGCAGTATGACGCCCGATCTTTACCGCTTATTTACAATGCAATCAGGTATGCTGACTCATCAATGGAAGGGGCTTTTCTACCCTAATCTTGCATTAGGGTTATTATTCTGTGTCATTTGGTATTTACTTTACCGACCTGTGGTTTACCGTTTTTTTGGTATCCAACACGATTTAAAACTAGATTCTTTTAGACATTTTTTTAGCTTTTTTATTGGAATCATAATTGCTCTACTCATTGGTATAGCAACACATCTCATTTGGGATGGGCTTACCCACTCAGACTTTAGAACTTTTATATTTCAAGACTTTTTATCGCAAACTGTTCACTTGTTTGGCCGCCCTTATCCATTGCATCGCCTTCTTCAACTTGGTTCTTCTGCTCTGGCATTACCTTTTTTAGGCTGGATGAGTATTCATTACTATCAGCGCCATAAACAGCATTGGAAAGTAAATTATAAAATTAAAATTTTTGCTTGGTGTTTATTTGCTTTATCTACACTTTTAGGCTTATTTTCATTTTGGGACTATGCCCGTTATATTCCCCATGAGGTTTGGCATTCTGATACCTATTATTTTACTGGCCGCTCTATTAATGAGTTTATGCAAGGTTGGTTAAGTACTTTTAGTTTGGGATGTCTATTATTCTTATTTTTAGATCGACAACAAAGAATGGGCTAAATAGCTAAACTTGCTGCCAAATTGCTCATTTTTAGCTAAATTATAGCTGTTTTTTGATCTAGTTCTTGTGGCATGCCATTCAACAGGGCATAATCGAAAACTTATTTTTTTGACGGTGCGCGGTTTACGCATCCGTCTTTTCAGCCAATATAGTTTGGATAATCTTCATCATGATGCGAACTCATTACTGTGGCTCTTTAACTGAAGCCCAAATCGACCAGACCGTTACATTATGCGGTTGGGTACATCGTCGCCGTGACCATGGCGGTGTTATTTTCCTTGATATGCGTGACCGTGATGGTCTCGTTCAAGTGGTTATTGACCCAGATACTCCAGAAGCATTTGCAACTGCAGATAAAGCACGTTCTGAATATGTATTAAAAATTACAGGTCGTGTTCGTCGCCGTTATGAAGGTACTGAAAACCCAAATATGGTGAGTGGTCAAATCGAAGTTTTAGGCAAAGAAATCGAAGTTCTTGCTGCATCTGAAACTCCACCATTCCCATTAAATGACGACACAATTAATGTGTCTGAAGAACACCGTTTAAAATATCGTTTCTTGGACATCCGTCGTCCAGAAATGTTAGAGCGTTTACGCTTCCGTTCTAAAGTAACCAACTTGATTCGTAACTATTTAGACGATCATGGTTTCTTAGACGTTGAAACTCCGATTTTAACTCGTGCAACCCCTGAAGGTGCGCGTGACTATTTAGTACCAAGCCGAGTACAAAATGGTAGCTTCTATGCACTTCCACAATCACCACAATTATTCAAACAATTGTTGATGGTTGGTGGTATTGATCGCTACTACCAAATCGCGAAATGTTTCCGTGATGAAGACTTACGTGCTGACCGTCAGCCTGAATTTACTCAAATCGACATTGAAACATCGTTCTTAAACGACGATGACATTATGGATTTGATGGAAGGCATGACTGTTAAATTATTTAACGACTTGCTTGGCGTAAAATTTGAAAAATTCCGCCGTATGCCATACAGCGAAGCAATGCGTGATTATGCATCTGACAAACCAGACTTGCGTATTCCGTTAAAACTCGTTGATGTTGCAGACTTAATGCAAGAAGTTGAGTTCAAAGTATTTGCAGGTCCAGCTAAAGACCCTAAAGGCCGTATTGCAGCACTTCGTGTACCGGGCGCAGGTTCATTAACACGTAGTCAGATTGACGAATACACTAAATTTGTCGGTATCTACGGTGCAAAAGGCTTAGCGTACATTAAAGTCAATGAAATCGAAAAAGGAATTGAAGGCCTTCAATCTCCTATCGTTAAATTCATCGAACCAATCGTAATGCAATTGCTTGAACGTGTTGGTGCTGAAAATGGCGATATCGTATTCTTTGGTGCGGACAAAGCTAAAATTGTAAATGATGCAATGGGCGCCCTTCGTGTCAAGATCGGTCATGACTTGAACCTTGCCACTTGTGAGTGGGCTCCACTTTGGGTTGTTGACTTCCCAATGTTTGAAGAAACTGACGATGGCAAATGGACTTCTGTTCACCATCCATTCACATTACCTAAATCTAGCGTAGAAGACGTGAAGAGCAATCCAGGCGAAGCACTTTCTGTTGCTTACGACATGGTATTGAACGGTACTGAAGTTGGTGGTGGTTCACTTCGTATTTACACATTAGAAATGCAAAAAGCGATTTTTGAAGCGCTTGGTATTTCCGATGAAGAAGCAGAAGAAAAATTCAGCTTCTTACTCAATGCGCTTCGTTACGGTGCACCTCCTCACGGTGGTTTGGCATTTGGTCTTGACCGTTTAGTAATGCTTATGACTGGCGCGACTTCAATTCGTGATGTTATTGCGTTCCCTAAAACGAAAACTGCTGAATGTCCACTTACTCAAGCACCGGCTCCTGTTGAAGCAAACCAGCTTCGTGACTTGGGCATCCGCTTACGTGAACAACAAAAGAAAGAAGCTTAATTGCTCTTTAATAAAAAACCCTGCAATTGCAGGGTTTTTTATTAAACAATATCAAACAAACATTCGGTTTTTATAAGCTATCCTTTGCGAAAAAGCACGTCAGTGGCATAATAAGCTGCTTTCAATTAAGAGGTCAGCTTTATGGCTATGCGCCCAGATGTACGTCGACATGCTTTAGTCGTGATTGTATTCTCCCTCGCACAATGGTTTTTCATGCGCTACATCCTTGCGAATGAACTATTTAACCTCACAACGAACCAACGTATTCTTTATTTCTGTGTAAGTAGTTTAGTCGGTGCATTACTTATCTTTGTTGCCCTAATTTATATGGTGCTCAAAGGTAATGCGGATAAAAAGTAATGCAAAAGAAACTGCTCATCATTGGTAAACGCGGCGGTATTTTGCAGTGGTACGAAAATATTCTTGCTGCTGCCCATCAAAGCCCTGATTATGAAATCCAAGGCTTTGCCTTAAATCATAACAATACCACCGATCGGTTTCTAAAAAAGCTATTACCAAACAAAGATATATATACGGCAAATTTACTCAAAAAGAAACTGCAAACGTTTCAGCCAGATTTGATTCTCATTGCCGATCTTTTTTATTTTAATGATCATTTACTGCAAGTTTTGGCAGACTTTCCATGCAAAAAAGCACATTGGATTGGTGACTTTTTTGATGAACGCTTATTAAAATCTAAAGACGTCATTGATTTATATTGCTTTACCGATTCTAGCTTTATCGAAGATGCGAGGGCTATGGGGCTAAATTACGCCATTTATCTACCTCTTGCTTATAACCCAGATGTCTTCTTTTCTAGCAATGAACAAAAGGATGATCGTCTTTTATTTGTAGGCGCATGGTCGCCTGATCGACAAGAACTCATTGAACAGATTCCCCTTCCCATCACTGTCTATGGGAAAGGATGGGATAAACTCAGCAAAACAAACAGTATTGTTCACCCTCACAATATTTCTTTGACTGAAGTTGCCGAACTCTACAGAACGCATCGTTACATCTTGAATGTCATTAACAAGAAAAACATTCGTCAAGGTATGAATATGCGTTGTTTCGAAGCTCCGGCTTGTGGTTGTATTCTGGTAAGCGAGTATGTTGAAGATCTTAACTATGCTTTTGATATCAAAAATGAAATAATTTCATTTGAGAATCCGCAAGAATTGCAATTGAAGTTAAAAGACCCAATAATCAGCGCTGAAGCAGCCATGTATAAAGTTCAACAAAGTCATACTTATAAAAATAGGTTAGAGACTATTGTTGACCTAGTGTTTCAAACTTAAATTTTTTATTTTAACTTTTTATAGGTCTCCCTCACGTGTTTGTTAGTGTTATTGTACCAAGTTATAACCACGCGCAATATTTAGAAGACAGAATTGAGAGCATTCTTAATCAAAGCTATTCGCAATTTGAATTAATTCTTTTAGATGATCTTTCCCCAGACCATAGTGCAGCAATTTTAGAAAAGTATAAAAGCCACCCTAAAGTTTCACATTGCATTATCAATAAACAAAATTCGGGTTCAACCTTTTGCCAATGGAATAAAGGCATGCATCTAGCAAAGGGCGATCTAATCTGGATTGCAGAGTCTGATGATGTTGCTGACTTACAATTTTTAGAAAAATTAGTCCCTCATTTTGAAAAAAACCCTAAGCTAGTTCTTGCCTATAGTCAATCTTACCGTATGAATGCACACGGTGAAGTTACAGGAACCTGGAAAGATTTTACAGACCATGTTAACCCTGAGTTATTTGGAAAAGATTTTGAAATGGCTGGCCTTGAGTACATCGAAAGATTTTTAAGTGCTCAAAATACTATTCCTAATGCTAGTGGAGTTATTTTCAAAAAACAAAGTTATTTTGATGTTGGGGGCGCTAATCCAAAATTGCGTTTCATCGGTGATTGGGAAATCTGGGCGAAAATTGTATCTCAAGGTGATATTTTCTTTTCTCATGAATGCTTAAACTATTTTCGTTATCATGATACAAGCGTTATTGCTCAAGCAAAAAAGAAAAGAGATCATTTTGAAGTTAGACGTCAAGTCATTTTATTTCGCCAAAATATTTCACATTTCTTAAAAATTTATTCTCAACAGCATCCTAAAGCAAATAAAGCTTATCAAATCAACCAAAAATGTTTATCAAAAGAATTAAGAAAAAATGCTTCTTTGGCTATTCGCCGCCGCTATTATGAACGTATTATTCCAACTAGTATAATAGCGCTTCAGACTTTACCTTTGTATATTGTTCCAATTTATACTCTAAAACTACTTATACAATTTATTTTATCAATTTGCTTAGTTGCTCCATATAAGGCTTTATTCAAACAATCCAAATAACAAAAAGAGTTTATTTTTTGAAATTTATCATTGATTTGATTTTTATCATAAAATAGTATTTGATCAATTTCTTGCAAAGACTAATCCCGTGAAAGTCTTGGTCATCTTAGATAAACAAACATTATTTCCTTTATTATCAGTAATAGTTAATTGTTTTATAAAAAATAGCTATTATTTTCTAATACCCTAAAAGAATTCTTTTGGGATTCAAAACATAGTTTCAATCTATAAATTAGATTTTTTCCTCTATTTTTCTATAAGTTTTTGTATCTTTAAAATTATCTACCGCCACACCCAATATTCAACCTTATAAATAAAATGGCTTATATAATATAATTTTCCCAATACAGCTCTTTGAAATAATGATAGATTGTCATGTACAACAGTAAGAATTATTAGACCTATACTCTACTGAGCAAAACTTTGGTGAAATGAAAATTCCCATAAGCTAACTACGGCTATCACTAATTAAAAGAGGTCTACAACTATCTATTAAAAGAAAATTATTTATTTTTTAATCCTGCCGAATCCGAGATATGCACAAAAATATTTTTTAATTTTCTAGTTATTTCTTTTGTATGATTCTGCACCTGTAATTCTTCTAAAATCTCTGGAAAATTATAGTATTGTCTTAAATTTAATAAATACAACCAGTGTTGTTTAGCTAAGAATCTTAACTGTGCCTCAATATGCCCGTCTTGGAAGCCCAATTCATCATAAGCTACCACTAATTTGCTTCCTGACATTACAGCCTCAGCAACCATGGAAGTAGAATCTGGACTCACCAAAACCCAATCTGCTGCTTTAATATAATCTTTAATATCGCAACTTTGCCCTTGTGCTACCCATGTTAACTGATCATGGAGCTGAAAAATGCCATACTGCTCGGCAAGTTTCTGCAATTCTTTTTCAAAAGTAACCGATGTTCTTCGTGATGTTGTCAGTAGTAATCGCGCTGTAGGATATTGCTGGCGAATCCGTTGTAAAACTGTTACCCATTGTGCCACCTCGCCAATTTTTACTGTTTTAGTGTCAGCACCAATCAAAACTGCAATCGTTTGCTCAGCATTTTGAATACTCAAATGTTCTCGAGCCTGCTCGCGTGTTAGAGGTAAAGCACTCATTTTATTCGGTGCAATTGGATAGTAAAAATAATGAGGCAAAACAGCTTGTTGTTCATGAGTAGTAAATACCACATCAAACAAGTTAGCGCGAATCCCCCGTAATGAACTCGCGACCAAATTTTTCACAGACTGATCTTTGTCTAAATGTTGTTTGAGTAATAGATTGGCAAGTAGAGTGTTTCCCCCTGCAGATACAATATAAGTAACCTGTTTCTGCTCTAATGCTCTTAGGGTTTGGGCATCAAAAAAATAACGTAACCACTCTGTATTTATTGAAAACTTGATCAGTAACTTCAGAACACGATACAACCATTTTTTAGGTAGATTTAATTGAACCCATTCGACCTGATACTCTTGCTGTTGATTCAGTAGTTGCACTATTCCTTGAGTTTGAGTTTCATGGCCTGCTTTACCATCGGTCAACGCTAGGATAAAAGGTTTTTGTTGTGCCATTAATCTATCATCCTATGCTGAAAGCAATGATTGATAGACTTGGACCGTATGATCAATCATTTTTGTAAAAGTCAGTTGTTCCTGTGCCAGAGCATAAGCCTTTTTAAAACTTGCTTCAGGGGCTACCACATCCAAATAGTTTTGAAACACTTGTTGCAATGCTTCAATATTATTTGGTTCACATAGAAACTCAACAGGAATAAACTCAGCCATCATTCCGACATCAGTCCCTAACACAGGACGTTGAAGCAATAAACTTTCAGCAAGTGTATACGGACCCCCTTCACGCAAGGAAGACACAATCAAAGCCTCATGGTCTGTAATCAATGGGTGAATATTGTCACTATACCCATACAAGTGAACCCGATCAGCTAATTGGTACTCTTGAATCAATTGCTCTAACTTTTCTCGTTCTTCACCATCACCAACAATAGTTAATTGGTGTGAAATGTTCCGCCAAGCAGCCAGTAAAAGATCGAAACCTTTCACTTCATTTAAACGTCCAATGGCAATAAATTTTCTATTTTTTACAAATGATTGAGCAGGCATATTCAAAGAAATACCATTATAGACCACACTGAGTTTTTCCGGCTGCCCCACAATCTGCGCGAGTCGCTTACTCACACAAATGATATGATCAAATGCCAAGTAAGAATCAATCTTTTTCTTTGCACCATGGATAGTCACCACACAAGGGAAATTAAAACCTGCAATCATGCCTTGCAACAGTTTGGCCGTTTTAGAAGCATGAGCATGTAGCACTTGTGGTTCTGTCCCCAATATTGTTTTTTTAAGCAGATATTTCGTCCACGGGTTATAACGACTGCCACTCATATCAAAAGCAACAAAGTTCACCGAACTTTCCACCTGACTTTGATATTTCTGATGTGCAATTAAAGAAACTTTATGTGCTTGTGATAAACCAGCAGCCAGCTCAAGTACATGCTTTTCTAGGCCACCTTCCTCATCACTCGCCATCACAAGCGTAATTTTCATGATTAGCCCTCACGCGTACCAAGTTTTAAACGAAGCTTGACGGCAAATAATGAATCTTTTCCGCTGATCTTAATACGTTGTAGTTGCATAAAGTCCGGCTGTTCATCATCAATGCCTTCGATTGTGGTCACTGCATTGCTATACCCTGACTGTTTCGCCAGTTTAACATCTCGGTCTGAGTAAATACCAAATGGGTAAGCAAAACTGGTTACTGGCTTTTCTATCAGTTGTTCAAGCCACTGCTTTGAATCAGTTAGTTCTTTTAAACAATCCGTATCATCCAGTTTGTTTAAATTAGCATGCGTTAACGTATGTGAACCAATTTCAATCAGTTCGCTATCTGCCAGTTGCTTGACTTGAGCATCATTCAACTTAGCTTCACGCATGAGTTCACCACTATTATGATGTTCTTTTTTATAGGTTGACCAATCACGATCATGACGATCAACCACCACATATATGGTTGCCTTGGCCTGATATTTTTCTAAAATAGGATAAGCATTTTGTAAGTTGTCTAAATAACCATCATCAAAGGTAATGGCAACTGTTTTGGCAGGGTGCTTTCCCCAGTTCTCTTGCAATTCGTGCATCGTTACAAAATGGAAGCCTTGCGCTTTCATCCAGGCAACTTGCTTTTCAAACTCAGCGGGCTTGACCCGAAGCTTATTAAATTTGGCACCATTAATATGGTCTCGTACCATGTGATACATCAATACACGTGGTCGATTCCAATCCACTGCTGGCTTCCACCACGCATACTTATAGCTAAATAACACAATAAGCAAGACCAGTAAAATCAGGATATAAAACACAATGCCAAACTCATTATTTCGCTAAAAGATATGTTGCCACACGGTCTGCTTCTTTAAAAGCATAAGGTTGTGGTAACTGTACGACACAAGTATTCTGTGAGATTAGTTGTGATTCTATCATTTGATCAATCGAGTGCGTAATTCTATCGTCTTTCAACCGATCGATTGCGATGACCCCTACGCGACAACCCGCAGTAAGTGCTTCAAAAACCATAGAAACGCTATCTTCTGTTACCCATACAGCTTCTGCTTTTTGCATTTCTTCAAAAATCCAGCCCTGAGGTGTTTGCTCAACCGGAAATATTTGTAAATGTGGGGCAAAACTTTGTTGTCTTAAAATATCAATAAACTCTGCTGGTGTTCGACGTGAAGTCGTTAAAATGATTTCGGCATCCGGATTATTCTCAACAATCTTTTGCACGCTTAATAATACTTTTTCTTGGTTCCATTGATGCCGTTTTGACGAACCACCTAATGCAATTAAAATTCTAGAAGCTTGATGGCGTTTTTCATTACGAATGGGATTTAATGCCCCACGCGTAACAATCACTCGATTATTCGCAGGAATACCGTCGTGCTCTGGAATCACAGCATAATTAAACCAAACCGTCGGTAAATTTGGCTTCATTAAAATAATCGTTTTGGCCTTTTTGAAAATTTTACCGAGCAACCAGACACGAAAATGCGTATGACTTCCAACACCAAATATAAAATCGGGTGTCTGTTGAAATAGAGACTTTTTTGAAGAAAAAAGCGCTTTGATTAAGGACATAACAGGCAAGTCATTAATAGAGACTTCTTCAAAAGTTGCATTTGCCTGCTGTCTTTGCATCGCCTGAAACAAGCCTAAAGCTTGTGAGCGATGCCCTGCTTTACCATCAGAGACATAGACAATATGCATAAAAGCTCCCTAACCCAAAAATAAAAAGGCGAAACCAACGTTCGCCTTTTCATGTTAACGGATTAACTTATTTTACGTAAGTTAACCAGTGTTCATATTTTGGATTTTTACCTTGAACTGCATCAAAGAAAGTCTTTTGGATTTCAGTGGTAATTGGGCCACGGCAACCCGCACCGATTTGACGGTCATCGTATTCACGAATTGGTGTTACTTCAGCAGCAGTACCTGTGAAGAATGCTTCATCAGCAATATAGAATTCGTCACGCGTAATACGACGCTCAACAACTTCATAACCAAGATCTTTAGCAATCGTCATCACGGTTTGGCGTGTAATACCGTCAAGTGCACCACCCGCAATATCTGGAGTGTGTAAAACGCCATCTTTAATCAAGAATACGTTTTCACCAGAACCTTGGCACACATAACCTTGTGGGTCCATAAGCATTGCTTCATCGTAACCAGAATGTGCAACTTCTTGGTGAGCAAGAATTGACAACGTGTAGTTACCAGATGCTTTTGCTTTACACATGGTCACGTTTGGATGGTGGTGAGTAAATGATGAAGTTTTAACGCGAATACCTTTCGCCATTGCTTCATCACCAAGATATGCACCCCATGCCCATGCTGCAACAGCGGCATGAATGGTGTTATTCGTTGCTGCAATACCAAGTTTCTCTGAACCGATCCAGATCAGTGGACGTAAATAGCAAGAAGCTAATTTATTTTCACGAACAACATCGATTTGTGCCTGTTCAAGCGCTGCTTGATCATACGGCACTTTCATTTGATAAATTTTTGCTGAATTTAACAAACGTTTTGTGTGGTCTTGAAGACGGAAAATTGCAGTACCTTTAGGAGTTTCATAAGCACGAACACCCTCAAATACACCCATACTGTAGTGTAAAGTATGGGTTAAAACGTGAATCTTTGCATCACGCCAATCAATTAATTGTCCATCTTGCCAAATAAAACCATCACGATCAGCCAAATTCATGGAACACTCCAAATTGTTATAAAATCATTCACTATCCAACTCAACCGAGGCGGTTGGGTCTATTAATCTTTGCCATAAATTGCAAACGACCGCACGGGTACTACGCCAGTCCGCTGCGCTTACTTGCATGGATTGATTCGCAAGGGCTAAGCGGTGGCTTTCGGCACGTTCACTAAGATAGGCTCGAATTAATGCTGTGGCATCTTCACTGGATAAGCAGTCTGCTTTAGCAGCATCTTCTAATATTCTTACATTATCAGAATAATGGGCGAGATCGGGTTTCGTCCCGCTCCATGCAAGTACAGCATACTGTGCCATAAATTCGATATCTACGATACCACCTGCGTCCTGTTTTAAATGAAAAATACCATGTTTTTTTTGTTCAGAAGATGAACCCAAGTGGTCTTTCATTTTCTGACGCATTTTCAGCACTTCCTCACGAACATAAGCCTCATCTCTAGATTGAGTCAATATCTCGCGGCGAAATATTTCAAATTTTTGGCAAAGCGCTTCATCACCTGCAATAGAACGTGCACGAACTAATGCCTGATGCTCCCAAAGCCATGCACTTTTCAACTGATAATGCTCATAGGCTTTCAGGCTTGTCACCAATAAACCAGCCTCACCTGAAGGTCTTAAACGTGTATCAATTTCATAAACGCGGCCATCAAGCGTTTGAGTGGTCATTAAAGACATAAACTTTTGAGCGACACGCATAGCAAACTCAAAACCAGTTATTGACTTAGTACCATCCGTGTCGGCTTGTTCATCTAGATAGTGAATAAAGACCAGATCTAAGTCCGAACCATAACCCAGCTCAATACCACCCACCTTGCCATAACCAATAACGGCAAAAGCTTTATAATCGAGTGAACAACGTTTTCCTTCGACATCTTTTGGGTAACCATGACGCTTTGCTACGGTCTGATAAGCTAAATTAAGAGTTGCATTAACACTGACTTCTGCAATATCTGTCAAAGCATCAGATACCTTCATAAGAGGACTTTCAGCTAACACATCACTTGCAGCGACCGTTAACACATTACTCTTTTTAAACAGGCGAAGTACCCGCATTTGATCTTCAACCTGATCAATTTCGATACGAAGTAATTGCTGACGTAATGAGTCTTCCAAGTCCTTACGTTTTGGTAATTCAAAGTCCATCGACAAGAACTCATCCAGCAATACCGGATATTGCGTTAACTCTTCACAAATCCACGGGCTCACTGTCGCCATTTTTACTAAGCGTTGTAATGCCCCTTTACTTTCAATCAGCATTACCAAATAGACGGTTCGACGCATGACTGATTCAATCAGTGGCATTAAACGTAATAATGCAGTTTGTGGTTGTTCAGACTGTAAAATGGCTTCAATTAAATGGGGCCAAAACGTTTTTAAACGCTGCACCGCATTGGAAGGAAGTTTTTTAAGTGCATGACCATGCCAGAACTCATGAATTAGATTTTTTGCATTATCATCTAACACTTCATCTAGCTGCTGCTCTAACTGTCCAAAGTTCTCGGTAGCTGCATTGGAACTTGTGTCTTCAATGAGCTGCTTAAACTGGACTTTTACTTTTTGGCGTTTCTCGTTAAGAACATCAATAAATTCATTCCAACTCGTAAAACCCAAGGTATCTATAATGCGTTGTCGTAAATCTGCTTCTTCTGGTAATAGTTGCGTTTGCTGATCATTCAAGGCTTGAATTGCATGTTCAACACGGCGCAAAAACAGGTAAGCATCTTCAAGCTCTAGTACGGCCTGTTTTTCTAACAAGCCTGCCTCACCAATATGCTCAAGACTGACCAAACATTGACGATCTTGCAGCTCACGTTTAGAACCGCCGTAAATAAGCTGGAACACCTGAACAATAAACTCAATTTCGCGTATACCGCCTGCCCCGAGCTTAATGTCATCTTCAATATGCCGACGTAATACTTCGCGCTCAATCATCGCTTTCATATCGCGCATAGCAGCAAAAGCGGTGTAATCGACATAACGACGGAATACAAAAGGACGTGTCATTTCTAATAAGTCTTGCCCTTCTTTACCCCCAGTAACTACGCGTGCCTTAATCCATGCGTAACGTTCCCATTCACGGCCATGCTGACTTAAATATTTTTCTAAAGCTGCATGGCTAATCGCTAATGCTGAGCCATCTCCCCAAGGCCGTAAGCGCATGTCTACTCGAAACACAAAACCATCTGCAGTGATATGTTCAAGTAAATAAATAAGTTTTTGTCCCCACAAAATACAGAACTGCTGTACATCAATACATTTACGACCGTTGGTTTCGCCTTGCTCATCAAAGGCAAAAATCAGGTCGATATCACTTGATAGATTTAATTCCTGTGCCCCAAGCTTACCCATGGCAACCACAATCAAATCTTGAACTTTGCCTGAATAACTTAATGGTTCGCCATGTTTAGCAACCAATGCAACACGAGCAAAAGCCTTTGCGGCACAAATACTTGCATCGGCAAAGTCTGAAAGTTCACGAGTAAGTGTAACGACATCCGTCAGTTGATTGGCATCTTGCCAGATCCAGCGAAACATTAAACGACTGCGCAGTATACGAAGCGCACGCATCCACGTTATTTCATCGCCAATTCCGTCAAGGGTGGTGTCTACAAGTTGGTAAATTTGTTCTGTTGAGAGCGGTGCAGCAAATTGATCTATTTGATAATCTTGTTCTAAAACAGCCTGATGTAACCCTAAAACTTGTTCAGCATATTGGCTGGCACGCAATGTTTTTTGTAACTGCTCCGCATTCATATAAAAAAGCTCTTTTCCTCAGACTCTCTTTTTAGTTATAGCAGTTCAAGTAGTAGTAGGAAAAGGGATTAAACCAATTTTGCTTCAGATGTATTTTGTTGCTCTACATGATGTTCAGGAACTTCTTGAGCAGAAGGTAATAAAACTTTAAATGTCGTTCCCACTCCTTTTTGGGAAGTTACACTAATTTTCCCCTGATTAATCTCGACAAAACGCTTACATAAGCTCAAACCTAAACCCGCACCTTTTTCCCCAGCGGTGCCTTTAAAGCTTGCTGTAATACGCGGATGGAATAAATTTGCCATTTGCTGTTCAGTCATGCCAAGCCCTGTATCACGTACAGTGATTTCGACATTTGTACCCACCTGCTTCGCTTCAATAAACACTTTTCCAGAGCCGTCAACATCGGTAAATTTCAATGCATTTGACACCAAGTTTTGGATCACGGAAGTCATCATATTGATATCGGCATAGATTTTTAAATCTTCGGAAACCGCATTTACCAATTCAATATTTTTCTTTAAAGCCAAAGTATGCAGCACATCACAAACAATATTGCTCACTTGTCTAAGCTTAAAATTAATTGGGTGATAAACAAAGCGACCACCTTCGGCCATTGCCCATGTCAGCAAACTTTCAAGTAAGTTATAGGTCGATTGAGAAGTGTCGTATAAATAGTCAGCAATGTTTTGAATACTCGATTCATCCAGTGTTTCACGTTCTTTAGCTAACACTTCGGAGAAACCTAATAAGCCATGAAACGGCGCCCGCAAGTCATGCGAAATAATAGAAAAGAACTTTGTTTTACTCGAGTTCAGTGCGACTTGCTGCTCATAGAGTTCATTTAATTCTTCATAATTAAACTTCAACTCGACTTGTTGCATAAAACTAGAACAGTAATCGAGAAGCAACTGAATTTGATCATCTTCAAAACAATTTTCATCGTCATCGAAGAAAACTGCAAATCCCATAGATGTCTGGTCAGGCTGCACTAAATGGACAGCTAAGGCACGCCCACATTCAATATTTAGCTCTTTTAAATAGTTGATTAAATTTTGATAAGAAGGATGATTGTGATGAATCACCTGTTGTTTAGCAAAACATTGTTTTAGGTGTCTTGAAGGTTTAAAGGAAATTGCAGTCACGCCATCCGGGCAATGATGCCAAAAATAAGGTTCCTGATTAAAAGTAAGCAAAGCTTTTTGACACTTCAACAGGCGAAGACTAAACCGGAAAAATTGCTCAATATAATTCTGCTCGGCATTTAATCCAAGTAATAGTGATATTTTACAAGCTGTTAACTGCTCTACCTGATGTAGCTCTAATCGCTGTGTCATGCCCGCCTCACAGATTTTGTCATTGTTGGTCGGAACCGCTCTTTTGAAGAATGTACTTATAATCATTATGATCTACTACAAACTTTAACACAGTACATTAAAAGAGCAACTTTCTTTTCGAAATAGAAATGTGAAGTTTCAATTAAAGGTTTTCAGATACATAAAGTGGGTATGCTTTAGAAAAATACAACAATTTTTTTGGAAGAAAGAGTTGTAAGTAATAAGAAATAGGAAGTCAAAATTAGCTAGAAAAGAGATAAAAATTAGCTTAAATCATCTTATAAATATGAAACCTTAACTTCGACTCAAATTTTGCTTTTATCAAATGCATTTCATATTTAAATAAAGTCTGCTTGAATTGAAAAATTAAAAAAACTTTAATAGCTCTAAATTTATAAGCGATTTGATCCCGACCCTCGGAACCAAAGCAAGTAGCTCATAATTTCTTAAAGTCTAGGAACTTTTTTATATCCAACAAAAAACCCCTAAGCCGTTAGCTTAGGGGTTTTCGTAGAATCATAAGATTCTGAATCTTGGTCCCGAGGGTCGGACTCGAACCGACACGTCATCTCTGACAGCGGATTTTGAGTCCGCCGCGTCTACCAATTTCACCACCTCGGGAGAGGAAGTATGTTTGTGTTGCGTATATTAGCGCTTTTGCAAAACTTGTCAAACCCTAAGTGAATATTATCGTTCACTTTTAGATCATTTAAACATTTTTCATGATTTAGACCAGAAGCACAGCCATTAAAAAGCGAAAAAGTTTATACTAGGCGCAATTTTTGCGGTGTTTTTCCTGAATATGCAACTGTCTGACTTTTCCTTTGAACTACCCGATGAACTTATTGCCCGTTACCCACTCGAAACACGTAGTGCTTCGCGTTTATTGCATTTAGATGCTAAGGGCCAATATCACGATCATATGTTCACAGATATTATTGATCTGTTCGAAGAAGGCGATTTATTGGTACTCAACGATACCAAAGTCATGAAGGCTCGACTTAAAGGAAAACGTGCCACAGGTGGGGCGATTGAAATTTTGGTTGAGCGTATGCTGAACCACACCACAGCATATTGCCATATTAAAGCGAGCAACTCACCTAAAGCAGGGGCTGAGCTTTTTGTTGGTGAAGACAATATTCCTGTGATTGTGCGTGGCCGTCACGAAAACTTATTTGTCGTTGAGTTTTCACAACCAATTTTGCCAGTACTTGAGCAATATGGTCATTTACCTATCCCGCCTTACTTCAATCGTGAAGCAGAAGCAATTGATACTGAACGCTATCAAACGGTTTTCCATAATCCAGAAAAAATTGCCAGTGTGGCTGCCCCAACAGCAAGCTTGCATTTTGACAAAAAGTTGTTAGCAAAGTTAGACCAAAAAGGCGTTAAGAAAACCTTTGTGACTCTTCACGTCGGTGCAGGTACTTTTATGCCTGTACGTACTGATGACATTACGAATCATGTCATGCACAGTGAATGGTGTGATGTTCCTCAAGAAACTATTGATTTAATTTTGGCAACTAAAGCACGCGGTAATAAAGTGATTGCTGTCGGTACAACTGCAACACGTGCTTTAGAAAGTGCAGCTCAAGCGCATGGCGGAAAAATCGCAGCATGGACTGGTGATACGCAAATCTTTATTTATCCGGGTTATGAGTTCTGCATCGTAGACCGATTAATTACTAACTTCCATTTACCTGAGTCTACCCTGCTCATGTTAGTTTCAGCATTGTCAAATAGAGAAAATATTTTGGCTGCTTATGAACATGCCGTTAAAGATCGCTATCGCTTCTTTAGTTATGGCGATGCAATGCTGATTGATAAATTAGAAGTTTAAAGATTAAAGCTGGGTTAAATCTTATAAGTTAATTCGAGGTTTAACCCAGCTGACCCAACTACAATTTCGACTAATAATAAAATTTATGAAACTGCTTTTTCAAAAAATTCAAAGTGCTTTTGACAATCAAAATACCCATAACAAAATTACTTTAAGCAATATTGAGGCATTAAGAAATTTACTTAATCAGCAATTACCACCTGATATTCTTGTTTATTCATTAAAGAATTGGACAGGCCCCCAACAACTTGATATTCGAAATTATATTTTTTGGAATGCTACAATTTTCGCCTTAGTTTGTATGGCCTTAGGCTTTTTAATCTCGATTTACTTCTTCCCTTTTGCCATTCTTGCGATTTTTTATGGTTTTTATCATAGAGCATCGACGGCCGAACTGATTTGCCTACTTCAAGATATCCAAACTTATTATTATGAACATAAATATAATTTCAAATTTGCAACTGAAGATAACCTACCAAAAGAAGGAACATCTGCTTCAGACTTTCCTTTGTTTAAGTTAGGCAATCAACAAAATTCAGTTTTAACTGCAATACACGGCAAGTGGCAAGTAAGAGAAACAACTCACCCCTATAAAATATTTAGATACCATTATCTCAATCGAGAGATGGCCTATAATTCAAAAGGTAAATGGGAACTAAAAGATGTTAGCTACAATTTATACGGCATCATTTTAGAGAATTTTCCAGTTCGCGGCGTCAGCATTTCAAGTCAACAGAAAAAGGCTTGTCGCTTAGGAGTAGCTTGGGAATCAAGTGATATTCGTTTTAATCAAAAATACCAACAAAGCGGAATTAATGAATTGGACTTAGTAAAATTTCTAAGCCCTGATCGATTGTTATTATTAGAAAAAATGTTGGAAGGGTTCCCAGGGGATTTCTATATACACCCTGAAACATCTGCATTATGTTGGCTCTGTAATGTAAATCTTTTACGCCAGCAAAGTTTATATGGCACTAGTGTACGTGAGCTTGCTGAATGCCTTGAAACTCTTTCAATGCCAGAATTTGAGCAGTTTGCAAATATATTGCAGCATTTCATTGATGAAACTCAAATACTGAAGTCATAAAAGTAATTATTTAAGACTTATTTCTATTTATCTCTTTCAATTTAAAAGATAATCTAGAGTTAGCACTTTATGATAATCAACTCATTACTTTCATGCCAATTGATACCGCACAACAAGCACTTCATATAAGACGTAAAAAAAATACACAGGTCTTTCGTAATATTGCCCGACTTTGGGATGCTGGACAAAAGTCACAAACAGATCAAGAACTCTTAAATGCGTTACATCCATGGCGTGAAGATCATAACCTTCGTTTTGTGAATACCCTGTCGTATTTATTAAGTATTTGCAGTATTACGACGCTATTGTTTGGATATTTTTTTCATCCTCATATTCAATATATTTGGAGTCTATTATGGGCATTTTTAACTGGTTTCCTCGCCTATTTGCTCTATGAACCGCAAAAACCTTTAACTGAAGTTATTCATTATTTAGAACAGCGTATGACTGCTTTACGTTATGGCCTAAAGTTTCAGCAGTTACCAGCTTATCTTCCAATACAAGCCCAACCCATTTTAGTCTTAAGCAAATTAAAACAACACTTTCCACTTTTTAACCGAGGCAATGAAGCGAATGAAATTACCGAGTTTGCTTCAGTAACATGGAATGACGGCATTACAGATCATCAAGTGCTGCTATTTAAATACCACTATGTAAATAATTTACCTATTCTTCAAGACCAGAACAGCGATAAAAAAATAGTAAAAGAGATTCATAAAGACTTATGGGGCGCTTTTATTTTTCAAATACCAGCCTTAGGTATTGCTGTAAGTAATCAACGTTCTCGCTTTTTTGAACCATACTTAAGCGAATGGCAAAGTAGCGACATTCTCATTAACCAAGAACTGAGTATTTTCGGAACCGACCAGCACCAGTTAGCTAAAGAAATGAGTCCAAGTCTAACGTTAAAACTTCATGATTTTTTTCAACATTTTAGCGGGGATTTAATTTATCATCATGAAGAGCAAATATTATGTTATCTCGGTGAGCAAGATCTTTTTCAAACCATCAGTAAACGTAGTGAAATTCATGATATTCCCGCATTACGTGGTCACTTACGTACCATGACTATGCCGCAATATGAAAAATTTCAGCAATTCATGCTTAATTTAGGGTGTGTTGACACTTTT
>NZ_JAVIMT010000058.1:0-1421 GCF_031196675.1 Acinetobacter sp. 148 | reverse complement strand
AAATCAGACATGATTTATCTAAAAAATTTCAGAATTTTAACTATGCAATTCATGACCTTAGGTCTACTTATGCAACTTATACATTATATAGACTATGGGAAGAAAAAGGCATGAACCGTACCGGGTTTGTCGGAGAGTCAATATTCTGAGAGACTATCCCGATGACAAAATTAAAATATACCCCTGAAATCAGAGAAAGAGCGGTTCAATTATTGATTGAATCTGAAAAAGATTATCCTTCTACTTGGGCTGCAATCACAGCAATTGCGCCTAAGATTGGTTGTACTCCTGAAACACTTCGTGCCTGGCATCAAAAATACTTAGATCAACAAAATCCCGCCAAAGTACAACAGGTATCTGACCAAGAAAAAATGAAGCAAATGGAACGTGAAATTAAAGAATTAAAGCGTGCCAATGAAATTCTACGTAAAGCAGCCGCTTTTTTCGCCCAGGCGGAGCTCGACCGCCCACACAAATAATGGTGGATTTCATCCATAACAATAAAGACTTATATGGTGTTGATGCGATTTGTAGGATTTTACCGATCGCAGCTTCAACCTATTACCGGACTCTAGATCTCTGCGAAAATCCAGAACATCGAGCAAAGCGAGATTTACATGACTTGCATCATGCTGAGGAGATTAAACGAATTTGGAAGGAAAGTTCAGGTCGGTATGGTGTACGTAAAGTCTGGCAAAAACTGAAACGTGAAGGCTATATTATTGCACGCTGTACTGTTGCTCGATTGATGCAAAATCTAGGTATACAAGGTGTTTGGCGTGGTAAAAATAAACAAACTACTCGTAGCCGAGATGATCAAAAACGTGCACCTGACTTAGTGAAACGTAATTTTACTGCTGATCAGCCTAATCACTTGTGGGTTGCTGACTTTACCTATATTCAAACAAATTCAGGCTGGGTCTATACCGCCTTTATTATTGATGTGTTCTCACGAGCAATTGTTGGATGGAAAGTATCTACACGGATGAATACAGATATGGTGCTCGATGCATTGGAGCAAGCATTGCACGATCGAGGCATGCCAAAGAATGTGATTCATCATTCCGATAGAGGTGTTCAATATCTTTCTATTCGCTATACCAATCGTTTAGAAGCAGCAAATTTAAGAGTATCAGTCGGTACGACTGGTGATTCATACGATAATGCTTTGGCTGAAACAGTGAATGGCTTATACAAAACAGAGGTGATTGAATATTTAAAAGCAGATTGGCAAGGTTTAGCAGATGTACAACTTGCGACACTAAACTGGGTAGATTGGTTCAATAAAAAGCGTGTACACAGTGCACTGGGTTATGTATCGCCTTTTGAGTTTGAAGCAATGTACTATGATAAGATTAACCCGTTAGGTCAGGTGGCCTAACTTAAATAAAAAAGTCTCCGACAAACCCGGTACGGTTCAT
>NZ_JAVIMT010000057.1:0-271 GCF_031196675.1 Acinetobacter sp. 148 | reverse complement strand
AAAACAAGTTAAACAGCTTGCCAAACACCACTGTGATTATGAATGCATTAAGCACAGAAGTGTTAGGCGACGGTTCACAAGTAACCGGTCTTAAATATAAAGACCGTGCAACTGATGAAGAGCATGTGGTAGAGCTTGCAGGGATCTTTGTACAGATTGGTTTACTTCCAAACACTGACTTCTTAAAAGACAGTGAGGTTGAATTAACCAACCGTGGAGAGATCATTGTGAATGACCGCAACGAAACCAATGTAAAAGGTGTATTTGCTGC
>NZ_JAVIMT010000056.1:0-279 GCF_031196675.1 Acinetobacter sp. 148 | reverse complement strand
CATTCCGGCCCCTAATTGTATAGGAGGGACACTATATCAATTACCATTTACTTAGGTGGAGCCATAAACGCTGAGAACAATTCTTCATTTTTCTTTTGTTTCCTGTTTAAACAGTCTCTTCTAACAAACAAAGTTTAGTTATAGGTCTTTCTAATGTATTGGTTTTTGTTTGCACCATCACACGTCTTACTGTTCCATTTGAGTCTGGCATAGTCTTTATGATCCTGCCCATCATCCATGAGTTTCTTGGTGCACAATGATCCACTATGAGAACCACAT
>NZ_JAVIMT010000055.1:0-909 GCF_031196675.1 Acinetobacter sp. 148 | reverse complement strand
GAGAAATATGAACTTAACGTATCATGTAATCAATTTAACATAATCTGTATTATACGAAATCATACTGTAACTCCAAAATAGAAATGTCCGGTTTCTCCAAAGGGCTTTGTTGCACAAAGATTTAAAAGATAACACTCTGCTCATTTGAACAGAATTCAAGTGACAACTTGGGTATGAGGACGACCTAATTCTGTAAATTTGTTCAATACGGCTATGCGTGCATGAATCTCATTCACCTGACTAGAAAAACTCCTTGCTGTTAATTTATCACCTAATAGTTTGATGCAATGCATCTTGGTTTCAACTAAACTTCGACGATGATAACCAGACCATTTTTTCCAAAGCGTTCTTCCTAAACGTTTAACTGTTTTCAGTAACTCATTCCGCTCTAAAGATCTCAATTTCTGATCTTTCCATGGTTTTGCATTTTTTCTTGGCGGAATGAGCGCATGTGCATCTCGATCTAGAATGACTTGTCTGCAGTGCTTCGTGTCATAAGCACCATCGGTATAGACCGAATCAATTCGTTCATCTAAGGGAATTTGAGCAAGTAAATCACCGAGTACTTGCGAATCGCTCACATTATTTGTAGTAAGCTGTACTGCACGTATTTGCAAGGTTTCAGCATCGATGCCAATATGAAGCTTACGCCATTGGCGACGATATTCAGGTCCATGTTTCTTACGTTTCCACTCACCTTCACCTAGAAACTTTAAGCCAGTTGAGTCGACGAGTAGATGTAGCCCATCACTACTTTTTTGATAGCTAATCGCAATATCAATATGTTTTTGTCTTCGACAAAGCGTACTGTAATCTGGTGCGGTCCAATTTAATCCACAAAGTTTAATCAGACTTTGAACAAAACCTGTGACCATGCGTAAAGAGAGTCTAAATAAAGATTTGATCATT
>NZ_JAVIMT010000054.1:0-32089 GCF_031196675.1 Acinetobacter sp. 148 | reverse complement strand
CTTGATCGGATACTCAAGCACGTAGTCTTTACCATCAATATGACGGGTTTCTTTGCCTTCAGCTAAAAGTGTTCCAAAGCCAGTTGGAGTAAACACCGCCCCAAGCCCCATACCTGCTGCCTGAATACGGCACGCCAGATTGCCTTGCGGTACCAGTTCAAGCTCAACCTTTCCGGCACGGTACAGTTCATCAAATACATAAGAATCTGACTGACGTGGGAAAGAGCAAATCACTTTTTTAATTGAACCGGCTTTGAGCAGTTTAGCCAGACCATAATCCCCATTACCGGCATTGTTGCTCACAATGGTCAGGTCCTTAACGCCAAGTTCAATCAGACCGTCAATGAGTTCAGCGGGTTGTCCTGCGGTACCAAAACCACCAATCAGAATGGTTGCACCATCTTTAATCTGCGATAGAACCTCGCTTAGTGAGGACTTACTTTTGTCAATCATGTGAGAAACCTTAGAGCATGAGGTAACGTGATGTATTACTACCGCTAAAAATTTATTGAAATTCTTAATGGTAGTAATAAATGGAGTAAATTTTGTGAGTCAAAAGCGAACTTTTAACTCACATACACTTTCAATTAAGCACTAGCGCGACGGCGTTCAACTTCAGTTGAAGGAGCAGCAGCGGCTTCTTTAACCAGTTCAATGTTAAATGTGATGTGTTTGAAAGCGTGATCTAAACCACGGCGTTGAATTTCAGCAGGGTCTGTGACATCTACTGCTGTTGCCACTAAACCGTCACGAGTAGCGAAGGCAAAGTCATCCCATAAATACTCATCACCCTCAATGTTGAATTGAGTAGTCAGCTTGCGGTAACCCGGTGCAGAAACGAAGTAGTGAACGTGAGATGGACGGTTACCATGACGGCCTAACTTGTTAAGAAGAGCCTGTGTTGTACCTTCAGGAGGGCATCCATAACCAACTGGCATAGTGGTTAACGCTACATATTTACCATCTGCATCAGTGAAAATGGTACGGCGTAAGTTAAAGTCAGATTGTGACTTATCAAAGAATGAATAGTTACCTAAACTGTTGGCATGCCATACTTCAACTTTGGCATTTTCAATAATATTGCCATCAGTGTCGGTTACCGTACCTTCAATAATTAAGGTATCGATTTTGCCAGTCTCGGTTCCGTCATCCATACGTGCAAAGCCAACTGATTCAGGTGCGCCAGCAACATAAAGTGGACCTTCGATAGTACGAGGTGTACCGCCTGTAATACCAGCTTTGGCATCTGCTTCATCTGCACGTAAGTCAAGGTAATGTTCAAGACCTAAGCCTGCTGCCAAAAGACCAAGTTCATTTGCTTGACCTGCATCGGTAAAATATTCCAAACCTTTCCAAACTTCAGAAGGTTGGATGTCTAAATCTTCGATGGCTTGAAATAAATCCCCAAGAAGGCGCACTACAATTTGTTGAACACGTGCATCAACTTCGCCTTTTGCAGTGTCGACATTCATTTGTTTTACAAGCGCATCAATTTGTTGACGGTTCATACTAAAACTCCTTAAGTATGCAATACGGTTTTGGGTGGCAGCGCTGCGGGCATTTGGTTTTGCTAGCGAATAAGTGCCGCCACGTTCCTTGTTACCTTCTGAATAATCTGCTTGGTTTTTAAATGGACTTCAGAGATCGCATTTAAAAAATTCTTTCTATTTACGAATCATCATCACGAACAGATGATGGATGACGGTTAAGTGCCATCACTTCAATGTCCATATATGGATAGAGAGGTAAACCTTGTAAAATGTTGTGCAATTCTTCATTGCTATCTACATCAAAAATACTGATGTTCGAGTACTGACCTGTAATTCGCCAGATATGACGCCATTTACCTTGGCGTTGTAAGTCTTGCGAATAAGCTTTTTCAACGGCCTTAATTTCATTTGCTTTGTCGGCTGGCATATCAAGTGGAATATGCACATCCATACGTACATGAAATAACATGGGAAACTCCTTATCCTGTTGCCTTAACGACGTAATTTCTCAATCTTATCTTCATCAATTTCAATGCCTAGGCCCGGAGCTGTCGGCAAATGCAATTCAAAGTTTTCGTAACGTAGCGGCTCTTTTAAAATTTCTTCGGTAAGTAATAACGGACCAAATAATTCAGTGCCGAACGCTAACGTTTCAAAAGTTGCAAATACATGGGCCGATGCAATACTTCCTACAGGACCTTCAAGCATAGTGCCGCCATATAGATCGATACCAGCCAAACCAGCAATTTTGCCAACTTCACATGCTTCAATCAGACCACCAGATTGTTCAATTTTTACGGCGAATACATCTGCACCATGATTTTTTGCAATACGGTATGCGCTGTCAGGGCCAGTTAAAGCTTCATCTGCCATGATTGCGACATCAAAACGATGGGTGAGGCGAGCAAGTGCTTCGGTATTTTGAATGGCACATGGCTGTTCGATTAAATCGATTCCACCATCTTGGAGCTGTTGAATACCATGAATACACTCAAGTTCTGACCATGCACGGTTCACATCTACACGTACACTAACATCAGCACCTAATGCTTTTTTAATAGCAATCACATGGTCAACATCTTGCTGTAAAGGACGTGCACCAATTTTAAGTTTGAACGTGTTGTGGCGCTTTAGCTCAATCATTTTGCGAGCTTCAGCAATATCTTTTTCCGTATCACCAGACGCAAGCGTCCAAAGCACAGGTAAACTATTACGCAGACGGCCGCCTAAAACTTCGCTTAATGGCACACCTAAACGTTTGGCCTGAATATCAAGTAGGGCAGTCTGAATGGCACACTTAGCAAAGCGGTTACCATTAATATTTTTACGAATCAGTTTTAGTGTTTGTGCAACATTTAAATCTTTAACTGATGTCAGTAATGGTGCAAAGTAGGTATCAATATTGGCTTTGACACTCTCAGGACTTTCTTCACCATAGTTCAGCCCACCAATGGTGGTGGCTTCACCCCAACCGACAATACCATCCGTGGTCGTAATTTTAACGAGTACCAAAGTCTGGGTACGCATAGTAGTCACAGACAACTGGTGAGGACGGATAGTTGGAATATCCACAAGTATGGTTTCTATGGTTCTATACATGAAGTTTCAACTATTACGAACTTGTTTGTATACCATAGAAGAATGTAATAGCCTAAAATAGATATAGAACGGTATTTTAAGATACTAAAAAGGTATATTAATGGAATTAAGACATCTACGTTATTTTGTTACCGTTGTTGAAGAACAGAGTCTCACGAAAGCCGCAGAAAAGCTTTTTATTGCTCAGCCACCTTTAACACGCCAAATCAAAAAACTAGAAGAAGAATTAGGGATCGATTTATTCGAAAAAGGCTCTCGTCCATTAAAAGTAACGGAAGCAGGGCTGTTTTTTTACCAGCATGCGGTGCAAATTTTGACTCACACCGCTCAAGCTGCTTCGATGGCTAAAAAAATGAAGCTGGTCGAGAACGTTGTTAAAGTAGGTTATGTGAGTTCGCTTCTTTATGGGCGATTACCACAAGTCATCTATCTATTTAGGCAAAAAAATCCTGACATTCATGTCGAGCTTATTGAATGTGGTACACGAGATCAGGTCGAGGCTTTAAAGTTAGGCAAAATCGATTTAGGCTTTGGTCGATTACCAATTAGTGATCCAGCAATTAAGCGGCTTCTGCTCAGAAAAGAAAAGTTAAAACTCGCAATCCATAAAAAACACCCATTAAGTGAATTCCAAGAGTCGGGAATTTATTTATCTCAAATTATTAATGAGACGATTTTTTCTTATCCAACCACACCTAAACCAAATTTTTCGACCACTATTCAAGCTTTATTTACCAAATTAGGTCTTGTTCCGGCCAAGCTGACTGAAGTACGAGAAATTCATATGGCACTTGGCTTAGTGGCATCCGGAGAGGGTATTTGTATTATTCCGGAAAGTGCCTGTGATATTGGTATGAAAAATCTAACTTATTTAAATATTTTAGATTTAGAAGCCTATAGTCCTATCTCTCTATCCATGCGCAATATGGACCAAAGTTCCTATATTCCTAAAATTTTAGATTGCATTGAAGAGATCTATAGCGAAGAAGAAGTATCCAGAAATTTAAATTTATAACTTTTTAATACGTTTTAAATTGAATTATCATGTTATTTTAAAACTTTAAACCTATAGGTAATATGTAAAAGGAATTATTGAATGAGAAAAATTTTAGGTTTAGCTTCACTTATTATGTCTACTAGCGTTGTACATGCGGAACAATTAAAAGAACAAGAAAAAACTTCTCCTTATAGTGCGAATGTGACTTTTGCTAGTCAATATATTTCACGTGGTTTCCAACAAACTTGGGGTAAACCAGCCTTACAAGGTGGACTGGATTATGCCAATCCGAATGGTTTTTTTGTTGGAACTTGGGCATCAAGTGTCAGCTCTAACTATCTCCGCGATGCTTCAGTTGAATGGGATTTTTATACAGGTTATTTAAAAACAATCGATAAATTCTCGATTGGTATGTCTATTTTTTATTATTACTATCCAAGCGCTAAAAGTACACCAGAAACGGGAAGTACGAGTTATAACTATGGTGAAATCGTACCTCAAATTGGCTATGGTCCTTTAAGCCTTAAATACTTTGTGACTTACACGCCAGATTATGCTGGTTATAACTCTAAAACCATGGGTGGACCTGCTGGTAAAAGGTCAAGAGGATCAAGTTATTTAGATGTTAACTTTACCCAGCCGATCAGTGAAACTTGGACTTTTGGTGCCCACTATGGCTATGAAAGAATCAAAAACTTTTCAGAGTCGAACTTTCAAGATGTTAAAGCCGAAGTAATTAAAGATTTAGGTGATGGTTGGAGTACAGGATTAGCCTATACCAAGGCATGGGATAAAAATGCTTATTATAAAAAGTATAGCAATGGTGAGCCGGGTGCACCTATTTCAAATCCAATTGATTCAACTTTTACAGTCTCTGTAAAAAAGGTGTTCTAATTTATAAATAAAAAGCCTGATCACTTTAATTTAGAGTCAGCAGGCTTTTTCTAATACATAGAGAAAATTATTTTTTAATTAAATCATAAGCCATCTTAGTGTCATCTAGCTGAACGAGTGAAGCATGGCGAGCAGAGAGCGGATCTTTATTTTCAATTGCTGTCAAAATTGCTTTATGTCTTGGTAGCGAATGACCTTGTAAATTTGGGCGTAGACTGGTGACTTGAATCGATTGCTGCAAAGGTAAAACCAGCATTTTTGACATATAAGCCAATAAGTCATTATGCGTTGCTTTGGCAATTGCTAAGTGAAACTGGATATCTGGCTCTATAAATTCTTCAACTGTTGTTGCCTTTTCCATTCCTTCATAGGCTTGCTTAATACGCTCAATATCTTCTTCATTTGCTGTACTTGCCGCAATATAGGCTAACTCTGGTTCTAAAACTCGTCGTACGGTAGAAAGTGTTTTAAAAAACTCATGTTCAGGCGTGGTTTGAATCAACCAGAACAGTACATCTGGGTCGAGTAAATGCCATTCTTCTTTAGGTCGAACTACTGTTCCGATTTTGGGCCTTGAATATGTTAAGCCTTTCGCATTTAAAACACGTATAGCTTCGCGAAAGACAGGGCGGCTGACTTTATATTCCTCACATAAATCAACTTCACTTGGGAGTTTTTCATTTTCTGAGATTTCTCCAGAAACGATTTTTAATCCCAATTGTTGAACAATTAATGCATGTTGGCTTTTGCTTGGAATAGGATTTTTATAGTCAGCTTTACTCATATTTCACTATTACGACATGTTGAATATCCTATGGTATAGATGACCTTGTGTTTTAACAAGATCATCTTTTTCAAGAATAAATATTAATGGGAATGACGTGGAACTTCCGAGCCTCGGCAACCGACCAAGAAATCAAAATCACAACCTTCGTCGGCTTGTAAAACATGTTCTACATAGAGCTTACGGTAACCGCCAATAAAACTTGGTGGAGCTGGTGGTGCTAAATTTTCAAGACGTTGCTTAAGTTCTTCATCACTCACTTCTAGGTGAAGTTTTCCAGCATAGGCATCAAGTTCAATGAAGTCACCATTTTGAACTACAGCCAAAGGCCCACCCGCCATAGCTTCAGGGGCAACATGTAAAACGACCGTGCCATACGCAGTTCCACTCATACGTGCGTCGGAAATACGAACCATGTCGGTAATGCCTTTAGCTAAAATCTTTGGTGGTAGCCCCATATTTCCAACCTCGGCCATGCCCGGATAGCCTTTAGGGCCGGCATTTTTCATCACAAGGATACAAGTTTCATCAACATCTAGATCTGGGTCATTAATGCGGGATTTATAATCATCGAAGTTTTCAAATACGACTGCACGACCACGGTGTTTCATCAACTCCGGTGTGGCGGCAGATGGTTTAAGCACCGCACCTTTAGGCGCTAAATTACCGCGCAAAATACACATACCGCCATCTTGTCGAATTGGGTTATCTATTTTCCGAATCACTTCATCGTTATAAATAGGTGATTGCTGGCAGTTTTCCCAAATGGTTTGACCGTTTACGGTTAAGGCTTGTGGATGTGGTAAGAGACTGGCTTCGCCCATACGGCGAATCACGGCTGGCAAGCCGCCGCTATAATAGAACTCTTCCATTAGAAAACGACCCGAAGGCTGTAAGTCAACAATGGTTGGCATGCCACGGCCAACACGGTTCCAGTCATCAAGTTGTAAATCTACACCAATACGTCCAGCAATTGCTTTTAAGTGAATCACGGCATTGGTTGAACCACCAATAGCTGCATTGACTTTAATGGCATTTTCAAAGGCTTCTTTGGTTAAGATTTTAGAAAGGCGTAAATCTTCATGAACCATATCAACAATACGCATACCCGAAAGATGAGCCAACACATAACGTCGAGAATCTACTGCTGGAATGGCCGCATTGTGGGGTAAGGAAGTGCCTAGGGCTTCAGCCATACACGCCATTGTAGAAGCAGTGCCCATGGTGTTACATGTACCAGCCGAGCGTGACATACCAGACTCGGCAGATAGAAATTCATTTAAATCAATTTTTCCTGCTTTTAACTCTTCATGCATTTGCCAAACGATAGTACCTGCACCAATGTCTTTACCTTTGTGCTTACCATTCAGCATTGGTCCACCAGTCACTACAATGGCAGGAATATCACAGCTTGCAGCGCCCATTAATAATGCAGGGGTGGTTTTGTCACAACCTGTCAGTAACACCACACCGTCAATAGGGTTACCACGAATCGCTTCTTCGACATCCATACTGGCTAAGTTACGGGTAAACATGGCGGTAGGACGTAAATTCGACTCACCATTTGAAAATACAGGAAACTCAACAGGGTAGCCGCCCGCTTCTAAAATCCCTTTTTTTACGTGTTCGGCAATTTTTCGAAAATGCGCATTACATGGGGTGAGTTCAGACCACGTATTACAAATCCCAATGATAGGCTTGCCTTGAAACTCATGATCTGGAATTCCTTGGTTCTTCATCCAGCTGCGATACATAAAGCCATTTTTATCCGTTGTACCAAACCAGGCAGCCGAACGAAGAACTTGTTTGTTATTCATACAAATTTCCCTATATAGTATTACTATTAGAATTAATTAAATTAAAAATACACCATAAATTTTATTTTTAAAAGGTTTGAAATTTAAATAGTATTACTATATTTTAAATTGAAAGGATAATTTACGAGCAAGATGCTCTATAAGTAAATAATAGGAAATGGAGTCGAACATGGATTTCGAAAAGGATGTAATACGGACGGTCACGTTTAAGCTGATACCTGCATTAGTCATACTATATCTGGTGGCATATATTGATCGGGCCGCTGTCGGGTTCGCTCATTTGCATATGGGTGCCGATGTAGGAATTGGTGATGCTGCCTATGGTCTAGGAGCTGGCTTATTTTTTGGATATTTTCTTTTTGAAGTTCCAAGTAATTTGCTTTTAGACAAATTTGGTGCTCGTAAATGGTTTACCCGCATTTTATTAACATGGGGCCTCATCACCATGGCCATGGCGCTTATTCAAGGCCCTAAAAGTTTTTATCTCTTAAGGTTTTTACTCGGTGTAGCAGAGGCGGGTTTTTTCCCTGGTGTTTTATACCTAATTACGCAGTGGTATCCGGTGCGGCATCGCGGAAAAATCATGGGAATGTTTGTGCTTTCACAACCGATTGCCATGATGATTGCAGGGCCTTTAGCTGGTCTATTACTTGGAATGGATGGCATTGCAAATTTACACGGCTGGCAATGGTTGTTTGTTGCAGTTGGCTTGCCCGCGGTTTTATTGGCTTTACCTACATTTTTGTGGCTGCCCGATAACATTGATAAAGTAAAATGGTTAAGCATTGAACAAAAACAATGGCTTAAAAATGAACTCGTTAAAGATGAAGCCGAATATGACCAAACCCGACATGCCAATCCACTACATGCTTTAAAAGACAAACGCGTACTTTTATTAGCACTTTACTACTTACCGGTAACTTTAAGTATTTATGGTTTAAATCTCTGGCTTCCTACCATTATTAAGCAATTTGGCGGAGGTAGTGATATTCAAATTGGGTTCTTATCTAGCATTCCCTATATTTTTGGAATTATTGGACTTCTCATTATTCCGCGTAGTACTGACCGCCTGAACGATCGTTACGGACACTTAAGTTTTCTGTATGCACTAGGTGCTTGTGCAATGTTTTTAAGTGGTTGGCTAAATTCTCCAGTTATGCAGTTGGCAGCTTTGGCTGTAGTTGCGTTCTGTCTATTTTCATCGACTGCCGTGTTTTGGACATTACCGGGTCGTTTCTTAACGGGTGCAAGTGCAGCGGCTGGTATCGCCTTAATTAACTCTGTTGGAAATTTAGGTGGCTATGTCGGTCCATTTGGGATCGGACTGTTAAAAGAATACACGGGAAATATGGCTGCTGGTTTGTATTTCTTATCTATCGTCATGCTTTTTGGCTTGATTCTGACTTACATCGTCTATGCCAAGCTCGAACGTCAAAAAACACAAACAGTGAATATTCAAAAGCCTTTGTAAGGAATAAAACATGCAAATTATTCAATTTGAAAATCGTGCAAATCAACGTGCCGTCGCGAAAGTAGAAGGCAACATGGCATATCCGGTTAAAGATATTCAATCGGTTCGTGATTTAGCACTTTTAGCAATCCGCAATAAAGTTTCACTGGAACAACAAGTTGAGGCGTTAGGGTTTGAGTCCGAAACTTATGATTATTCATCTTTATTAGCAGACTTAAAGGTATTGCCGCCTTTAGATCATCCAGATCCAACGCATTGTTTAATTTCCGGTACAGGCTTAACCCATTTAGGTTCTGCATCTGCACGCGACAAAATGCATCAACAAAATTTAAGTGATGACAGCTCGGTAACCGACACCATGCGAATATTTCAATGGGGCCTACAAAAGGGCCGTCCAGCAGAAGGTCAGATCGGTGCGCAACCGGAATGGTTTTATAAAGGCGATGGTTCAATTGTGGTAAGACCGGGAGCAGAGCTGCCTTTACCTCCATTTGCTGAAGACGGCGGCGAAGAACCTGAAATCGCAGGCCTCTATGTTATTGGCGAAGACTTAAAGCCTTACCGAATCGGGTTTGCGCTAGGCAATGAATATTCTGATCACGTAATGGAGCGCCGTAATTATTTATATCTGGCCCATTCTAAATTGCGTTTTTGTAGTTTTGGTCCAGCTTTACGGACAGGTGAATTACCAAAACATTTAGTTGGAACCAGTCGCTTGCGTCGTGATGGACAAATCATTTGGGAAAAAGAGTTTTTGTCGGGTGAAGACAATATGTGCCATAGCTTGGCAAATCTGGAATATCACCACTTTAAGTATCGACAATTCTTAAAAGCAGGGGATGTTCACATCCATTATTTCGGTACTGCGACTCTATCTTTTGCTGATGGTATCCAAGCACAAGTTAATGATGAGTTTGAAATAGAAATGAAAGAGTTCGGCCATCCACTCAAAAACAAACTTGCTCATATGCAACCCGAGTTACCGATCGGTTCAGTTATTACTCTCTAAGGAATATAAAAATGGTCATTGGACACAACTTTATTGGCGGTTCACGCAGCGCACAAGGTACAACTTTATTAAAAAGTATTCATGCTACGACTGGTGAAACTTTGCCTTATGAGTTTCACCATGCAACAGAACAAGAGGTGAATCAGGCCTGTGAAGCAGCCAGTCAAGCCTTTAAGACTTACCGCCATACGTCACCTGAACAGCGTGCAGTTTTTTTAGAAAATATTGCCGATGAGCTCGATGCTTTGGGTACAGATTTTTTAGAAATCGTCTCACAAGAAACCGCTTTGCCACTTGCACGCTTACAAGGTGAACGTGCCCGGACCAGTGGGCAAATGCGTTTATTTGCCAAAGTGCTGCGCCGTGGTGATTTTTTAGGTGCCCGTATTGATACCGCTTTACCTGAGCGCCAGCCTTTACCTCGCCCAGACTTGCGTCAGATTAAAATCGGTGTTGGCCCTGTGGCAGTCTTTGGGGCAAGTAACTTTCCTTTAGCATTCTCAACTGCGGGTGGTGACACTGCTTCGGCACTGGCAGCAGGTTGTTCTGTGGTGGTGAAAGCCCATAGTGGACATATGGCGACAGCAGACTTTGTAGCTCAGGCAATTGAGCGTGCCGTAGAAAAATCAAATATGCCTAAAGGTGTATTTAACATGATCTACGGTAATGGCGTGGGTGAACCTTTAGTGAAGCATCCTTTAATTCAGGCTGTGGGTTTTACAGGTTCATTACGTGGTGGACGAGCTTTATGTGATATGGCCGCAGCCCGTCCACAACCGATTCCGGTGTTTGCTGAAATGAGCAGTATTAACCCGATGCTGATGTTGCCAGAAGCCTTAAAAAACCGTGGTGAAAAAATTGCACAGGACTTGGCTGATTCAGTGGTTTTAGGCTGTGGTCAGTTCTGTACTAATCCGGGTTTAATCTTGGGAATTAAATCAGCTGAATTTAACCAGCTCATTAGCAACCTGACCGACATTATGGGGGCTAAGCCTGCGCAGACTATGCTCAATGCCGGAACCTTAAAAAGCTATACCGCTGGTCTTGAGCACTTAACTGCACATCAAGGTATTGAACACTTGGCTGGCAATACTCAACAAGGTAATCAGGCACAGCCACAACTGTTTAAAGCTGATGTTGAGCTTTTACTGGCGGGTGACCAGCTTTTACAAGAAGAAATCTTTGGGCCAACTACAGTCGTCATTGAAGTTGAAGATAAAGCCCAACTCATTCAGGCACTACAAAGCATGAATGGGCAACTGACTGCGACTTTAATTGCCGATGAAGCTGACTTAACCGAGTTTGCAGATGTAGTTCCTGTGCTAGAGGAAAAAGCAGGCCGTTTACTCATAAATGGCTACCCAACAGGTGTTGAGGTCTGTGATGCGATGGTACATGGTGGACCATACCCAGCCACTTCAGATGCACGAGGCACCTCAGTCGGAACCTTGGCCATTGACCGTTACTTAAGACCTGTGTGTTACCAGAACTATCCGCAAAGTTTATTGCCGGAAGCCTTAAAAGACAGCAATCCGTTGCAGATTTTAAGACTGGTAAATGGTGAGATGACCAGAGAAGCGATCTAAGAATAAAAAGAGACCACAAGTTGGTCTCTTTTTATATCTCGAAGAATAGATTTATAACGGAGTAGGCAAATTAAGGACTGCTTGGGCATCTTGAATAACATCCAAGCGGAGAATTTTTGAAGCGCCAAGTTCATTTAGCAACTTTGTCAAAGGGCCTTCATTTTTCACAAATTGTACTTTCTTTGGAAAAAGCTTTTGCGCAAAAGAAAGAACGTTTGATTGAACATCTGTTTGATGCCATTTCCCATCGACTATATGTAGCATGGTTGCTTTATTAATATGTGTTTCAGAATCAACATGTTTTAAAGTCGGTACAGAGGTCTTTAAGCTTAAATCCAATTTGCCATTAAAATCAAAAATATTGGCTTGGACTTCTTTTGAGTTAATGTTGACGTCAATTTTAGTTAACCATTTTGGTAACTGGTAACCATATACACCACGGACTCTAGCAATTTCTGTATCTACAGGCAAAGCTAAAACATGTGCATGAAAGTGGCGTTGACGCATCGATTTCATTAACTCTGCGATGTGAGGCCCACGAGCCTTGGGTTTGCGTACAACAATCGCAATCGACACCTCGTTATACGGGTCATTGTCACAAACCGAATAAGAGAAAAAAGTGACGGCGACTAACCCATAACCAGGAAATGGTTGTAAGGGCGTTAAAGCATCAGGAAGTTTTGCCTTAATCTGTTTAATGGGAGCAAGCATTAATAGCTGAACATTTGCACTACGATAATAAAAGTTCGGTGCCCAAACAGGTCCAACTCTTGATTCAACTAATTTTTTAGGAATATGACGGAAAAAGTCGATATTGCCAGCAGCAGGGTCTTGAGCGACTTCATCTAAATCGGGATTCATTCTAAAACGGTCATAATAACCACCTTTGGGTACTTTGATTTTTTGTTGTCCAAATTCAACCTCAGTAAATTGTTGTTTTATATTCATTGGAGTTCACCTTTACATTAATTGACCGCGTAGCTACCTTTGTCTTTATCAAGACGTGTTAATTTATAGCCAATGTCGGCACTATAAGGTTAAAGTTCACTTTAAAGTCAAGACTTTAATTTCTAGCTGTAAAGTCTTTGACATTTAAAAGAAATAAAATAAAAAACAATTAAAGATTAAAAAGATACAGAGTACAGTAGAGTCTTCATATAAATTTTATTTTAACAATAAGATTGAGGCTATTGACCTTAAAGCTAACTTTAATCTTACGATAAATATTCATACCTTTATAACGAATCTAGAAGCAGATTTTCAGCAGGAGTACAAAGATGGGATATGTAACCACAAAAGATGGCGTAGACATTTTCTATAAAGACTGGGGGCCACGCGATGCCCAAGTTTTATTTTTTCATCACGGTTGGCCTTTGAGTTCAGATGATTGGGATACACAATTACTTTTCTTTTTAGAGCAAGGTTATCGTGTAGTCGCTCATGACAGACGCGGCCATGGGCGTTCAAGTCAGGTGTGGGATGGTCACGATATGGACCATTATGCAGATGATGTTGCAGAAGTGGTTAAACATCTGAACATTAAAAATGCAATTCATATTGGACACTCAACTGGTGGTGGCGAGGTAGTCCGCTATATTGCACGTCATGGTCAGGAAAATGTTAACAAAGCAGTCCTTGTCAGTGCAGTACCCCCACTAATGGTTCAAACTGAAAATAATCCTGAAGGTTTACCAAAAGAAGTTTTTGATGACCTTCAAAATCAAGTACTCACAAACCGTGCGCAATTTTTTCGTGACCTGCCATCTGGTCCATTCTATGGTTTTAACCGCCCTGATGCGAAACCATCTGAAGGTATCATTTCGAACTGGTGGCGTCAGGGTATGACGGGCAGTGCAAAAGCACATTACGATGGTATTGTGGCATTCTCACAAACTGACTTCACCGAAGATTTAAAGAAAATCACGGTTCCTGTTTTGGTGTTGCATGGTGACGACGACCAGATCGTGCCGTATAAAACTTCTGGCGTAAAATCTGCTGAGTTACTTCAAAATAGCCAACCCAAAATCTACCCAGGTTTTTCTCACGGTATGTTAACCGTAAACCATGAAGTGATTAATGCTGATTTATTGGCCTTTATTCGCGAATAATTTAAAGCTTTAAACTCTAAAAAAAGAGGCATATTAAGTGCCTCTTTTTTATTTATAACCCAATGAAATTAAAAGTAATAAAGAGAGGAATAATAAAAGGTATTGACATTAAAGTTAGCTTTAACCTTAAAGTAAAGCCATACTGAATGAGGTCATTCCAATGAAAGTGTTCGAAAAATTAGTATTCCCAAATGGCTCATATGTTCCTAACCGTATTGCTAAAGCAGCAATGGAAGAAAACATGGCTGATTTAAACCATGCACCATCAGAAGAATTAATGCGTTTATATCAGGCTTGGGCAAATGGTGGCGTAGGTTTAATCATTACCGGAAATGTAATGGTAGACCGCCGAGCGATGACTGGACCGGGCGGCGTAGTGCTTGAAGATGAAAAGCATCTGGATACTTTTAAAAAATGGGCACAAATTGGGCGCTCAAAAGGCGCTCAGATGTGGCTTCAAATTAACCATCCGGGTCGCCAAATGCAAGCCAATCTTGGTCAGCAGACGTGGGCACCATCGGCTATTTCACTTGATCTTGGCAAAATGTCAAATCGCTTTAACACGCCAATCGAAATGACGGAATCTATGATTGCAGAGGTGATTCAGCGTTTTGCAAACACGGCGCGTTTAGGTGAAAAAGCAGGATTTACAGGTGTAGAAATTCATGCAGCGCATGGTTATTTATTAAGCCAGTTTCTTTCTCCACTGAGCAATAAACGCCAAGATCAATGGGGTGGTTCTTTAGAAAACCGCGCTCGCATTTTAATTGAGATTGTTGAAGCTGTTCGTAAAGTGGTTTCGCCTCAGTTTACTGTTGCAGTGAAACTAAATTCAGCCGATTTCCAACGTGGTGGGTTTAGCGCTGAAGATGCCCAACAAGTGGTTAAAATGTTAAATGAGCATGCAGTTGATTTGGTTGAACTTTCAGGCGGTAGCTATGAAGCGCCTGCAATGCAAGGTCAAGCACGTGATGGTCGTACACTTGCCCGTGAAGCTTACTTTTTAGAGTTTGCACAAGAGATTCGTAAAGTTGCCAAAATGCCTGTTATGGTGACAGGTGGGATACGCCGTAAACAAGTGGCAGAAAAAGTAATTGAAAGTGGTGTAGATATGGTCGGTATTGCCACAGCTTTAGCCATTGAACCTAATTTGCCAAATGCTTGGAAACAAGGCCAGAATCTTACTCCTGAGTTAAAACCAATTACTTGGAAGAACAAAACACTTGCTTCACTTGCTAATATGGCTGTGGTCAAATTCCAGTTACGTAATTTAAGCGCAGGTAAAAAAACAAAACCAAATGTTTCACCAGCTTGGGCTTTAATTTTGCAACAATCAGCTATGTCATGCCGTACTCGCCAATACAAAAAAGGCATGCGTGACTATTCATTTGCTTCTTAATAAGTGAGTTGTGTTATGACAAATGCGAACGATTCAGACTGGATAATTTATGGAGCAAATGGCTACACGGGCGAGTTAATCGCTCGTGAAGCTGTACGCCAAGGTCTAAAACCAACTTTGGCTGGTCGTAACAAAGCTAAGGTTGAAGCACTTGCTCAAGAGTTGGGGCTTGGTTATAAGGCTTTTGGGCTCGATAACGTGGATGCGGTAAGTGAACAACTCCAAGGCCTTAAACTGGTCATGCACTGTGCAGGGCCATTTTCCGCGACATCGAAACCCATGATAGAAGCTTGTATAAAGGCAGGTGCTCACTATCTAGATATTACGGGCGAAATCTCAGTATTTGAGTTGGCACAGTCACTTAACAGCCAAGCCGAAAAAGCCGATGTTGTGCTTTGTCCAGGTGTTGGTTTTGATGTGATTCCGACAGATTGCGTTGCCGCTGCGCTCAAAGAAGCTCTACCAGATGCGACCCATTTGGCGCTTGGTTTTGATTCAAAAACAGGGCTTTCACCGGGTACTGCAAAAACAAGTACAGAAGGTATGGCCGAAGGTGGCAAAATTCGTAAAAACGGAAAAATTACCACTGTTCCATTAGCACATTATGTCCGTACTATTGATTTCGGTGATGGTAAAAAAAGTGCTATGAGCGTTCCGTGGGGAGATGTATCTACAGCATTTTATACAACGGGTATTCCAAACATTGAAGTATTTGTTCCTGCGCCTCCCAAAATGATTTTTGGTGCGAAAATGATGAACTGCTTCCGCCCTGTATTAAAACTCAATGCCGTGCAAAAGTTTATTAAATCGCGTATTGAAAAAACGGTTGTTGGACCAAATGAGGAACTCCGCGCGAAAATACCCACCTATGTTTGGGGTGAAGCAAGAAATTCAAGTGGTGAAATAAAAACCGCCCGTATCCAAACTGAAAACGCTTATAGCCTTACAGTAAATGGCTCACTGACTGTGGTGAATTATTTACTCAACAATACCGTTAAAGGCGGTACATATACACCCGCAAAACTGATGGGTTATAAACTAGTGACTGAGCTGCCGGGTTCAGGTCCCCTGATTATTACTTAAAAGAAAAGCCAATTAGAGAGTTAATCTGTAATTGGCTTTTTAATATGAATATTTTATCAATTTATTGAATGCTACTTAAACGCTTAACGACTGCTTCTGCAATTTCTTTACTCGACTGAGGGTTTTGTCCAGTAATAATTCTGTCGTCTGAAACCACATATGAGGTAAACGGAATAAATGCTTGTTTGTAGTTTGCCCCATGTTCAATGAGTTCATTCTGTAAAGAAAAAGGAACTTGAGACTTAATACCCGATAAAGTTTCTTCAATATTTGCAAAACCAGTAACAGTTCTACCTGCAATTAGTGGTTTACCATTTTCATTCTGTAGAGGTAATAAACCACCTACGCCGTGACAGACCGCTGAAACAATCCCACCTTGGCGATAGATCTGTTCGCTAATGTTTTGCAAAGCTTTATTGTTTGGGAAATCCCACATGGTACCGTGTCCACCCGTATAGTAAATGGCTTTGTACTGGGTAGGATTAATCGTGTTCGGAGCCAATGTCGTTTTCAACTTCTGCATAAATGCTGGGTCAGCTAAATGCTGACGAGCGGATTTGTCTAAGTAAATAGACTTTAAACTACGCTCATCTAACGGCACTTGACCGCCTAAAGGACTTACGAAATCCATTTCATAGCCAGCAGCTGATGCAACATCATAAAAATGGGTGAGTTCAGTCAACCACAGCCCTGTTTTATCCGAACGAGAAGGGTAAGCCGAGTGATTAGTCATGACGACTAAAATTTTTCCATTTATTTTTGCAGGGCTTTGAGCTTTATCTGAACCTGCGGCATAAACCGCATTTGTAGATAAAAGGATGGCAAAAATAATGCTTAAACAACGTTGAAAGTTCCAAACTTTAAACATGACAGGTCCTCATTTATCACCTGTAATCAATCGTATGTTTAAAGCACACTTTAAGGTCAATATACCTTTAAGGAATTACGGAGTTTTTGATTTATCGTAATAGAGATTCATGAGACGTTCGGCATTTTCTTCACAGGTAATTTCATCGGGTTTGTTATTAATTGCTTCAACCATAGTACGTAAGTTTTGCTTACTGACTTTTAGCTTTTGTTCTAAAAGCTCTATTTCCTGAATTTTAGATTCAAGTGTTTGGATGAGTGCGTCATGGTTCCAAGTAGTTACCTTTGACGGTAAAAATGATTTAATTTCTGCTAAAGAAAACCCAACTTGCTGAGCTTGCTGAATTAAAGAAAGTTGTTTCAAATCATTATCAGTATATTCACGGTAGCCATTCGATTTTCTTTTTGCTTTAGGCAAGAGTTTGATTTGCTCGTAATAACGAATTGTAGGGGTACTTAAACCACTTAGTTTTGATAACTCGCTAATATTCATAGCCACATACTCTATTGACATTAAAGTTAACTTTAGACTTATAGTAATGTAAAAGCAAGGTTCATAACTTTACTAAGCGCACACTTTCAGTAACAGCTTTCTATGTTTTGATAGATGAAAGAATAGAATTATAAATATGAAGAATGAGGTGAGAAAATGTCTAAACGCATATTACATGTCGTGACCAATGTTTCACGCTATAAGAATGTCGATGAACCAACAGGGCTGTGGTTAGGCGAGCTCACTCATGCTTATGATGAGTTTGAAAAGCAAGGTTATGTGCAAGATATTGTCAGCCCAAATGGTGGAAAAACTCCAATTGAACCAAAATCGCTTGTGCCTTTGGTGGCGGATAAATCTGTTAAAGACCGAGAAAAAGATCAAGCTTTTATTACGCTGCTGGCAAATACTTTTAAGCCTTCCGACATTAATTGGCAAGACTATGACGTGATCTACTATACGGGTGGTCATGGTGTAATGTGGGATTTTCTAGATAACCCTGAACTGCAAGAAATCACCAAAAATATTTATGAAAAAGGCGGTATTGTTTCGAGTGTTTGTCATGGCTATTGTGGCTTGCTCAATGTCAGACTTTCCAATGGCGAAAGACTTATAAAAGGCAAAAAGTTAACAGGCTTTGCATGGAGTGAAGAGGTTTTGGCAGGAGTGGCAAAAAAAGTGCCATACAATGCCGAAGAGTTAGCGAAAGAATATGGCGCTCATTATGAAAAGGCTTTTATTCCTTTTGCACCGTATGTCGTTCAAGACGGTAAGTTAATTACGGGGCAAAACCCGTTTTCAGCTAAGAAGACGGCTTTAGCGATAATAGAAGAGCTAGAAAAGTCATAATTTAATAATTCAAATATAAACCCTAAAAGTAGAACCAACGATGGTCTTACTTTTAGGGTTTTAAATAAATGGATTGGTGCAAAAATTAAGTTTAAGGAACAATCACAAAATCAGGGTTTGCTATTGCAAAAACTGCTTCACGGTCTGCAACTGGGGGATAAATCCAAACAGTATTAATTTCCTGTTTAATTTTTTTCGCTTCTTCACGCACAAATTGAACCTGTCGATCCCAACCTTCAGTATAAAGTGCGCCCCAAGGACCTAAGTCAACACAAGTGACATACTTTGGTTGGCTGTATGGATGAAGGGGTAAATTAACCAATTCTGCCGCAGCGTTATAACCCGCCACACGGCCTAAGCTCATAGCATGCTGGCACGACATCACATTAAAATTGCCTAAATCATCGGTTGGAACTTTTACAGTGTCACCAGTCACAAAAATGTTTTTTGCTTCGGGTGCATGTAAATAAGTATCCCCAATCAAACGACCTAAATTATCTTTTTCACCAGCAATTTGAGAGGTGAGTGGATTAGCCCGCATACCGGCAGTCCAAATCACGGTCTCTGTTTCAATTTTTTCGCCGTTAGAAAGCGTTACGCCAGTGGCATCTAGCGCAGTAACTCTTAGCCCAGCTTTACCTTCAACACCGAGTTTGCTAAGGGCTTCTCGAATAACACTAGCAGCTTGGTCACCCATTGCCGCACCAATGTCTGTCGAGGAATCAACCAAAACCACACGGACATCAGTTTCACCTAAAATGCTACGCAAACGTTCAGGCATTTCGGTCACGGTTTCTAACCCAGTAAGACCACCACCAGCAACGACTACAGTATTACGAGCTGCATTTGCAGGTTTAGTGGCTAAGTTTTTAAGATGATGATCTAGTTTTTCAGCATCTTCTAATGTATTTACGCTAAATCCATATTCTTTTAGACCCGGTATAGGGGGCATAAAAGTCGTACTTCCGGTTGCCAGAACAAAACGGTCATAGCTTAAGTTTTGCTTGTTGCCATCGGTGGTTGCAACTTCGATAGTTTGTTGGTTGACATCAATTTTATTGACCCAACCTGCCAGAAATTTAACTCCCACCACACTTAATAACTCTGAAATATCAGGGTTCATGTTTTCAAGCACGGCCTCATAAAGACGAGGACGAATCCCGACATTTGGACTAGGGGAAACCATCAGCACTTCAATGTTTTGTTCTTGTGATGCTAAATGGATTGCTCTTTGTGCAGCGAGTGCAGCCCATAAACCTGCAAAGCCAGAACCAGCAATAATAATACGCTTACTCATTGGGTTATCCTTTTCATCGATTTTTCGGACAACACGTTCCAGCTCATCATAAAATTTAGGGTGAGCGAATCCATTCTCTGATTGTCCGAAAAAATCTGAGAAGGCGTTTAAAAAGGATTAAGGGTATTTTATGTTAGGGTACGAACCCTATCAGTTCATTAGTCGGGAGTATCCCGCGATATTTTACTTTTCCGCATTTTTGCTGTTCTTCCTTCAATGCGTTCATTGATCCAACCATTTACATCACTAAAAAATACGTCGGGGGCATAACGGCCAAAACGGTCTGCAATATCGCCAAGTGTATGAGCACCTAATGCGTCTCGCATAGCTTTTTCGGCTTGTAGCATGACAGCATGTACGGCACACACACCACTGGTTGCCCAATCTGGTGGGGCATTGTTAAAGACTGCACATTTACCGCGAACTTCTTGACACTCAAAAAGCGGTTTTTCACCTTCGATTGCATTCACGATATCTAAAAAACTGATTTCGTGAGCAGATCGAGCCAGTAAATAGCCGCCGCGAACACCTTCTTGAGCAACCACAAGGCCTGCCTTTTCAAGTTTGGGAAAAATCTTGGCCATAAAACTTGGAGAAACTCCTTGTAATTCAGCAAGGTCCTTACTACTCAAAGGTTTGTCTTCATTGTTCACAAGAAAAAGAAGACAGTGAATCGCATACTCGACGCTACTAGTGATATAAGCCATTTAATTTCATAATTGATCAACTATAAACACAGACTAATGTAGTCTGCGTTTTAAGTCAATAATAAAACTAAGACAAAGTTTGTCCTAGTTTATTTGGAAGTGGTATTGAGCTAGATGTGTAGGGTATGTAACTGAATTTAAATACCTTTAAATTGAAATTTAATAGGATAAATAATTTAAAAAATTATCGGAAAACTTATGAACGCCACCAATAATTTTCAATATTTGGTTCCTCTAAGTTCAATAATTCACCCATTTGCGGTGTGCTAATCGCTAAATTATTTTGTTGAGCCAAAGCGACGATACGTTCAAAAGGATCGTCCCAAGCATGAAGCGCCAAGTCGAAAGTACCGTTATGGATAGGCAACAAATGACGTCCTTTTAAGTCGATATGGGCTTGTAAAGTTTGCTCTGGTTGCATATGAACATCGGGCCATTCGGGGTCGTAAGCACCAGTTTCTAACATGGTCAGATCGAAAGGACCGTAACGATGTCCAATCTCTTTAAAACCGTCAAAATATCCCGTGTCACCGCTAAAAAATACACGTAAGTCATTATCAATAATCACCCACGACGCCCAAAGCGTAGCATTGCTATCACCCATTCCACGGCCTGAAAAATGATGGGCAGGGGTAGCCACCAGTTCGAGTCCATCTACATGTGTAGTGTCCCACCAGTCGAGCTGCTGAACCTTTTCTGCTGGAATTCCCCATTTAATAAGGGTGTCGCCTACACCAAGTGGTGTTAAGAAATGCTCAACTTTATCGTTAAGCTGCATGACCGCATGGTAGTCTAGATGGTCGTAGTGGTTATGCGACAAAATCACGCCTTTAATGGGGGGTAAGTTTGCAATGCTAATCGGTGGTTGGTGAAAACGTTTTGGACCAATCCATTGAAAAGGTGAGGCACGCTCCGAAAAAACAGGGTCAGTTAACCAAAACTCATTTTGCAGTTTTAACAAAATGGTTGAGTGGCCCAAACGAAATAGAGACCGGTCAGGCGCACTTAATAATTGTTCTTTTGACAAACTTAAAACAGGAATTGCCGTGTTTGGAACAGTGTCTTTAGGTTTGTTAAATAGAAACTTCCACATGAGTTGAAGCGTTTTGCCAAACGAAGGCTGGTGTTGGTTCGGACGCGTATTTCTAAATTTGCCATTGTGTTGTTGAGATGGCATTAGGGGAGAAGATAAGTCTGTTGTATTTGAAATAGTCATCTTATTTTTCCTTATTGGAACAAACCTAATGTGCAAATAAGAACTTGGGTTAAGTGCTTATTTTGATTTATTTAAATGAGTATTTACTCACTCATTAATTGGTTTAAAAATAAGGACGCCGTGCATCCTTACTTTAATCTATATTGAAACTGCATGCCAAAAGGCTTCAAAACCAGATTTGCGGTAACGCTCGGCTTGAGAAGGGTCTTGGGCAATAAAATTAAGTGTAACTTCGGCAAGCGCACCTAAAATTGAAGCAATAAATAACGGCGGGTAATCTCTTAATTTGCCATCGTTAATACGTTCTTGAATGTTTTGAGTAAAATCACAAAAGGTTTGCATACCAATTTGTTTACTTTGCTCAGTAATTTGTTCCGATGTTGAAAGCTGCGCCATCACTTTACGTTTAAGGGGAGCTTCTAAACTCCAGTCCAAATAGCTTTGCCAAATGTGCGACATTTGTGTTTGCAGGTCAGCGTTAGTGGGGTAACTAAGCATCATCACCTGACGTAACTCAGCCTTTAGTGAAAGATATAATTGGTTAAGCAGTTCTTCTTTATTACTAAAATAGGTAAATAAAGTACCTTCTGCTACGCCAGCAACTTTGGCAATTTTTGAGGTAGACGCACGCTCGCCAAGCTCTGCCAATGTTTCGATAGCAGCGCTTAAAATTGCATTACGTTTATCTTCACTACGAGGACGAGCCATATACAAATAAAATAATTGAGTGATCACTCAATCATAAATAAAAATGGAAATAATGCAAGCAAACTAAAAAAGCCCTCTAAAGAAGGGCTTTTAGGATTGAGTTATATGACTGAGTAAAACTTTTACTCAGGATCTAAGTAAACTTTACCTAGATCAATTTTTTTATAATGTTCAAAATTAGCTTTTTCTTCTGGAACTTGTTCATTAAACTTTTCTGAGTAATCTAATGTTTTATTTTGATAATTTTTAAAGCTAATATAAATTAATGGTGGGAGGTTTTTATAATCCTCCAAACTAGGTTCAATGAAAAAGTATTCTTTTATTAGTGGTTTAATAGTAAAACTACCATCGTTATTTACTTTTATTGTTGTTGATTTCTCATCAGGTAAATAGAAACCAATATATCCATTTACATTGTGTAGAGGCTCTTTAGTTTTACTGTCATAAAGATATCCAGTTGCTTCAGGAGTTAAATATAATATTTTTTTTGTACAGCCCGAAGCAATTGAACACGAGAGTATAAGAAAAAAGAATATTAAATATTTTTTCATTTTTTAAATCCCTAAAATATGCTTACTCATGATCTAAATAAATTTTACCTAAATCAATTTTTTTATAATGACTAAAACTAGACATATCTTCTGGAACTTGTTGATTATATGCTTCTGAATAGTCAATAATTTTAGGTTGATAATTCTTAAAACTTAAAAAAATTTCTGGAGGGAAGTTGGTGTATTGCTTTACATCAGGTTTTATAAAGTAATATGTTGCTGTAACTGTAGGAATGGTAAAACTACCATCTGACCTCAAATTAATTTTAGTATTATTGCTATCAGTTCGACCATTAAAACCCATATCTCCAGTTTGATTACTTAATGGCTTATGAGTTTTACTATCATAAATATAACCAGTCACTTCAGGTGTAAAATATAATGTATTTTTAGTACAAGCTGGTAGGGCTAGTACAGATAAAATGACATAGATAAACAAAATATATTTTTTCATTGGAATGTCGTTAACAGTAGTGGGTTAAATACTTTTGTTTACTGATAAATAAAAGTTCATAAATTAGCATGACTTATACTTAAATTTTTCCTTAATTATGTAATTAAATGAAAAACAATAATTTAATTAAATAATTTCTAGCCAATTTCACATTGACAGCTCAAATATTGAAGATTACCATTTGCGGGCTGGCCTACATTGCCAGCCGGTTTTGACGGACCGTTATTTGAACCACATCAGGATTATTTCTTCTGAGGAGTAGTCTTGTGTGCACACCTCGTTCCCTCCCGTAGCGGTAGGGCGGGAGTGGGACACCTTCGGGTGTGCTGGAGTTCAAACCAGTCCGTCAACCTGCTTCCGTTCTGCCACCATAATTTATAATGCTTTGGCAGAACTCCCAAAAGAAGGAGTTGGCTATGCACATTCATAAATTATCGGCAGTCACTGTCAAAATCTATCTCGACACAACTTAAATCACTTTAAAGCAGTTTGATTGCCTATAGGCTTTTCAGGCTTTAAATCATTACGTCTAAAACTTAGCAACAATAAAACTTGGGATGTGCCAAGCACAGTCTTTACGGCTTTGCTGTGCCTTTTTTTCTCCCAGAAAAGGCACAGGCTTTTTTATCTCTTTTAGCAACAACAAGAATTTATAACGGTAAAACGATGCCAACTTTAGAAAGATCTTCCAAAAAATTACAGGTTATTCATACAGCAATAGAGCTGTTTAATATCTATGGATTTCACAATGCTGGTGTGGACTTAATTGTCAAAAAATCCAAAATTCCTAAAGCTACTTTTTATAACTACTTTCACTCAAAACAGCGACTTATTGAAATGTGGGTATCCTTTCAAAAAAGTAAACTTAAAGAAGAAGTGCTGGCAATTATCTACTCAAGCCGTTACCGAACCTCAAGTGATAAACTCAAAGAGATTATTGTTTTACATGTCAATTTTAATAGCCTGTACTATCTATTACTTAAAGCCATTTTTGAAACTAAACAGATTTACCCGCAAGCCTACCGTATAGCACTTGAATATAGAAAATGGCTGCTTAAAGAACTTTTTGATCTGGTTTTTAGTTTGGAAACTCATTCATTAAAGCCCGATGCCAATATGGTTTTAAATCTGATTGATGGGTTGATGTTCCAGATTTTAAGCTCAAAGAGTTTGGATGAAAGGGATGTGGTGGTGAGAAGGTTTTTTTACAAATAAGCAAATACATTTAAAAATAGATGGCTCTTTTGAAAGAGCCATAATCTTATAAACTTAGTCAGAGATTATTTCATACATTTTTTTAAATAACAGACTATCTTTGTCGGCAAGGGTATTCACAATATCAAAATGATTATGTCCTTCATCTTTAATTAATGAAACGTTTAATCCTTTTTCTTTGCATATTGAGTAGAAAAAATTGGTTTGATTTTGGAAACCTTCTGTCTCTAGCTCTCCTACACTGAGTATGAGTGGTGCAGCATTTTCTGGCAATGGTAAATTTTCATAAGGGCTGAGGTTGGTTGCTTGTTCTGGACTGAGTTTAAGCCATTCGTTAATGTTGGTATCACATAAGGGTAATAAATTATAAAGGCCACTTAACCCAAGAACACCCTTAATGACATTTTTTGGCAAATTAAATTCTTCCTGCCAACAATCATTCCACAGCATTGCAACCAAATGTCCTCCAGCTGAACTCCCGCCTATATATATTTGCTCAGGGTCTATGCCATAATTTTTAGCATTATGGTAAATCCAAGCAATCGATGTTCTTACTTCTCTCACAATTTCAAAAAGTGATGCTTGAGGACAGAGGCTATATTCAATTGTAGACACCGCTATTCCATGTGCTACAAAATTTTCAGCCATAGAGCAAGCATCATCTTTACTTTGTGCCCGCCAATAGCCTCCATGGATATAGATAAAAATTGGTGAAGGCTGTTTCTTTGCTGGAAAAATATCTAATGTTTCTCTTCTAGCTAAGCCGTAATGTAGATTATATAAGCCTGTAATGGCATCTTTGGATTTCTGCGCAAGTCGTGCATATTCCTTCATACAAGCATCAAAATCAGCCACTGAATTTCTTGCATTGTATTGAATTTCTCTTTCTTGAAGATTTGAGAAGAATAGGTCTGTCATATAAGCCTCGATAACAATTTATTTAATAAAAAGATAGTAATTAATTAGTTCAGACAACTTTAAATTTTTGTTTAGCTATATTTAGCTCCCCATACCACTTAAGTGCTAAACAAATAAAAGCAATAAAAGTAAGTATGGCTAAACTTAAGAAAATTGAACTCATATCTAGCTTTAAAGTAAAAATGAAAGAACCTAAAAATGAACCTAAAATTGCCCCAATACGGCTTATTCCATGCATCCATGAAACGCCAGAGCCTCTACAGTTCGCTGGATAAAAAAGAGTAGCTAACGGAAATAATGCTGTTTGGGCACCTGCTAATAGGCCTCCAATCATAAAGATCAGTATTGAAAAGATGCTAATGTTTGTATGCGTAAAGCTAAGAAGAATGAATAATAAGAATGCTGAGAAATATGAGGAAGTAATCACTTTGGTTGGATTTAATCTATCCATGAATCTACACATGATCATAGCTCCAATCACGCCCCCGAATGGGAATAAAGTAGACATAAGACTTAATTGTTGTAGATCAAAACCAACAGTTTTTAAAATTGTCGGCATCCAGCTCGTAAAAAGATAAAACACTAATAAACTCATAAAAGAGCAAAGCCATAACATTAATGAACCAAATAAGTATTTGCTAAAGATATCTTTAAGTGGATTATTCTGTTCGACAAGTTCCTTTTCAGCTATAGATAAGACAAGCTCTTTATCAATTTTTTTACCATGTATTTTTTCTAAAATTAAAAGAGTTTTTTTCTTTTGATTATTAATAATAAGAAATTGTGTGGATTCCGGGAGGGTAAAAATGAGTACAAGGGTAAGTAATGCAGGTATCAAACCAATAATAATTAGTAATTCAGACCAACTAAAAATTTTCAATAGATAAGCTGAAAGGAATCCTCCAGAAGATACTCCCATTAGAAATCCACAACCAGCTAAACCCGTGAGAAATGCTCGATGCTTTTTAGGCATATATTCTGAAACGATTGTACTTACATTAGGCATCGTCGCACCTAACCCAAGTCCCGTGATAAATCTATAGATAATGAGTTCTGCTGTATTGGTCGAGTAAGCCGAGATTATTGTAAATATAGATAAGATTAGCATGCTGATAATCATAATTTTCTTTCGGCCAAACTTATCTGCAAAAATACCTGATATTAACCAATACTCATGCCGATTAAAGCAGCACCAAATACAGGAGCTAATTCGGCCTTTGAAATTTGCCATTCATCTAACAAAGGTGGTGCTATAAAACCTATAATTCCAGTATCAAGTCCATCACAGAAAAATACTAAGAAACCTAAAACAAAGACTACCCACTGGAGGGGAGCTAGTTTTTCTCTATCTACGATATCGTTCACATCTATTTTAATCATATACATTCCTGAAATTTGTTTAAATATTCATAAAAATGTAGAATAGGCTTTATGAATTTTGGTTAAGGATGAAGATGCTTTTAAGCTTTATTATTGTTTTTTATAAGATATAAGATATCCAATTTATCCAGATTTATATCCAATAATTCCAAATTTTAATTAAGTTATATTTTTTAATTAATTGTTTCATTTTAAAAATTAATATTTTTAAAGTTGTTGTGTGAATTGATTTTTATTTTTTTAACAAAATCAAACATATATTAAAATAAAATTATTTAGAATTATTTCATCATAATTTTGGAATTTGCTTATGAAATTTTTAGGAATATTGTCTATCCCTTTTATTATCTCCGCCTGCATTACTAATCAGAATGTGCAAAAGGAAGAAGCCCCAGAATGTATGAATTATCATGCAATGATGACAGCACCTATGCCAGAACAGGCAATTGAAAGCTTAAAAAAAGCTTGTTATGAATCTAGAAAATAGCTTTGAGCATTTATATTTAAAAAAGAATTTATTATTACGAGAATAGTAAGTTAAAAATAACTACTGACCGTTCTTATTTTTGCAACTTAAGTTCTTATTTTAGTAGCTTGTTTTAATCTTTCGAAATTAGAAATATAAGAATGTTTTTATGAAGTATAGAACATTTAATTTAATTGTATATCTGAGGTTTCGAATGAAAAAGATCTTTTTAAATACAACACTACTAGGCTTGATGTATTTGAACATAAGTCATGGTGCTAATGCTCAAATTACGATAGATATTCCCGAAGCTCCCTCTACTGTACATGCGGTTTATGTTAGCCAATCAAGTAAAAAAGTTTTAAATCCATCGGAAAAAATTGACCGGCTATATAACCGAAATCTTCAGCAAGAGTATGTACTGCAACGTATGACAGAACATACTTATTTTTTTCAATCCCAATTTTATGGAACGATGTTTTATGTAGGTGAAAAAGGAGTACTCTTATTTGACCCAGTTGAAAATGCTGGAGAAAAGATTTTAAAAGCTATCTTAGAAGTAACAAAACTACCTGTTACAACAATTGTCTATTCGCATGCGCACGCTGATCATATCAGTTCAGCTCCAGTAATTGTTGAAGCTTCTAAAAAGGCAGGTGTCAAAGTACGTATTATTTCATCTGATGCTACAGCAGAGCTTTTAAACCGAATTAAAAGTAAATTGCCAAAACCTACGGAAACAATTCCTTTTAAAAATGGTAGTTTTAATTTTGAAGGGGTGAATGTTCAAGTACATGGTTTCAAATATGCAGCACATACTGCCGATACAGGTGTTTGGTTAATTCCAAGTGAGAAAGTTGCACATATTCCCGATCTAATAAATGCCGATCAATTACCTTATTGGGGTTTCGCTGGTGCTGAAGTTCCTCTTTATTTTGAAGAAAATTTAAAAGAATTAAAAAGTTTAAATTGGGTATTTCTGAGTGGTGGCCATGGAAATGTTGGATCTAAGGCTGATGTAGATTTCTATTTAGAGTTCCTAAAAGATATGAAACAAGCAGTGGGCCAATCATATGGCGTGGTGCAGTGGGGAGTAGGAGCTCCTGATCCTCAGAAAACAAATTCACATATGGCCCAGCTACCAGCATATCTTGATGCAATAGGTAATCAGGCAACTGAATATTTGCGACCAAAATATGGACAATATTATGGGTTTGAAACTTCAGTTCCAAAGAATGGTGAAATCACAGCTTTATTAATGTATGCCTATCAATAGTAAAAAATGTCTATACCTAAATCGGGTATAGACATTTTATATATTTATTTAAAACTCAATTGATTATGTTAATTTTAATTAAATATCCTGCATTTCTTTAAGTAGAGGAGGAATTTTTTCGATTAAAAAATCAAGAAAAACCTTTGATGCTGGTAAAGCACCGCTTCGAGATGGAAAGATTAAATGAAAATTTCCAGTTGGAAGTTCCCATTCAGGTAAAACGACGATAAGTTTCTTTTCTAGTATCAGGCTTTTGCATTTTAACAAAGGCAGCAAAGCAATACCTTTTCCATCGGTAGCTAAACAATTAAGCAAAGTTAAACTTGCAGCTTTGATAAATGGTTTTATAGGCAAACTTACGTTTTCATTAATAGTTTGATTGCTAAAGAACCAAGTTTGATTTTCATTTTCGATATTACTTAACAATTTATGCTTACTTAAATCGCTGGGATGCGTAGGTGTACCATATTGGTTGAGATATTGTGGACTGGCGACTAATACTGATTGTGTATAACCAAGATGTCTCATTACTAAATTATGATCGCTATCTAAGTTCTGTCGAATACGGATTCCGATATCGACAGATTCTTTAAGAATATCAACTCTCTTGTTAGTGACAATAAATTTAATTTCTACTTTGGGGTATCTATCCATAAATTCAGGAAGAATGAGGGGCATAATTCTTTCTGCAACATCTATAGGAATGCTTACAGTAATTGATCCAATCGGCTCGCCGCGCAACTGATCTATTAAGTCATAAACAGTTTGCGCTTCTAAAAGCATTGATTGTACATATTGATAAATCTGCTCGCCGATTGCCGTAAGCTTAATTTGTCTAGAGTCTCGTTGTAATAATTTAACGTTTAAATTTTTCTCTAAATTTGAGAGTCTTCGGCTTAATTTTGATTTAGATATACCTGTTTTTTGTTCTACTTTACTTAGACCACCATGTTCGACAATTAAAGCAAAAATATATAAATCATTTAAATCTTTCATCGGTGTTTTAACCTTAATGAACCAATAATTTATCTTACTTCGAACTTTATCTTTGTTGGTTGCATTTTTTGCAACATATGTTCCCGATTATAGGGCTTAAGTGGCAAATATAAAACGAATAAACTCATTTCACGACTTAAAACCCTTATAGGTATGAAATGAAACTTTTACATTTAGACTCAAGTGCTCTCGGTGAATTCTCGGCTACTCGGGAGATTGGGCAAGCAGTAGTTCAAGAGTTAAAAAAACATGGTCCTTTAGAGGTAACCTATCGAGATTTGCATGTAGAACCACTTCCACATTTTTCAAAACACTTTGATAGCTTGAGTGAAGAAGCACAAGTTGATGAACGTATTCTTCAACAATTTGAAGAAACGGATATTTTTGTACTAGGTGCACCGATGTACAACCTAAGTATTCCAACCACCTTGAAAGCTTGGATTGACCGAATTTTAATTGCAGGTCGGACTTTCAGATATACAGAGAATGGGCCACAAGGCTTAGTTTCAGCTAAGAAAGTTATTATTGTAAGTGCTCGTGGTAGTGCCTATGGTGATCAATTCCCTATGGATCATCAAGAATCATATTTAAAAGATATTTTTAATTTCTTAGGCGTACAAGAGGTATTTGTAGTACGTGCAGAAGGAATGGCTTTTCCGACTCGTTCTCAATCAATTAGTCAAGCAATTAATAGTATTCCACAAATGTTTGCTATGCCTGCTCAAAACTAAGGGAGAGAATAATCATGACTAGAATTAATAACGCAATCGAAAAAATTATCCAACATCCAAAAGTATATGCCTTTTCATCACTTCTAATGCGGCTAATGATATCTGTAATTTTCATCTTATCTGGATTAGGAAAGATATTTCAATATTCGAGTAATGCTGGGTATATGGAGTCTATGGGAGTGTCATCTGCATTACTGCCATTAGCAATTCTGGTTGAATTTGGAGGTGGTTTCCTTGTATTGATTGGCCTTCAAACACGGCTTGCAGCATTTCTATTGTTTGGTTTCTCGTTAGTGGCAGCAGTGCTATTTCATAGTGGTTCTGATATGAACAGCCAAATTATGTTTATGAAAAACATTTCAATGGCTGGAGGTCTATTGGCTCTTGTTATCTTTGGCGCAGGTGGCCTTAGTGTAGATAAGAAACTTAAATAATTTCAGAGAGGTAAAAGTGCATTTTTGTATTTTTACCTTTACTTTTCTATTTAAATAATGGTTGTTATCAATGAGATTATTTTTTTATCCTCATGCCTGTTCAATGGCGATTCATATTGCTTTAAAAGAAACTGGACAAGAATTTGATACAGAATTTGTTGACTTATCAATAAAAGTCACTGGATCCGGATTGGATTATTTAAAGATTAATCCTAAAGGGGCAGTTCCAGCACTTGGACTTGAAAATGGTAAAGTCATAACTGAAGTTACAACGATACTGACTTATTTAGCTGACTTGGTTCCTGAGAAAAATCTAATACCTAAATCTAGTTCTTTTGAACGTTATGAAATGATGAGTTTATTGTCATTTATTAGTATGGATATACATAAAAATTTCTCTGCTTTTTTCTACAAAGAAAAGATTGATTCTTGGATTGAAGTATCCAAACATAAGTTATCAAGAAGTTTTGATTTTATTGAAAATAAACTTCAGTCAAATCAGTATTTAAACGGCAATGAAATCTCAATCGCAGATTTCTATTTCTTTGTAATGCTACATTGGTGTGACTATTTTTCTATAGACTTAGAGAAATGGCCTAAAATTCTCAATTTGAAATATAACTTGGGAAAAAGAAGTTCCGTTCAAGAAGTTCTAAAGTTTGAATCAAGTATAGTATTATAAGTTAAAAGAGGAACGTGTATGTTCCTCTTTTTATTTTTCCATTTATATTTATATAGAAACGATCACTTTACCTATTGTTTTATTCTGTTCAAGTAATGTATGAACATTAACCATATCATCAAATTGATAGATATGATCAATTGTTGGTTTTAATTTACCTTCTTCAATTAATTTAAATAGGTCAGTTAAACCCTCTTTAATAGATATTTCATTTAAAGAGTTAAATAATGCAAAACCTTTAAATGTTTGACTAAGGAAAATAAATCGATTTATATCATTTACATTTAGTTCCGGTAATAGGGTAGTCAAAAATTGCTGGGTCTTCCTTACTCAAAGCTTTTTGCCATTTTGGTTGTTTTTCTTTGAGCCATTTATTTAAATCAGGCTCTTGCTCAATACTATGCTTTACAGCTTTTATATAAGTTGGGTTATTAACAAACTTACTCATTAAACATAAAGTATTTAATTTTATTGGCTCTATAGTTTTTTCAAGCTTGAAATTTGCACTTGCTTGGTCATCATATCTTTTTAATAAGCCAAGCTTAAATAATGCATCTTCATACATTTGTTTTGTTAAAGGTGTAGGTGCTTCTGATGTATGCTGAAAAAACA
>NZ_JAVIMT010000053.1:0-1548 GCF_031196675.1 Acinetobacter sp. 148 | reverse complement strand
CAAGGTTTATCCCCTGTACAATATAGAAACCAGTTTATAAAAACTGCTTAACTAACTGTCCAACTTTATGGGGGCAGATCATCCTACCGCAAAGAAAGGGGACGCAAGGGTCTAACGAATTATAATAATGAATGTATTCTCGTATCGTTTTCTCTAATTCATCAATTGATTGAAATTTTTCTCCATGAAAGCATTCCGATTTTAATATTCCAAAGAAGCTTTCTATTACAGCATTATCTAAGCAATTTCCTTTACGAGACATACTTTGAATTAAACCATGTTGCTTTAATTGCTGTTGGTAATGAGCCATTTGATATTGCCATCCTTGATCTGAATGGAGAATTGGTTTCTCATGTCGCTTAAGTTTAGCTAAAGCATGAATGAGCATATCTTTCACTAACTCATAATTGAGTTTACGTTGGATTCGGAAGGTAATAATTTCCCCATTAAACAAATCTATAATTGGTGATAAATAAAGTTTTTCACCGTTAACATTAAATTCCGTCACATCAGTTGCCCATTTCTGGTTGGGATGGTTCGCTTTAAATTGCCGTTGCATAATGTTATCAGCCACCGTCCCGACACAACCACTTTTATATGAGCGATATTTCAATGCTCTGATACGTGATTTAATTCCCATGGTTTTCATAAGGCGATATACACATTTATGGTTGATTATTATTCCTGTACTTTTCAGGGCAAGAGTAATTCTACGATAGCCATAGCATCCCTTATGCTTGTGATATATGGACTTAATCTGCTGTTTTAACTCAGTATATTTGTCATTAGAGCGTACAGCTTTCATGTGATAGAAATAAGTACTACGAGCAATCTTTGCAATACTGAGTAAGAGTTTTAATGGATAAATTTGCCTTAATTCTGAAATAACCTGAACAGTGTCTGCAGTACAAAGTGTATTTAAGTACGTTGCTTCAGTTTTAAGGCTTTTAGCTTTTTTAAAAAGGCAACCTCCGCTCGTAAAGCGGTCACTTCATCAATGAGTTCCTGTTGAGATTTATCTTTGTCTTCTTTTATAGGCTTAGTTATTTTGGTTTTATCTTGTTTAACCATATTGGTATAAATCCTCGTAGTATTAAACCCGGCAATCCCTTCTTTATGATACTGAGCGAGCCACCTTCTTAAAATTGACGTCCCGCTCAGATTTAACCGTCTTCTAACTTCTCTTACCGGTATCTTATCAAGAAGCATTTGTACAGCCTTGATTTTAAATTCGGAAGAGTAGTAGGTTTTTTTAGTTTTAACATTCAGGCCATCTTCACCTTGTGCCTTATAGTTTTCAATCCATAAGCGGATGGTTTGGAGATCAACATTAAATTCTTGTGAAAGGATTTTATATCCTTTACTTCCATCTAAATAAGCTTGAATGACTTTTAATTTTAACTCTTTTGAATGCTTCGGAATTGGCATAGGGCACACCTCATAAGTTTAAAAAGTCTAACTTATGGGGTGCAGTTCAGGACGGGAGGGGGACACCTTCGGGTGTGCTGGATTTTTGGGTCCAGTCTGCTAACCCCTTTTCGTTTCTCC
>NZ_JAVIMT010000052.1:0-10560 GCF_031196675.1 Acinetobacter sp. 148 | reverse complement strand
CTGTTTTTTCAGCATACATCATTCCTTTAAATTACTCAACTTACCTAGAAGAGTAATTTATACGAAAATTTGCCTAATATGATGTTTTTTGACAAAAAATTATGAAAAATAAAAATCATGGACTTATTTAATAGAGAGCTAGAAATAAATGTAAAAATCTTGAATTACTTTAATAAATTGTCCCAACAAAACTCGTCTCTATTATTAGAAAAATATATAAACACGCCAATTACATGGAAAAACAAATAACCTAGCCAAATTGCTTGAGGAGCAACTTTCAAGCCTTCTAATAAAACAGTTGTTGAATAGATTGCCAATAAAAAGGTGAAGAGAATGACGTATGTAGTACTCACTACAAATTTATATTTCGGTGCTAGATGAGGGATTTTATAACCAATAAGAATTTGCATCCCGCAATTTATGATCAATGAAATTATACCTATAAAGACTTGTGGCATATTTAGAGATGTTAAAGAGAGTTGCGTAATTATAAAAATAGCTTGCCACAGTACAAACATCCCCAAAGGATACAGTATAAATTTAATCCACATCATATTTTGTTTTCTTATCAATATCTTACTTCGCTATTGTATTAAATAATTTAAATTAAATAAATATTATTTTTTCAAAATTTATTTTCAAAGAATATCAAGATATAAAGTCATTCTAATTTCAATTAATATATCTATGAATTTTTAAATTCTTTAAAATTTAATTTAAAAGATAAATAAATTATGTAAGGGTATAATTGATGAATAAAACTATTCTTGGTTTAATGGTAGTACCACTTGTATTGAGTGGATGTATAAAAAAAGCAGAGGAAAAACCAACAGAAAAAACGGGAAAAACCTCTACTATAAAAGCAACTGAACAGCCCCCAAAAGAAGAAAATATAATTCCTGCTATGCTAGTACGTAATTTTCTTGTGAAGTTTCAACAACCCAAAATTTGTGCTCCAAATCCAGATGTTGATGGAATTGTATGTACCTCTAAAGAAGCGATTGCACTTAAAAGTAATATTGAATGGATTGATCAAGTAATCGATAAGGAAATCCGTAAAGATTATGCAGATGCTCTTACACCTCCTTCAGAAAAGCAAAAGCAACTAAATCAAACCCAAGCTGAAGGGTTTAATAACTGGTCACAGAGTGTGGTTTATCGCTTTAATGGACAGTTTGGCCAATATGTGCAAATTTCGAAAGTAAGTTCAGAATATTCTGGCGGGGCTCATGGTATAGCAACTTTTGAAGATTATATTTTTGACTTAAAAAGTAAAAAACGCATTGAATTAAAAGATATTGTTATCAATGGAAAGATGAATGCGCTTAAAGAAGAATTGTGGAAACAATACGGATATTGGTGTCAAGAAAAAGATATGCAGCCTTATATTAGTAAAGAAGACTTTAAAGTAAGTGAAAATTTCTATATTAATCAATCAGGCGGGATTACATTTGATTTTCAGCTTTACGAATTGGCTCCATATGCTGCAGGTCCTGTGAGTTTAGAACTCTATGATACAGATCAACTGATAAAATCAGATTTTTTACCGCCAATGCCTACTTTAAAAACTGAAATGTAAAAATAACTCCTGCCTAATCCGATAAAGATAGTAGAGCAAAATTTTTATATTAATTTACAATCTCTAGTAAATGGTAATAGTCACAATGGCACAGAATTTTTTGAGGAAGAGGATTATTCGGAGTCTCTATTAAAGAGCCCTGTGAAGACAGAACTCACTATTTATGTAACACAGAAGATTTTGAGTTTTTGATTATCTCAACTTATTTTTTGGTGGCTATTGCTGCTAATAGAAGCCCTCCACTTAAAGCAATATGTTCTAATACAATTTGGAAATCCTGAGTTCTTTGTGGTTCAGCTAATTTCCAAAAAGGATGTCCAATAGGAATACAAAGTAAAGTGAAAATGGCTAGTATTCCTGCACCTAACCATGTAAGCCCTGCAAAATTTGAAATAAGTAGAATTGATCCTATAAGTTGAATGGCTATAGTTGCAAAAGCAAATAATTCAGGAAGTGGTAAATTTGCTCCAATCATTTCATTAACAACAGTATCAAAGTTAAACACACCAAAAATACCAGCGATTAAAAAGAATGAAGATAAAACTATTCGCCCAATAACTAATGTGTAATTACTTGATAAAGTATTATGAATTAAGGATGCCATAAGAAGATTATTCCTATATAGAGTTGATGGTAACGATCGTTACCATCATACTTTTGTACATGGTAATGTCAATAACCATGGCACGCCTTTTATTTTGTAGGAAAGAATTGTGATAAGTGAAAGTACCAAAACCAATCAAATTGATAATAAAAATCGCCTTATAATTCAAACAGTAGGTGATCTTTTTCTAGAGTATGGTTACTCAAGAGTTTCTATTAATTTAATTATTTCCAAGATCGGGGGGTCTAAAAGAGATCTATATGCTCAGTTTGGAGATAAGGAGGGGCTTTTTAGGAGTGTGATTGCGGATGTGTGCCAGCAAGTACTTGATCCACTAAAAGCCTTGCCAGTAGAAGGTGGCTCAATTGAGCAAGCTCTTACTTCTTTTGGAAGAATATTTTTATCAGTACTTTTATCTTCTCGCGTAATTGCTTTACAGAAACTGGTACTTTCAGAAGCGACTCGTTATCCAGAGTTTGCAAAAACATTTGTACAATTAGGTCCAGTTAGTGCATATAACTTAGCAGCAGAACTTTTAATGAAAAGGGCTGAGGTTGGGGAGATAAAAGTTTCAAAACCGAAAGTCATGGGTGCTTTATTTTGCGATATGCTCATCTCAGATCTACAATTTAAAATTATATCTGGTGAAATAGTTACTGATAGTCAAATAGATGAGCGTGTTGAAATGGCAGTTTTAACTTTCCTAAATGGTATAAAAAGCTAAAGTTCGGTTCAACTGAGCGAATACAATTGCTCAAAATCCGTAAAATTAATGAACAAGATCTGAACTGTTAAATTTTACACATTATTAAAATGGATAATTTTATGAAAAAAAACATTTTTTTAGCTTTAGTTCTGGGCTTAGTTGGGTGCTCAACAGCTCCAGTTGTTCCGAATACAGCAAAACCGATACCTAATGAGAGAGTGTACAATCAGAACTATTTAAAGAAACAGACTCCTGAACAAGCAAAAGTTACTTTTTCACGAGATAAAGGTTTTCTAGGATCTGGTTGTACTCATGATATGTATGTAAATAACGAAAAAGTATTTTCAATTCGCTCAAACGAAATAGCTACAATTTATCTTGAGCCTAAATATTATATCTTTAGATTAGAAACTGGTGGGGGAATGTGCCCAAATATTGCCACTTCTCAAGAAACAGAAGTCAAACCAGGGGCAGAGATAGAATATCGAATTTTACTTCCATCTGACTTTAATTTAAGACTAACTCGAATGAAATAAGAGAGTAAGATCTTTTGTCTAAAGCAAACAAGCAATATCAGATTTTAATTAAACCCACTCGTCATTAGGTGGGTTTTTCTTACTCGCTAATAGATTATTGATCTCAACTAACAAAATATTTATTAAATTAATTTATAAAATATATTATTCAATTGGCTTTATTAAATAATATAGAAAAATTAATTTAATTTACTCAATAATTAATAAGTTTTATAAAACAATAATATTTTTTAATAATTAAATTTTACCAAGAGAGCCAAATAAGTGATTGTAATTTATTGTGATTTAAAAATTTCAATAAATTACATTGTTTTTAAATATTTTAGTGATATTTTATTTTTTAAGCTCATTTACCTATTACCACACATGGATATTGTGATTTTTATCATTATAGGTTTGGGATAACCTAAATATCTTTTGGTAATTTTATTGAACCTAATATCTATTCTTTAGGGAGAAAGAATATATGTGGGAATTATTTGTAATTCTACTTTCACTTGGGCTGTTAATGTATACAGCTTACAAGGGCTTTTCTGTCATTCTCATGGCACCAATTTGTGCCTTACTTGCAGTTTTACTCATTAATCCGGCCAATGTTTTACCGTTTTATTCGGGCGTCTTTATGCCCAAAATGGTGAACTTTATTAAAGATTACTTTCTTGTATTTTTGCTGGGGGCAATTTTCGGTAAAGTCGTTGAAATGTCAGGAATTGCTGAGTCTATTGCTAGAACCATTGTAAGATGGATTGGGGCAAAAAAAGCAATTTTAACGGTTGTATTACTAGGTGCAATTTTAACCTATAGCGGTGTAAGTTTATTTGTTGCTGTATTTGCAATTTATCCCTTTGCAAACCAGCTTTTTAGACAAGCGAATATTCCAAAACGTTTAATTCCAGGAACCATCGCGCTGGGTGCATTTACATTTACCATGGATGCATTGCCTGGTACACCACAAATTCAAAATGTAATTCCGACCACTTTCTTTGGCACTAATATTTATGCCGCACCATTTCTAGGAATTATTGGTGCTATTTTTGTTCTATGCATGGGTTTGGCTTACTTAGAATGGCGTCGCCGAGCTGCTGCAAAAGCTGGCGAAGGCTTCTCGGGTTTTGGCGTAGACAATACGCTATCTCAAGAAATTGAAGCCGATATGAACTTGCAAAATAATGGAAGTACGGCTCGTCAGTTTTTAGCGTTTGTGCCTCTCATTCTTGTTGCCGTAATGAACAAATATTTGTCTAAAGCAATCAAAGAGTGGTATCCAAATGGTTTTGATTTTGCCGCAGTTGGATTAGCGGATTACACCGTAGATGTTGCAAAAACCGGTGCGATCTGGGCAGTTGGTCTTGCGCTGATTGTCGGGATTATTTCCGCAATTTTATTTGATTACCAACGTGTAGTGACGAACTTTAAAGAAGGCATTAATGCCAGTATTGGTGGCTCACTTTTAGCAGTGATGAATACCGCATCTGAGTATGGTTTCGGTGCAATTATTGCGTCATTACCGGGCTTTGCCATGATTAGTCATGCAATGAGCAGTACTTTTACAAATCCACTAGTAAATGGGGCTGTGACGACAACTGTTCTAGCAGGTATTACCGGTTCAGCTTCTGGTGGTATGAGTATCGCTTTAAGTGCGATGGCTGAACAATATAACGCCGCGATTTTAGCTGCGGGTATTCCACCAGAAGTCATGCACCGTGTGGTTGCGATGGCGTCAGGCGGTATGGATACGCTTCCGCATAATGGTGCTGTTATCACTTTACTCGCTGTTACAGGTTTAACCCATAAACAATCGTATAAAGATATTTTTGCAGTCACAGTAATTAAGACATTAGCGGTATTTGTGGTGATTACGGTCTTTACCGTAACGGGTATTGTTTAAATCAGTACGTTATAAGTATTAAGGAGTAAATAAATGACAAAACTTTTAGACGGTAAAGTCGCTTTTATTACAGGTTCTGCAAGTGGTATCGGTCTAGAGATTGCTAAGAAATTTGCTCAAGAAGGTGCCAAAGTTGTTATTTCTGATATGAATGCCGAAAAGTGTCAAGAAACGGCGAGCTCACTTAAAGAGCAAGGTTTTGATGCCTTATCTGCACCATGCGATGTGACCGATGAAGACGCTTATAAACAAGCCATTGAGCTTACTCAAAAGACTTTTGGTACGGTTGATATCTTAATTAATAATGCTGGTTTCCAACATGTTGCGCCTATTGAAGAATTTCCAACGGCTGTTTTTCAAAAGTTAGTTCAAGTCATGTTAACTGGGGCATTTATTGGAATTAAACATGTTTTTCCAATTATGAAAGCTCAAAAATATGGCCGTATTATTAATATGGCTTCAATTAATGGCTTGATTGGTTTCGCTGGAAAGGCAGGTTATAACAGTGCTAAACACGGCGTAATTGGCCTAACAAAAGTTGCAGCTTTGGAATGTGCACGTGATGGTATTACGGTAAATGCTTTATGTCCGGGGTATGTAGATACACCATTGGTCCGTGGTCAAATTGCAGATTTGGCTAAAACCCGTAATGTGAGTTTAGACAGCGCACTTGAAGATGTAATTTTGGCAATGGTTCCTCAAAAGCGTTTACTCTCTGTTGAAGAAATTGCTGACTATGCGATTTTCCTTGCGAGTAGCAAAGCAGGTGGGGTAACAGGCCAAGCTGTCGTGATGGATGGCGGTTATACGGCCCAATAATTTAATTGTTTTATAAAAGCCGCTTATTCTATATAAGCGGTTTTTTTATTCGTTAAAAATTTATGATTATCTACTGTTCAAAATAATGCTTTATCTCTACTATAACTTGTTATAAAAAACTAAGAAAATAAGTTCGTTAGGGTATAAATTTATACTTTAAAGGTATTTAACTTATTTCCATTTTTAAAATTTAATAGAGTATGAGAAAGTAATATTTACGCTATTTCCTGATTAGATATTTTCAGGAAAACTCGTCAATTAAAGGGTATTAATTGGCATACAAGTTGCTTTTTTATCAATAAGTTTTAGCTAGGTGAAAAGGATATGATATCACTCAGCCAACAGATGGAACTCAATCATTATTCACGCAAAGCTGAATTTGCGCAGAATCTAATGTCCACAATTTGTGGTGAACACCGTCTAGACACAATTTACAAAGATAATCTCGATTTCCACTATGACGGAATGCGTTTGCCCAATAAAAAAATGGCAATCGGCACAATCAGTTATGGTGCAAACGTCGCTATCAACATCTCAAATTTAAAAGCTTATAGCATTAGTTTACCTATACAGGGACGACAAGCTCTCAACATTCGTGGTGCACATTATCAATCTGATGAAAACAGAGGCCTAATTGTTTCAAATAATGATCAACAAGATCTGATTATCGATAAAGACTGTAGAAAATTTCAGGTGGTTATTCCTGAGCGAAGTATGCAGATTGTCCTTGCAGATTTACTGAATAAACCTATAGAAACACCTATCATTTTTAACCCTGAAATGCACTTAGACTCTGAGCAACTGATTGGAGCGTGGTGGAAGAATATTCAGAATTTTTTACAGCTAAAATCGCAATATAGCAATTTTTATGGTTTGCAGATGTTATCTGAAGACTATGAAAATTTTGTAATTAAAGCCTTACTATTATCTCAAGAAAACAACTACTCTAAAGCTTTAAAGTCACTCTCACATCAAGATGAGCCAGCTTATATTCGAAAGGTTCGTAATTTTATTATTGAACATGCTCACGAAGAAATCTGTGCAGAAGACTTGCAGCGTTTGGCTGGGGTTTCAAAATCAAAATTGTATGATGAATTTCAACAATACTACGGCACCAGCCCAATGTCGTATTTGAAAAAATATCGTCTTCAACAAATTTACAAAATCTTGAGCACTACAGGAGCAGATAAAAAGGTTTCTATTTCAAAGCTTGCGTATGACTGGGGCTTTAACCATTTAAGCCGTTTTTCTCAAGAATATCGTGAAGAATTTGGAGAAAACCCAAGTGAGACCAAAGGCAAAATTTTCTGATATTTAATTTTCCAAATAAAAAACTGATTTAGGCAACTAAATCAGTTTTTTATTTATCGATTAATATTTATAGACTTTCTTCGAGTTTTAACACTTGTTTGTGTTTAGATTTCTCATAAATTACTTTTAGGCTAAGTGCAATAAATGAGATGAAGGTTGGTATTGCTAGAATAAAGAAAATACCGCTTAAGCTTAGGTTGAAAGTGAAAATGAGCGAACCAAAGAAAGCGCCTAAAATTGCACCGATACGACCAATACCATGCATCCATGAAACACCAACCGCGCGGCATACTGCCGGATAGAACATAGCCGCAAGTGGCAGTAATGAAGACTGTGCACCAGCGAGCAATGCACCAATTAAGAAGATAGTAAGACCCAATAAGAAAATATTTGAGCTCACCAAACCTGCAACAATGAATAGGACGAAAGCAATCAGATATGAATATTTAATCACTGTAGTTGGGTTCAGTTTATCCATGTACCATCCCATAATGGTTGCGCCAATTACACCACCAAAAGGGAAAATCGCGGCAATTAAACTAAACTGTTGGGTACTGAAACCTGCTGTTTTTAAAATCGTTGGCATCCAGCTTGTTAAAAGATAGAACACCAAAAGACTAGTAAAACAGCAGAGCCAAAGCATGCTTGAACCCCAAAGATATTTTCCTAAAACTACTTTAACCGGATTTTCATCCGATGCAGTTTCTGCTTGAGTTAAAACAAGTTTTACAGGCTCTTGAAAAGAATGACCTTGAATGTTTTCTAAGATACGCTGTGCTTTATCTTGCTGATGACGTGTAATTAAGTATTGCGTTGATTCAGGTAATTTAAGTAATAAAGCAACCACTAAAATTAGGGGAATACTCCCGCCAATAATAATAACCTTAGCCCAGCCATAGCTTTCTAATAGATAAGCTGAAAGGACACCGCCACAAGAAATACCCAGCATAAATCCACAGCCAGCAAGACCTGTAAGGAATGCTTTACGTTTTACAGGCATATATTCTGAGACAATAGTACTGATATTCGGCATAGCTGCGCCTAAACCAACACCTGTAATAAAGCGATAAATCATTAAGTCTTGAGTTGAATTGGCAAAGCCGCATAAAATGGTAAATATGGAAAACAAGAGGCTTGTAAAAACAATAACACCTTTACGGCCAAACTTATCGGCTAAAGGTCCCGAAATGATTGCACCAATTGACATGCCAACTAAGGCTGCACTTAAAACTGGTGCAAGTTGAGGCTTGGTAATTCCCCAGTCATCTAGTAATGCCGGAGCAACAAAACCAATAATTCCTGTGTCTAGACCATCACAGAAAAAGACAAAAAAGCCTAGGATAAAAACCATCCACTGTAAGGGAGACAGTTTTTCGCGATTGATAATCGTATTCGCATCTATCGTTTTCATATGTATTCCTTCTTAAAATTATTTAATTCCCTGAGTAATTCAATGTATTCGTTACAAAACCTGTATCTTTGATTAAACTATTTTTAGCCAGTCTTCACTATCCAATAAGTCCTAATCTTCATCCATTTTTTCCAAATTAGATAAAAAGTATTAATTTCATTTTTACTTTAAGTTTTTGAAATATAGATATTTCTTTGTTTTTAATTTTTATCCAGTTTGATTGATTTTGATAATTACGCAGAGATTGGATAGTGCTTGCAGCTTTTGGACAGTCTAAAAAAAATTTCAGATAGAAGATAAAGCCATAACAATGTCAGGAGTTGACACTATGGCTGGTCAAACCATTCAAATTAAAACTGCATCTGGAAAGCAGTTCAGTGCATATCTAGCGACACCAGAAACAGGAAAAGGACCTGGTGTGGTGCTTTGTCAGGAAATCTTTGGGGTGAATGCAGCAATGCGGGAAAAGGCAGATTTTCTTGCAGAAGAAGGCTATACCGTTTTAGTACCTGATTTATTTTGGCGTGTAGCACCTAATATTGAACTGGGTTATACACCAGAAGATTTTCAAAAAGCTTTTGAACTTTATCAGCAATATGACGAAAACCTCGGTGTTGAAGATATTCAAGACAGCTTAGCTTTTTTAAAGACACGACCAGAATGTGATACCTCTACAGGTCTCGGCGTGGTGGGCTATTGTTTAGGTGGAAAGCTAGCTTACTTGGCAGGCTGTCGACTTTCGGAAGTGGCATGTGCCGTAGGTTATTACGGTGTAGGCATTGAAAAAGCGTTAGATGAGTTAGCTAACGTAAAAGGACGTTTGGTTTTACATATTGCAGAACTGGACCAATTTACACCGCCAGATGCGAGACAAGCGATTGTCGATGCAGTTAACCAATATTCAAATGTACAAGCTTATGTTTACGAAGGTGTTGATCATGCCTTTGCACGACCAAAAAGCAACCATTACCACAAACCTTCAGCACGCTTTGCTCACGAGCGTACAGTAACAGCACTACATGAAACGATTGGCCCGAAATATGACTTAGTTACACTATGGGAAGAACATATTCGTCATGAGTTCGATACGCGTGACGTCCCAGCAACTATGGCAACGATGGTCGCAGAACCTTATGTCAACCATATTCCAACGTTAACTGGTGGGGTAGGCCAAAGCCAGCTTGCTCGTTTTTATCAGTATCACTTTGTTCATCAAAACCCGAAAGATATGAAGATCACTTCGATCTCTCGTACGGTTGGCTCAACGCAAGTGGTAGACGAGTTCATTATGAGCTTTACCCACGATGCTGAAATTGACTGGTTATTACCGGGTGTAAAACCGACTGGTAAATATGTCGAAATTCCAATGTTAGGTGTAATTCAGTTCAGAGGTTCAAAGCTGTGCCATGAGCATATTTACTGGGACCAAGCATCGGTGCTCGTTCAAATTGGTTTATTAGACCCAACAGGCTTACCAGTTGCAGGTGTCGAGACAGCGCGAAAACTTCTTGATGAAGATCTTCCTTCCAATACGTTGATGCCATCTTGGTCAAGTAGTGAAGGCAAGCCAGTTAGTTAAGGAGGATCTGCAATGAATATAGATTTAAAAGGAAAAGTTGCTGTGGTGAGCGGCGGTGCAACACTGATTGGTAAAGCTGTTGTGCAAGCCCTAGTCAGTGCAGGTGCTCATGTCGCTATCTTAGATA
>NZ_JAVIMT010000051.1:0-204 GCF_031196675.1 Acinetobacter sp. 148 | reverse complement strand
GGCAATGGAATAACTTTAAATTTTCGAACACCAATACCGCTAATTTCAATCATTAGCGCGTAATTCAGGATGAATAAATAACATGATTACTTATCCTCTTTCCAAAGACTGTTGTGATTCACATGTCTGCCCAAATCAATCAGCTTTTGCATATCCTCTATAGATAGACCGTGATAACGTGCAAATGCATCAACGCTTAAAAAG
>NZ_JAVIMT010000050.1:0-2082 GCF_031196675.1 Acinetobacter sp. 148 | reverse complement strand
CATTTCTATTTTGGAGTTACACTTGGGAATTCGTATAAGGTGTATTATGTTAAATAGAGCTTCATCTGTGTTGCTCTCATAAAAGCTTAGCTAAAATACCAAAACCAGAAAGCGACCAACACGCCTAGTGAAAGGACTGAAGCAAACAGGGTGAACCATGAATGTGATTGTGTCCCCCAAAACATACGCTTTGCTAGCCATTTTTTAAGTAGAACACTATTCAGTGTCAGTGCTGTCAAGTGTAGTAATACAGTAGCTAAAAACAGATTTGCGAATAGTTCATGCACTTCTTTTAAACTGTGGCTATGCGTATAGTCTGTTAAAAAGCCTGCCAGTACAGTTAAGGGCATCAGGCAAAAAGCACCCAGTATGCTCAGCTGAAACAGGCTGGAACTGGCTGCTTTTAAAAATGCTGGGGAAAGCCATTGCTGCGGTTGCGCCCAATAGCGCTGCACAAATGGCTTGATCACATTAAATCGACGGCTCGCCCCTGAAGGCTGAGTATGAGCAAATCGAGAAGCAAGAAACTGCCATAAAATTCTTAATATCAGGCTAATACCAAGTGTATAGCCAAACGCCATATGCACTTGATGCCATTCTTCTGCATCCCCCGTGAGATAAGCCCCAGTAAAGCTCAAAATAATGACGATATGCAGAAATCGAATCAGTAAATCTGTAGAAGATGTTGCTGTGTTCTGAGCCATAAAAAACCTTTGTTGACTGTATTTTAGTTGCAGAATAGCGGCTCAAGCTGAGGTGAATATTAAAGAATACAGTCAAAAAAAAATGGCGCTCATTAGAGCGCAATTTTAAAATTGGTAGATCATGTGAATATTAATTTTGTCTACAATTAGCTTAATACGGATTATACGAAGCCTGAACATTGGAGTCGGTTTTTTTAATACGTATAACACCCATTATTAAACAAGGTTATTTTAAATGTAATGGATATGCATCAGTAGTGACTTATATTCTCTATTGTCTAGCTCAATTAAGGTTTACAGATAAAATATTTACTATAATCATTCTGATAACAGCAAGGGACTATATTGTGCGCCATTCTTATCATATCGAAAAACATTATATTGAACGGTCAGGGTGGCTACGTGCGGCTGTACTAGGGGCTAATGATGGGATTATTTCTGTAACAAGCCTAGTAGTCGGAATAGCAGCCAGTGGTGCTTCTTCTCAAACATTATTAGTAACATGTGTTGCGGGATTAATTTCTGGGGCGGCTTCAATGGCTGCAGGTGAATATATTTCCGTTAAATCACAACAAGATATTGAAAAAAATGATCTGAAAATGGAGGCACGTGAGTTAAAACTCCATCCTGAACATGAACTGCAGGAACTAAAAAATATTTATATACAACGTGGTTTAGAACCAACTTTAGCTGAAGATGTCGCTAAACAACTAACTATGCATAATTCTTTAGATGCACATGCTCGTGATGAAATTGGCATTTCAGTTCATACCTCTGCCAAGCCATTTCTAGCGGCATCTTCTTCAGCCCTCGCATTTTCTGTAGGTTCATTATTTCCTTTAATTTCAATGATGCTTCTGCCTGAACAATATTTAGATAAAGGTGTCATGCTGATTGGAGTTTTAACTCTCGGAATTATGGGAGCATTGGCGAGTTATGCTGGCGGTGTAAGTATCTGGAGAGGTTCTGTTCGGGTTATGATTTGGGGAATTGTCGCAATGTTATTCAGTGCTTGGATCGGATCACTATTTAATGTTGCTGTGACCTAATATACTTTGTGTATCTGATCACAATATTTTAATCCAATAAATTATTATAGGTTTTGAGTAGTTATTATTCATGAGTTCTCCTAACTTTTAGATACTTATATTACATATGATCTAACCTGATTAGAGGTCAAAACTAAGATACTCAATCATCTGCTTCAAAGATTTTTAAAATTAACATAATACACCTTATACGAAATTCTTTTTGAAATAACTGTAACTCCAAAATAGAAATGTCCGGTTTCTCCAAAGTAAAAATGTCCGCTTTTAGAATATGCACTTCTGCAATTTCCTTAGCGGACGGTTTGATATGTTGGTGTCTATGTCGGATA
>NZ_JAVIMT010000049.1:0-339 GCF_031196675.1 Acinetobacter sp. 148 | reverse complement strand
ATGAAGATGGTGTCCGTACCGTTAGTGCGCCAAGCTTTGCTGATATTGTCTTTAATAACTGTTTTAAAAACGGTATGTTGCCAGTCATTGTGCCTGAAGACATTGTTGATCAGTTATTTAAGGAATGTGCTGCGCAAGAAGGATATCAATTAACAATTGATTTGGCTGCGCAAGAAGTTCGTACACCAACTGGCGAAGCATTTAAATTTTACGATTATGCATATTCTTTTAAGCGGTTATTAGACCCAAATTTACGCTCACCCAATAGTTGGTTATTGGAAGATAAAATTGAAGGTATGAATGCTTTAGTCAAAGCAGCCAATAAATCCGGAAAATTTA
>NZ_JAVIMT010000004.1:0-5646 GCF_031196675.1 Acinetobacter sp. 148 | reverse complement strand
TTTATTGATTTCTTGCTATAAAAAAACACCCCAACCTATTGTGTGTGGGTGTTTAGAATAATGAGCTGGCGATGACTTACTCTCACATGGGTAATCCCACACTACCATCAGCGCTAAGAGGTTTCACTTCTGAGTTCGGGAAGGGATCAGGTGGTTCACTCTTGCTATGGTCGCCAGCACAACTGTTTATGGATACTTGCTTAGGTCTTATTTGATGCCGAAGCGTTTTCCAAATCTGTAACAGACTGGGCTGATTGAATCTTACTTTATTTGTTCATTTTATCTAGAGGTATAACTAAATCAAGTTGTCTTGCATATTTAAGAATCGATTGATGCTTCATATACAACTGCTTGGGTGTTGTATAGTCAAGCCTCACGAGCAATTAGTATTGGTCAGCTTCACATATCACTATGCTTCCACATCCAACCTATCAACGTCCTAGTCTCGAACGGCTCTTTAGAGGACATAAAGTCCTAGGGAAATCTTATCTTGAGGTAGGCTTCCCGCTTAGATGCTTTCAGCGGTTATCCCTTCCGAACATAGCTACCCGGCGATGCGACTGGCGTCACAACCGGTACACCAGAGGTTCGTCCACTCTGGTCCTCTCGTACTAGGAGCAGATCCTCTCAAATTTCCAGCGCCCACGGTAGATAGGGACCGAACTGTCTCACGACGTTCTAAACCCAGCTCGCGTACCTCTTTAAATGGCGAACAGCCATACCCTTGGGACCTGCTTCAGCCCCAGGATGAGATGAGCCGACATCGAGGTGCCAAACACCGCCGTCGATATGAACTCTTGGGCGGTATCAGCCTGTTATCCCCAGAGTACCTTTTATCCGTTGAGCGATGGCCCTTCCATACAGAACCACCGGATCACTAAGACCTACTTTCGTACCTGCTCGACTTGTGGGTCTCGCAGTTAAGCGCGCTTTTGCCTTTATACTCTACGCGTGATTTCCGACCACGCTGAGCGCACCTTCGTACTCCTCCGTTACTCTTTAGGAGGAGACCGCCCCAGTCAAACTACCCACCAGACACGGTCCTCGTCCCGGATCACGGGACAGAGTTAGAACCTCAACATTACCAGGGTGGTATTTCAAGGACGGCTCCACTGGAACTAGCGTTCCAGCTTCAAAGCCTCCCACCTATCCTACACAAGTAAGGTCAAAGTTCAGTGTCAAGCTGCAGTAAAGGTTCACGGGGTCTTTCCGTCTAGCCGCGGGTACACTGCATCTTCACAGCGATTTCGATTTCACTGAGCCTCTGCTGGAGACAGCGCCGCCATCATTATGCCATTCGTGCAGGTCGGAACTTACCCGACAAGGAATTTCGCTACCTTAGGACCGTTATAGTTACGGCCGCCGTTTACTGGGGCTTCGATCAAGAGCTTCGCTTACGCTAACCCCATCAATTAACCTTCCAGCACCGGGCAGGCATCACACCCTATACGTCCACTTTCGTGTTTGCAGAGTGCTATGTTTTTAATAAACAGTTGCAGCGGCCTGGTTTCTGCGGCTGTCGTCAGCTCAGGAAGCAAGTTCCATCACCAACAACAGCGTACCTTCTCCCGAAGTTACGGTACCATTTTGCCTAGTTCCTTCAGCAGAGTTCTCTCAAGCGCCTTGGTCTACTCGACCTGACCACCTGTGTCGGTTTCGGGTACGATTCCTGTGTAACTGAAGCTTAGAGACTTTTCCTGGAAGCATGGCATCAACCACTTCGCTGTACAAGTACAGCTTGCTATCAGATCTCAGCATAGAGTACCCCGGATTTGCCTAAGATACATGCCTACATCCTTTCACCTGGACAACCAACGCCAGGCTGATTTAGCCTTCTCCGTCCTCTCATCGCATTACACAGAAGTAATGGAATATTAACCATTTTCCCATCGACTACGCCTTTCGGCCTCGCCTTAGGGGTCGACTCACCCAGCCCCGATTAACGTTGGACTGGAACCCTTGGTCTTTCGGCGAACGGGTTTTTCACCCGTTTTGTCGTTACTCACGTCAGCATTCGCACTTCTGATACCTCCAGCATGCTTCTCAACACACCTTCATCGGCTTACAGAACGCTCCCCTACCACGTATACAAAGTATACATCCGCAGCTTCGGCACATAGTTTTAGCCCCGTTACATCTTCCGCGCAGGCCGACTCGACTAGTGAGCTATTACGCTTTCTTTAAAGGGTGGCTGCTTCTAAGCCAACCTCCTAGCTGTCTATGCCTTCCCACATCGTTTCCCACTTAACTATGATTTTGGGGCCTTAGCTGGCGGTCTGGATTGTTTTCCTCTTGACTACGGACGTTAGCACCCGCAGTCTGTCTCCCGGATAGTACTCATAGGTATTCGGAGTTTGCATCGGTTTGGTAAGTCGGGATGACCCCCTAGCCGAAACAGTGCTCTACCCCCTATGGTATTCGTCCGAGGCGCTACCTAAATAGCTTTCGGGGAGAACCAGCTATCACCAGGCTTGATTAGCCTTTCACCCCTATCCACAAGTCATCCCCTGGCTTTTCAACGACAGTGGGTTCGGTCCTCCAGTTAGTGTTACCCAACCTTCAACCTGCTCATGGATAGATCGCCTGGTTTCGGGTCTATACCCAGCAACTAAACGCCCTATTAAGACTCGATTTCTCTACGGCTCCCCTATACGGTTAACCTCGCTACTGAATATAAGTCGCTGACCCATTATACAAAAGGTACGCAGTCACACCACGAAGGTGCTCCCACTGCTTGTATGCATGCGGTTTCAGGATCTATTTCACTCCCCTCACAGGGGTTCTTTTCGCCTTTCCCTCACGGTACTGGTTCACTATCGGTCAGTCAGGAGTATTTAGCCTTGGAGGATGGTCCCCCCATATTCAGACAAGGTTTCACGTGCCTCGCCCTACTCGTCATCATTATGTGTGCCCTTTCGTGTACGGGAATATCACCCTCTACGTTCGCACTTCCCAGAGCGTTCCACTAAAACACACATAACTTAATGGGCTGATCCCCGTTCGCTCGCCGCTACTGAGGGAATCTCAATTGATTTCTTTTCCTAAGGGTACTGAGATGTTTCACTTCCCCTCGTTCGCCTTGCAACACTATGTATTCATGTTGCAATACCTACCTTAAAGTAGGTGGGTTCCCCCATTCAGACATCTCCGGATCAAAGGATATTTGCCGCCTCCCCGGAGCTTTTCGCAGGCTATCACGTCTTTCATCGCCTCTGACTGCCAAGGCATCCACCACATGCACTTAATTACTTGACTATACAACCCCAAACAGTCGATGTTACCTACAAGTTAGTAACTTCAACATTTCAGTTTAGAGCACTGTGCACTTAAGCACTGTACAGCTTCAATCTAAATTCACATACCAAAACGCTTGATTCAGTTAATTTGCTAGTTCTCAATTCATCTAGATTAATTGCTTAACCTAAACTCTTGAGTGAACAATTTATTTCAGACTCAATTTTGCCAATCTGTTAATGAGTTAATGTGTCTTCGTCAGATCACACTAATTACCGTGATAATGAAATCACAGAAGTTAATAAACCAAGATCTTAATCTTTATTTACTAATTTCTGTAATCCGAACTTATCTTAAGTTCTGGTGGAGACTAGGAGAGTCGAACTCCTGACCTCCTGCGTGCAAAGCAGGCGCTCTACCAACTAAGCTAAGTCCCCAGCTTACATCATCAATCATGTATCTTTTATCTATAACTTCAACCAGTCAAAGTCATGGTGGGTCTGACAAGACTTGAACTTGTGACCCCACGCTTATCAAGCGTGTGCTCTAACCAACTGAGCTACAGACCCTCAGATACATCTATGAAGAACAACTTGTTGTGGATTCTTACCAATCGTCAATCTTTCGTTAAGGAGGTGATCCAGCCGCAGGTTCCCCTACGGCTACCTTGTTACGACTTCACCCCAGTCATCGGCCACACCGTGGTAACCGCCCTCTTTGCAGTTAGGCTAGCTACTTCTGGTGCAACAAACTCCCATGGTGTGACGGGCGGTGTGTACAAGGCCCGGGAACGTATTCACCGCGGCATTCTGATCCGCGATTACTAGCGATTCCGACTTCATGGAGTCGAGTTGCAGACTCCAATCCGGACTACGATCGGCTTTTTGAGATTAGCATCACATCGCTGTGTAGCAACCCTTTGTACCGACCATTGTAGCACGTGTGTAGCCCTGGCCGTAAGGGCCATGATGACTTGACGTCGTCCCCGCCTTCCTCCAGTTTGTCACTGGCAGTATCCTTAAAGTTCCCATCCGAAATGCTGGCAAGTAAGGAAAAGGGTTGCGCTCGTTGCGGGACTTAACCCAACATCTCACGACACGAGCTGACGACAGCCATGCAGCACCTGTATCTAGATTCCCGAAGGCACCAATCCATCTCTGGAAAGTTTCTAGTATGTCAAGGCCAGGTAAGGTTCTTCGCGTTGCATCGAATTAAACCACATGCTCCACCGCTTGTGCGGGCCCCCGTCAATTCATTTGAGTTTTAGTCTTGCGACCGTACTCCCCAGGCGGTCTACTTATCGCGTTAGCTGCGCCACTAAAGCCTCAAAGGCCCCAACGGCTAGTAGACATCGTTTACGGCATGGACTACCAGGGTATCTAATCCTGTTTGCTCCCCATGCTTTCGTACCTCAGCGTCAGTATTAGGCCAGATGGCTGCCTTCGCCATCGGTATTCCTCCAGATCTCTACGCATTTCACCGCTACACCTGGAATTCTACCATCCTCTCCCATACTCTAGCTCACCAGTATCGAATGCAATTCCCAAGTTAAGCTCGGGGATTTCACATCCGACTTAATAAGCCGCCTACGCACGCTTTACGCCCAGTAAATCCGATTAACGCTCGCACCCTCTGTATTACCGCGGCTGCTGGCACAGAGTTAGCCGGTGCTTATTCTGCGAGTAACGTCCACTATCTCTAGGTATTAACTAAAGTAGCCTCCTCCTCGCTTAAAGTGCTTTACAACCATAAGGCCTTCTTCACACACGCGGCATGGCTGGATCAGGGTTCCCCCCATTGTCCAATATTCCCCACTGCTGCCTCCCGTAGGAGTCTGGGCCGTGTCTCAGTCCCAGTGTGGCGGATCATCCTCTCAGACCCGCTACAGATCGTCGCCTTGGTAGGCCTTTACCCCACCAACTAGCTAATCCGACTTAGGCTCATCTATTAGCGCAAGGTCCGAAGATCCCCTGCTTTCTCCCGTAGGACGTATGCGGTATTAGCATCCCTTTCGAGATGTTGTCCCCCACTAATAGGCAGATTCCTAAGCATTACTCACCCGTCCGCCGCTAGGTCCAGTAGCAAGCTACCTTCCCCCGCTCGACTTGCATGTGTTAAGCCTGCCGCCAGCGTTCAATCTGAGCCATGATCAAACTCTTCAGTTAAAATCATTTTGCACCTTATTATAGACAAGGTGCCAATTCTGGCTCATCAATTACTGACTTAAATTTCGCTCAAATAAACTTCGAGTAATTTAAACCAATCAATCAATGAAAATTATTTCGATTAATCAATCAGTAAAAATCCACACAAGTTGTTCTTCAATTCTCTTAATGATAGCCGCCTGCGGTAAGAACAATTTCTTTGGCTGCGGTCGCGTGGATTTTTTCTTAAGTCGAAATAACCAGAACA
>NZ_JAVIMT010000048.1:0-203 GCF_031196675.1 Acinetobacter sp. 148 | reverse complement strand
AAAAGGCGCAACTTCATTTGAAATAAGGCCTTTATTAATTCCGACCATGCCATACTCAAGCTGTTCACTCATTCGCCAAGCACGGCCTAAATCTTTGGTATAACAATATGCGGCTAAACCAAATTCAGTTGCATTTGCCATTTCAACTGCTTGTTGCTCGTTTTCAAATTTAAATACGGCTGCTAGCGGACCAAACGTTTCTT
>NZ_JAVIMT010000047.1:0-22407 GCF_031196675.1 Acinetobacter sp. 148 | reverse complement strand
CCCCTTTTTCTAGCAATTCATATCAAGCGTACATTTTTTAGGCTTTTTGGCTATATTTCTATATAATTTGATCAATTTTACATTGATAATAGCTTATCGCTTCTGTATTAAAATATATCTCTACCCAACTGCATATTGAATATAGCCTGGCTAGCGGTTAAGGAATTATATGAATTATTCTAATTTACTTTTGTCGAGCTTATTAACTGTAGGTCTTTATACCTCAGCCCATGCTCAAGAAAATCTTACTGAAGAATCTGCCGCTAGTTCGGAAGATGTTACTTCAACCCAGACTCAGCATAGCCGACCTCACTTACAAATTATTAAAGATTTGAAAGGCATAAAAGTTAAAGATTTAAAGATCAACGCAAATGCTGCCCAACCGGATACAGTAAAAGATCCATTACAGTCACTGAACCGTCCAATTTATTCTTTTAACGATATGTTAGACCGCCATGTTTTGCGTCCCGTTGCTGTTGAATATAGAGAAAAGACGCCAGAAGATGTACGTGGTTCTTACCGACAATTTCGTAAAAACCTTGGCGAACCATGGAATGCTGTTAACCAGCTAATTCAAGGACGTCCTGGCCGCGCAGCAAAAACTTTAGGTCGTTTTACTATTAATACGTTAACAACTTTAGGTTTAGCCGATCCAGCGAGCCGCTTAGGCTTACCTCCTGAAGAAGAAAGCTTTGGTGTAACTCTCGGTTACTATGGCGTTCCTTCTGGACCATTTCTTATGCTGCCTTTCTTTGGACCAAGTACTTTACGTGATGGCGTTGGCTTGGCTGTAGATGCTCAGGCCCGTCCACAAAAATACATTATGGATGATCAAGATGGCCTGTATTGGTCGACTAATCTATTACAAGCCGTTGATACACGCGCTCAATATCTAGATTTAGACCAAACGATACAAGGCGATCAGTATGCGATGATTCGTGATTTATATCTCCAACGTAAAGCATTCCAGATTGCCGAGAAAAAAGGTGATTCGGCAGATGTGTCTTTTATTGATGATGACGAATCTGAAGATGTACCAGAAGATAACACTGATAAAACCGAAAAATAATTAAAGGACAAATCAAGGTATTGCATTTTTCTTATAGAAAGGCAATACCTTGATTTTGGTCATACATCCTCTATGATGGATAAAGTGATCTTGAAAAAGGACTACCATATCTTCTATGTATTTTATTAAACCGACACGCTCTATCCCTTTCGTAGAGCAAGCTCTGGAAGCATTACCAGACTTACAAGTCATTCACATAGATGATCTCGATTTATACGACCCAACAATTATCGCAATTGCTGATGTACAAGATTTCCTAACTTATAAATGGCGTTTACCTACAATCGTGATTGCTTTTGAGCATGAAGGTAGTGCTTTAGCTCAAGCATGGGAAGCTGGTGCTCTTGCAGGATGGGTATGGAACCAATTACCTAAAGATCTAAATAAAGCTTTAACAAGAATTGATGCACAATATAAACGTAATCAGGATAGCCGTGATTTACCTTCGGCAGCAGAATTACAAAAACGTTTATTGCCAAATCCTATTGATTTATTAAATTATGAGGTTGAAACTTTTTTCCAACCTTCTGCCTATTTATCAGGCGACTGGTACGACTACTGGAAGCTCAATGATAAAGAGGTTTTATTTTATCTCGCCGATGTATCGGGGCATGGTGTAACAAGTAGCTTATTAACTTCTTGGATGGCAGCCTTTCATGGTCGCTCCAAAACACCACGACAGTTAATCAAAAAGTTAAATGGGATGCTGGTTCAAGAGAATATTGAAAAACATATTACAATTGTGGTCGGTATTCTAAATCTTGAAACTCATAGTCTTCGCTGGTCTAGTGCAGGCCATTACCCTCCTCCAATTATTTTTGAACCTAATCAACCTCCAAAAATTTTAACCACCAGCAGCTTTCCCTTAGGGTTAACTGATGAGTTAGAAGTTGAAGAACATGTATGCACATTAAATCGTCATGCACGTTTCATTATTTGCTCAGATGGAGCACTAGAACCATTTGATGGCGGCTTGAATGATCAGTTTCAACAATTAGTTCAACATTTGCAAAATCAATCATTCCAAGCCCCTGATCACGTTGCTGATGACATTGCCATCTTTAGTCTTTGTCGAATGAATTAATTTAAGAATCAATTAATTACATAATATACGACTTAAGGACTCTTGAGTCTGAGATGGCACTATGTGATAATTTTTCTATCCTTCTCTGAAAATGGCATTTATATGTCAACAGGTCATGTTGAATATGCAAGTTTAAATGGAACGCATATTTTCAAGCTTATTGGTGAAGTGCGAGCCCATTCTTGTATAAGTCTAGACAAACTTTTAAACAGAATTGAACAGCAAGAAAATGTTGTTGGTGCAATCGTTGATTTAACCCAAACAACATTTATTGATAGTACTGTATTAGGTATCCTAGCTAAGCTAGGTTTAAAACTGAAACAGACTCATCATATTCAAGCTGTGATGCTATCTACCAATCCAGATATCACAACCTTAGCCAACAGCATGGGGCTAGGGCAGGTTTTTGTCATCCTGAATTATTGTGGCGATCCTAACGTTTGTACTTTAACGTTAACTGACGAGCACATTACTCATAATGCGATGCTAAGAACCGTTCTGGACGCACACAAGACATTGATGAAACTCAATGCAAATAATCAGAACATGTTTGAGCCGCTTGTTAAGCAATTGCAAAAAGAACAAGACACGCTTGAACAAGTATCTGATAAGCAAAATGCCTAAACTTTATTGCTAATCTGGATGTGTATATGACTCTTGTTTCAGTTGTTCAAATGAATTCTCAAGATGACATTGAAAGCAACTTTCAAGTGATTGAGTCATTGATTCAGCAAAGCAAGGCTCAAAATGCCAGCTTAATTGTTTTTCCCGAAAACTTTGTTTGTTTTGCGGCTGGCAAACAGCGTGAAACAGCAGAGCAATTTGAGTCGATTCAACAAAGACTTGAGAAACTTGCACATCAGTATCAAATCTGGATTGTTGCAGGCACTCTACCGTGTCCATTTCGTCCGGATGGTTCCATCATACAAGATGGTCGAGTGCGTACAGTGAGTTTATGCATCAGTCCTGAACGTACCGAAGCACGTTATGACAAAATACATTTATTTGATGTACAAGTTGGCGATGCTGTGGGTGGATATCAGGAATCTCGTTTCTTTGAACCAGGAACAGACGTTGTAGTCACATCTACCCCTTTTGGCAATATTGGCCTAATGGTATGTTATGACTTGCGTTTTCCTGAGTTAACTTTAACCCTTAGACAACAAGGTGCTCATCTATTAACTGCTCCTGCTGCATTTACCTATACAACAGGTCAGATGCATTGGCAGCTTTTGCTGCAAGCACGTGCAATGGATAGCCAATGCTATGTTTTAGGGGCTGCGCAACAAGGTTGGCATGGGGAAAAACGCCAAACTTGGGGGCATGCAGGAGCAACTGATAGTCGTGGTCAAGTTTTAAGTATGATTGGTTATGAAGGGAACGGTTTAATTACGGTACCTTTTGATTTAGCTGCTCAAGAACTTGTTCGTAAATCAATGCCTTTAATGATGCATCGTAAATTAATTCACTATTAAAAGCTTAATTATTCATGTGGAAATACTTATTTAGCATTTTTTGCTTAGGGGCAAATATTCATTGTTATGCGACTGATTTTGGGGCAACAAATAATTTTGTCTCTCCAAATTTGCAGCTTAAACAAAATGTACTTCCTCCTACTCCAAAAAATATTCCTCTGCCTGCTTTTGGTCAGCGGATTATTGGTTGGGGGACAGGTGCAGAAGGTGCCAGACAGCGTTTAGAGAATATTCAGCCTGCCGATGTTTCTATGATTAAAAAACAAGGAACAACTTTAGAAATGATCACGGCCTGGCAAGATTTTTATGAACAAGAGCAACAACGTAATGAAAATAACCCAACTGCAAAATATCGTGCTCGTTTAATGAAAAAAATTGCCGACCTTTGGTAACCATTTTAAATTAGTATTTTTAAGTGATGGAGTAATGTTTAGATTACTCCATTTTTTTACGTTATCTTATTTTTATCAATAGCTCTAAATTATGAGCATTTAAGAAATTAAACATAAAGCGATATACTAGAAAAGCACCAATTAGTTTTCTGAGGAATATATGGACCAAGACTGTCAAAATCTAAAGCTTGAGAATCAATTATGTTTCCTCATTTACTCAACAAATTTAGCCCTTAATCAACTTTACCGCAAACTTTTAACTCCATTAGGGATTACTTATCCTCAATATTTGGTGATGTTAGTGTTGTGGGAAAAAGATGAGATTACTGTTTCAGAAATTGGCAGCAAGTTATTTTTAGAGTCTTCAACTTTAACCCCAATTTTAAAAAAGTTAGAAGCATTGCAGCTTCTTAATCGTACTCGTTCAAAAGAAGATGAAAGACAAGTCATTATCACGCTTAGCGAAAAGGGGAAAAAACTTAAAGAACAGGCCGTAAATATTCCAACGCATATCTTAGAGGCCAGTTCTTGTGATACGGCTACCCTTCTCAGTCTCAAAGATCAATTAACACAACTCCGTACAAATATAGCTAAATAATCACCAATTTTTTTACAAAATTGACTTGTTAAAATAATTAAGTTGTGTACGATATATTTGCATTCAATTTAATTTAGGAATAAAAAGATGTCATTAGAAAAAGTTGTGTATCGCGCAAAAGCTAAAGCAACTGGTGGCCGTGACGGTCGTGCAACGTCATCAGACGGTGTATTAGACGTACAACTTGGTGTGCCTAAAGAAATGGGCGGCGCTGGTGGTGCTGTAACTAACCCAGAACAATTATTTGCAGCAGGTTATTCAGCGTGCTTTTTGGGTGCTTTAAAATTCGTTGCAAACCGCGATAAATTTAATATTAGCAAAGATGCTTATGTTGAAGGTGAAGTTGGTATTGGTCCAATTCCTACAGGTTTTAGTATTGAAGTTACTTTAAATGTTTATTTAATCGGTATGGACCGTGAAGAAGCTGAAAAGTTAGTTGCAGCAGCTCATATCGTTTGTCCATATTCAAATGCAACTCGTAACAATATTGATGTGACGTTTAATATTGTGACTGAATAAGTTTTAATATAAAAAATGCCCGAATCATATCGGGCATTTTTTATATCTTACAAATTATGCTTCACTTGCTTCATTGGTTACACGAAGCACTTCTTCAAGTGTAGTTTTACCTGAGAGCACCTTACGTAAACCATCATCGCGAATAGAACCAGAATACTGACGAGCATGATTTTCTAATTCAAATTCAGCTGCATTACCATGAATGAGACGGCGCATAGGTTCATCAATAGGTACAATTTCATAAATCGCTGTACGGCCATTAAACCCTAAATGAGAACACTGATCACACCCTTGAGCCTCTGGTAACTTTAAACTTGGTTCATGGAAAATATGCTGAAAAACTTGCTTCTCAAAAGTATCGGCTTCACGCCATGTCATACAATGTGGACATAAAGTACGAACCAAACGCTGCGCAACCACCCCAATTAAAGAGCTTGAAAGCAGGAAAGGTTCAATCCCCATATCTTTAAGACGAGTCACTGCACCAATAGCAGTATTGGTATGTAGCGTCGATAAAACCAAATGACCTGTTAAGGATGCCTGCACCGCAATTTCAGCAGTTTCTAGATCACGAATCTCCCCCACCATGACCACATCTGGATCTTGACGTAACATTGCCTTTAAAGCACGAGCAAATGTCATATCCACTTTGGTATTCACTTGAGTTTGGCCAATACCTTCAAGCTGATACTCAATTGGATCTTCGGCAGTTAAGATGTTACGGGTGTTGTCATTTAGATCAGATAAGGCAGCATATAAAGTCGTCGTTTTCCCCGAACCAGTAGGCCCTGTGACCAAAATAATACCGTGCGGACGATGTACTAGCTGAGTTAAACGTTCATAGTCATTTGCCATTAAACCTAGGTGAGTCATATTAAGGCGACCCGCTTGTTTATCGAGTAAACGCATGACCACCCTTTCACCATGTGACGATGGCAAAGTTGAAACACGGACATCGACTTCACGACCAGCAAGACGTAAAGAAATACGTCCATCTTGCGGTACACGCTTTTCAGCAATATCGAGTTTCGCCATAACTTTAATACGCGAAACAAGTAACGGGGCTAGTTCACGGCGTGGCTGCACAATTTCACGTAATTGACCATCTACCCGTAAACGAACTGATAGCTTTTTTTCAAAAGCTTCAATATGGATATCTGAAGCTCCTACTCGAATTGCCTCAGAGAGAAGAGCATTGATTAGACGAACAATAGGCGCGTCATCCTCTTGATCCATTAAGTCTTCTGTTTCAGGCACCTGATCTGCAAGGCTTAATAAATCCGGATGGTCTTCTAAGCCCGCAGCTACTTGTTGAGATTCACCTGTATCCCCTGCATAACTGGTACTTAATAGACTATTGAATTCTTGTTCAGTGCATAATTGATAGTATGCAGGTTTCCCCAAAATTCGTCTTGCTTCCTGCAATGCAATTTTTTCTGTATTTTGACGTCTAACAATAAAAACTTGATCACCGTCATAACGAAATAAAACACCATGACGCTTGGCAAAACTATATGGAACTTGTATTTGTTTCAATATTTGCATCACAATTTATAATGATGAGTAAGATGATTTTGAGTGTACTCTAAGCAGATTACAGCGTGAAGTCTGTTTAACAACTCGGTAGAGGAATTTTACGTCTTGTTTGAAAATAATGAATATCAGCCTCACCCCCAGAATTCTTTAAAATGGTGGGGTGAACAGCACTTTGAAATTAACCAGTCCAAAGCATGGCAATTCGGTTCAATGCTCTTTCGTTTAACACGTGGCATAAAAGAATGGCGTATCGAATATTATCGCCCGACTCTCCAAGATGATAATGAGCAAGATTGGCACATCATAACGGATGCAAATTTTGGTTTTCCACATTCTGTGCAAGTCGAACGTTATATGTTTCGGAAAACAAATCCGAAGTTTCTACTCATGCCACGTTTGGCGGACCGATCAGTGGTAATTAAACCGGTTGATCCAATCTACATTCCAGCGGGTCAACGTGGGACACTTTATATTAGTACCCCCCTATGGATTGCCGGTTTAGTTGAAAGTCAGCATGAACCTTTATTTGAGATTCCTGTGATTCAGCCTAAAGATACATGGTTTGGTCCCAATGCCCAGCAAGGTGAAATTTGTTATGCAACCTCTGTTGATGGTCGTACCGATTTAAATCTATTAACCCCACGTGCTTTTCGTGCAGTTACGCCAATTGATTTCCATAATACCAGTAATCATCAATTACGCTTTGATCGTATGAATGTACCGGTTACTGCCCTACCGCTATTTTATAGTGAAAGTACAGGACGCTTATGGACATCACAAATCAAAGTCTACTATGAAGGCTCTGACCGCCCAGCCCGTATTCGTATTGAAAACCGTACTCCCCCTCTGGCAGGTGAAGTGACTTATGTTCACCCACCACGTTCACCGGGTGGTGCGCTATTTAATATGTTTGATTCATTCTTTTAAGGGGGTTTTATGGCCGATTCAAGTATTCCAAAAGATATCGCTGATAGCCTCAAAAGCATATTTACCAATATCAATACCGAACGAATTAGTGAAATTTTAGTCGGTGTTGTGCTTTGTTTTATTGGTTTTGTCCTTGCCCGTATTATTTCAAATACATTTATTAGAACCGTTGGCTCACGTTTTAATGCTCACCAGCGTCTGGTATGGCGCCGCGGTATTTTCTATTTTATTTTCTTACTCTTCATTATGACGAGTTTAAAAGAAGCAGGGTTCAAACTTAGTGTATTTCTGGGGGCAGCGGGGATCTTAACAGTAGCACTCGGTTTCGCATCACAAACATCTGCCAGTAACTTGATTAGTGGTTTATTTTTGATTGGTGAAGGTTCATTTGAAGTCGGTGATACGATTCAAATTACACTTATTCGCGGGAATACAATCGAAGGCGAAGTTATCTCAATTGATTTGCTTTCGGTAAAGTTACTTACACTCGACAACGTCTATATTCGTTTACCAAACGAACAACTCATTCGTGCTCCTGTACACAACTTATCAAAATATCCAATACGGCGTATTCCAATTACTTTGGCAATTAACTTTCATGAAGACATTATTAAAGTTCGTGAGGTTCTACTTAACGTCGCAGCGAATTATCCACTCGTGTTAGATGATCCAAAACCTGCTGTTACAGTTACTGCTTTTAGGGAGTCATCGATTGAGCTTTTATTTGCAATGTGGTGTCGTCAAGAAAACTCTTTAAAAGTTCGAGATGAAATGCAAGAACGTATCCGAAATGGTTTTTTAGATAACCAAATTGAAATTCCTGTTCCGAAAATGGGCTTAATTGATCGACCAACTACTGCTTTTGCAGAAGATGATATCGATCAATACAGCAATCAAAAAGAGTTAAAACGAGAGCCTAAAGCTTAGGCTCTTGATTCTTCTGTACAGAGGATGACGGTGGTAATGGCGCAAGATAAGCAATAATCAACATTACCCCACCTGCTCCAATAAAAGAAATGACCCGAGTTAATGTCGCACTTTGTGATAGATCAAGCAAAATTAGTTTTAATACAACAATCCCTAAAAGTGCAGCGCCTACAAACCAGAGTTGACGAATCATTTTTCGACTAGAGTATGTAGTCAAAATAAATGCCAATATAACCCAAAGTAACGTCAAACTTAGCTGTACTACACCATTTGTCCAAATTGAAGCACTCCATAGCGGAGTTGCCCAGTAATGGTGCAAGCCTCTGACGACTACACTACTAAATACCAGTAAGCCCACTAAAATTGTTGTAATTTTAAAAGTCCATTCCAGCGATTTATCTTGATCAAAAGCATGCTGATAAATAATAAAGAGCAGACCTGCAAATACTACAATAGAAAGAAAATCAGTTAAGTTAAATAAAGGAACAAAATAAAGGTACTCAGCGGAGTGGCGATCAACGCTCACAACTAACAACCAAATTAAACTTAAACACCAAACTGGAATTTGATGTAACAGTGTTGTTTTATGAGCCTTATACGCCCAAAGCGAATAAACCACAGGAACAAAAGCCAGAGCAACAACTGGCATTTGTGGGAAAATAGTCACGCCAACTATCGCTAACGCCAACCAGCTTAAACCAGCCCATACCTTGACGTAACCCAAATGACTTGACTGCGGTTGAGCCATAATAAATAAGCCACTAAGAATAATGGTAGAGACTAGGAAAGTAGTTTGTTGTAATGAGTCTACCCATTTAAACAAAGTAAATACTTGACTCGCAAAGGCCTCCCCTAAAACCAATAACAGTAACAGGCTAATTAAAATTAACTGCAAACTTTGCCATTGCACACGAAGTTTATAGTGAACAGTCGCACTAAATATTGCTATTAGAGCGATAGCAAACATCAAATATGGACTTAAAGCATGATGATGCCATGCCATTATTTCTACACCTGCTACGGCGCCCGCATACATGCCTAAGCATAAGAAAATACCGCTAAACATGCTTGCGCTAAAATAGCGTTGTTCTTTGCTATTGTATTGCAATAAATAAAAGGCCGAAATGAATTGGGCAATTGCATAAATACTAGTGCTTAGTGTTGGAAACTCTTCATTTGCCCAAACCTGATAAAACAGTGCAAGGGAGCTGAGTAAAACTAAAATCACACCGATATATCGGCTTAAACGGTAGCGTTCAGTTACTCCCCAAACGATTAAAGCCGTTCCTTGTGCAACCCAGCCAATAGCAGTCCAGTGCGCCCCTTTTGCGAGTGGAAAAATTAAGGCAAAAAAAGCAACCGCGAGAATGAAAAAACTTTTTGCAAGGACTGAAAGCTGGGGATGAGTTTTTTTAATCCAGAACGTTAACACCGCATAAGTACCTGCTAAAACAACAGCACCAATTGTTAAAGCTTGGGTCGACTCATGAACTAAATAAGCATGAAGCGTAAAGCCTAATACAGGAACACTAAAAATAAGACCAACATCTAAGAGCGGCGGTAAACGGATCCCCTCTTGTTTTTCATGTTCTGAAACCCGAGAGATATTTTGGCTATAACGAACACTTAACCAAATAAATAGCGCTATATGGAGCCATAAAATCCAGTCTAATGTGTCAAATTTTGCTGGCTCTGCATAAAAGGCGATTGCACTACCGCCAATAAACATTGTGGCAAAGAAAGCGATCTGATTTAGGATTTTCCAAGGCTGAATAAAATTAACCGCAGCGACTGCAAGATTAATAACAAGATAGTAACTAAATAAAAAAACCACATCAGGACGATATTGCGGAATAACTAAAGGAGCCGCATAAGCCATACCCAGTGCGAGTATTGTCAAATAAATAGCTTGTTGTTTTAAACTCAGGAATACTGTAATTGCTAATAAAATCGTAAATAGAATACTGGCTGTAGTTAGGCTCGTGATTACACCAAAATGATGTGAGAACACAAGCGTTAGAAAGACAATAGCTAACCCTACACCTTGCAATGCTACAGCAAATAGCTGGTTTTTCTTTTGCAAGGTATATCCAAATGTTGTTAATACACCTCCTGCAATCGCAATAAAACCAAGTTTCACACCTAAGCTCAACTGCCAGTGCTCACTTGCAAAACGCAGTAAGAGCACTACCCCAACCATAAGCACAGCAACAGCCACCCTTAAAATTGGATTACCATGAATCATCCAATCGACTGCTGGTTGCCACCATGCGGTTTGTACATGAGCTGGTTGTTCTGTTTGATTTAAAGGTGCCGTTCCCGCTGGAACTAGCGTATCCGTATTATTGGAACTAACTTGGTTTATTACAGGATTTATAACTTCTGTTCGTATGGTCTCATTTACATGAACAGTTTGTTTTGCAGACTCGAGGTACAACAGTCGAGTATGAAAAGCGCTGATGGTTTGAATTAAACATAATAATAAAACCAGTAAAGCCCCACCAGCAATCCACATCCAATGATTGATATAAGCAACTAATGCAACCAAGGCGGCGGTATAAATTACCGTTCTTTGCATATGAATAGAATAAAGTGGCTTTTTTTGCTGAGAAAACTGCTGTTCTAAATGAGTTAAACGCTCATGTAGATTTGACAGTAATTGAACGAGAATGACAGTAAGTGCAATAGATAAAGCAACAACGGCACTCTGAAATTTAAAACCAATTGAAATGGCTAAAAACAAAGTCAAAGCGATCAAAACAATGATCATTCCCTGTTTGTCTTTTTTATACATGGGCTTAGCAATATGACACCTTCATTACAGGTCATCTTACTTTAAGCCAATACAAGCGTATATTTATACATACAAAATACTGCAAAAATCATAAACCTGCATTCATAGCCGTTTTCACGTAAAATACCCGTAATTCAGATTAAGGAATTGTTCAATGCCACCATTTGTCTTGGTTGATGGGTCCTATTTTTTATTTCGTGCATATCATGCATTACCACCATTGACGACCTCTACAGGGTTACATACCAATGCAATACGTGGAGCAATTTCTGCCATACAAAAATTGATGCGTCGTATGCAACCGACACATATGGCCGTTATTTTTGATACACCTGAACCAACTTTCCGTCATAAGCTTTCACCTATTTATAAAGGTGATCGCCCGACTATGCCGGAAGAATTGTCTCAACAGATTCCATATTTACATGCATTGATTAAGGCTCAAGGGATTCCTTTATATAGCCTTCCGGGTGCAGAAGCCGATGACATTATCGGGACTCTCGCTAAACGCGCCGTAAAAGAAGGTCATCATGTGCTTATCTCAACCGGAGATAAAGACATGGCCCAGCTGGTTAATGACTATGTAAAACTTGAAGATAGCTTTAAAGATCGAGTATTAGACACCGACGGCGTATTTGAAAAATTTGGCGTTTGGCCAAACCAGATTATCGATTACTTAACCCTTATGGGTGATGCATCTGACGGCATTATGGGTGTACCTGGCGTAGGCGCAAAGACGGCTGCCAAATTACTGACCGAATATGGGACATTGGATAATATCATTGCCAATGTAGACCAACTTAAAGGCAAACTGAGCCAAAATATTAAAGATAATTTAGACAATATTAAGCTTGATCACCAGTTGGCAAGCATTGTCTGTGATCTTCCTTTAGAACTCGACTGGCATGAATTAAAACTTACTGATCCAAATGTAGATGCCTTACGCAATCTCTATACGGAGCTTGAGTTTAGAAACCAGTTACAGTCTCTCGATCATCCAAACAATCCAAATAGCTCAAGCTATAAGCAGCAAGCTTCACAAACTATTGTCCAAAATGAAGTTAAACCTGCTCAAACGATTGAAACAGAAGATCAAGCAAGCTTGACTAGTCAAGATGACCAGCTTGGAACTGCAAACTATCACACTGTTTTAACACAAGAAGCATGGGATCAGCTCTGGCAACGCATGCAGAATGCCGATCATTTTGCTATTGATACAGAAACCACAAGTCTTGATTACCGTATTGCCGAGATGGTTGGTTTTTCAATCGCATTTGATGCGAAAGATGCCTACTATGTTCCTTTAGCACATAATTACGAAAATGCGCCACAACAACTGAACCGTGAACAAGTTTTAGCGCAAATCAAACCTGTACTTGAAAATGAAGCAGTTAAAAAAATCGGTCATCATCTTAAATATGATGCGCACATTTTTGCTAATCACGGTATTGAACTTAAAGGTTGGTATTTCGATAGCATGCTGGCATCTTATGTACTGAATGCAGCAGCTACTCGTCATGGCATGGATGATGTTGCTCGTGTTTACCTAAGCCATTTGACCACTACTTTTGAGCAAATTGCTGGCAAAGGTGCAAAACAGAAGACTTTTAATCAAATTGAGATTGAAGTTGCAGCACATTATGCAGCAGAAGATGCACATGTGACTTATCGTTTATATGAAGTACTTTCAAATAAACTTAAAGCACATCCTGAATTGGAAAATATTTTATATAACATTGAGATGCCAGTTGCTCGAATCTTATCGGGTATGGAAGAAGATGGAATCCGTTTAGATCATGCTTTCTTAGATAAATTAAGTGTTGAATTTGCGAAAACTATGGAAGACCTTGAAAATCAGGCCATGGAAATTGCAGGTGAAACTTTTAATATTGCTTCGCCTAAACAAGTAGGTGAAATTCTATTTGATAAGTTAGGCATTAAAGGTGGTAAAAAAACTGCAACTGGACAATACAGCACCAGTGAAAGTGTTCTTGAAAAAATTGAGCATCCCCTAACAGAAATTATTTTAGAACACCGTGGATTAGCAAAATTAAAGAGCACCTATACTGACCGTTTAATTGAGCAGTCGCATAATGACACCCATCGTGTACATACCAGCTATCATCAAGCACTAACGGCAACAGGTCGCCTATCCTCTTCTGACCCTAACTTACAAAATATTCCAATTCGTAGACAGATTGGCCGTCAAATCCGTAAAGCATTTATTGCACCGGAAGGACGAGTTTTGTTAGCAGCCGATTACTCGCAAATTGAACTTCGTTTAATGGCTCATTTTTCTCAAGATGATGCCTTAGTTCATGCATTCCAACATGGTCAAGATGTACACCGTAGAACAGCGGCAGAAGTGTTAGGTATTGCAATTGAAGATGTGACCAATGATCAGCGCCGTCAGGCTAAAGCTGTGAATTTCGGTCTACTTTACGGTATGTCCGAGTTTGGTTTAATTCGTCAACTTGGCTTTACTCGTGAAGAATCGCAAAACTATATCAAACAATACTTCCAGCGTTATCCTGGCATTTACGAATACATGCAACGTACTCGCCAAGTAGCATCGGAACAAGGGTTTGTTGAAACTATCTTAGGTCGCCGTCTTTATACACCGGATATTGACGCTCGAAATGTGATGGTACGTAAAGCTGCTGAACGTGCTGCAATTAATGCACCTTTACAGGGTAGTGCTGCTGATATTATTAAGTTAGCAATGATTGAAGTAGATAAAATCCTGCCAAAAGATCAAGCAAAACTATTACTTCAAGTTCACGATGAATTGGTGTTTGAAGTTGATTCAAATATTGCAGATGAACTTTCAAAACAAATTGCGGATGTCATGCAATCTGTTCTGGAAATTTCTGTACCGTTAGTCGTAGAAGTAGGCCAAGGTAAAAACTGGGATGATGCCCATTAATTTATCGATAAAACAATAAAAAAAGGGCTGTAATACAGCCCTTTTTTTAATCTTACAAAATTAAAGTCCAGTTAATAAAACTTTAGCGACTTCATTCATTAAGATCTCGGCAATATAGAGTGCCAAAAATGCCAGAATTGGAGATAAGTCAATCATCCCCATATTAGGTAATAAACGACGGAATGGGGCGAGTAACGGTTCAGCTAAATCTTGAATCACCTCAATATAAGGTGAACGAGATTGAGTAAACATAACGACCCAACTCAAAATGATTGTTGCAAAAATTAAGTAACGGCAGAAGCGAATCAAATCCTGAATCATGGTCACAAAAGTCAGAATCACTAAATGAACCGGACTATTTGGCATGGAACCCGAAAGATACATTACACCGAAAATTTTCAGTAAATATAAAATAATTAAAAGAACCAACGCTGCCAGATTGAATCGGCCTTTTGCGACCGTTGGAAAAATTCGGCCAAAAATATCAACAATCTTAGTCGCCTTTACTGTCGATAAAACCACAGGATTATAAGGACTTACTGCCGCCAATTGCATTAAAAAACGGAAAAAGACCAATAAAATCGCGACGTTAATTAAAATTCCAAAAATTAGCGCAGAATTTGCACCCATAGTTGTCTTATCCTATTAAAGCTATTTTGCACTGTCACTCAGTTCTTGAGCCAATTCTTGGCTACGTTTCTGTGCAGCAGCTAATGCAGATTGAATATTTTGAGAGATTTGTGCACGATCAAAAACTTCAAGTGCAGCTTGGGTTGTACCATTCGGTGACGTCACATTTTTACGCAGCTCAGACGGAGTATTTGAACTCGTAATTGCCATTTGAGCTGCACCTAATGCTGTTTGAAGAGTTAAAGCAGTTGCAACTTTTTCATCCAAACCTAAATTTTTACCTGCACGAATCATACTTTCCATGAGGTAGAAGAAATAAGCTGGGCCTGAACCTGAAACTGCCGTTACCGCATCAATTTGAGCTTCGGAGTTTACCCAAATTGTTAAACCAGTTGCTGCTAAAATCTGACTCGTTAATTCACGGTCCGAGGCACCAACCACATCAGTCGCGTAAATACCATGAGCACCAGTTTGAACTAATGCAGGTGTATTTGGCATAACTCGCACAATACGTTCGCTATCAATCAGATTTGATATTGTCTTAATTTCCGCACCGGCAATAATTGAAATAACCAATTTATCCGATAATAAACCTTTTAACGGACGTAGAACATTTGCCAGAACTTGTGGTTTTACAGCAAGAACAACTACATCGGCATTCTGGATAGCAGCCGTATTATCTTGAGTTACATGAACTTCTTTTTCTTGCAATAGTTGACGAATTTGTTCGACAGGATCTGAAACGGTAATACGTGTTGGTGGTAATCCTCTTGAAATGAGCCCGCCAATTAATGCTTGGGCCATATTACCACCACCAATAAAACAGATATTACAATTCACTGCTGTTGCCATAACTATATTCGCCATTTACCAGATTACAAGAATGAGAAATTAAATCTGGTTGCCACCCTCCTTCCTCACAATATGGAGACTGAGCCAACCAAAATCCTTTCGGTGTAAAAACCCCAAGCATAACATTATCTAAGACTAATATTTGAATTGTATGACGAAGCCAAGGCAAAATATGTGCTTCTTGAATTGCTTTTTTTAAAGGCCATTGCCCAACACGACCATATAGGTGAATCTTTTCCCCACCTTGACGTCGAATGATTTTTAATTTTTTATTCAATAAAGAATGACTTAGACCAATTTTTTTATATTCAACATGGAATAGTCCAGCTGCGCCCTGCCATTTTTCTTCTAATTTAAATGAATGCTCTAGTTCAGCATCAACCGGATTTAAAGTTTCAGCGAGATAAACCTGTTTACTCAGCCTATAGAGTATATTTTGATAACGGACATAGTAAAACTGGTTCCAATGTAAAGCGGCTTGAGCATCTGACTTAGACTCAATAACTTCTGTTCTCAGACGCTCGACCATTTCAAATGCAGGTCGATATTGCCCTTGGCCTTTCATCCACGCAGAAAGTAACTGGCGCTGCCGCGCAAAAGATAACTCGGATAATTTCGTTAAATCTAAATAGTCAGCTGAACCAGAATATTGCCAATCATCTTTGAGAACTTCTTCTAAAATTTCAGAAGCATCTTGCATCAGATAACTGGTTCGACTCAAAGCTTGCTGCATTTTTGGAAAACGGCTTGTTAAAAATGGCCACAGTGCTTCACGACACCACACCCTATCGTAATGGGTGTCATAGTTCATTGGATCATCAATATATTTAACTTCAAGCTGAGCAGTCCATAAGGCGATTTGCTCACGTGTTAAATCCAAAAAGGGGCGCCAAATTGTCATATCTTTACGGTAATCAATAGCCTGCATCGCAGCAAGTCCATCTACTCCCGCACCTGACAATAATCGCAAAATAACTGTTTCTGCCTGATCCTGTTGATGATGAGCAAGCAACAGAATTTCATTTTCTTGTAAATGTTGCTGATATGCTTGATAACGTGCTTGACGTGCTTGTGCTTCCAGATTGCCGTTTGCGATCTGAACTTTTTGAATAATATAAGGAATATTTAATATTGTTGCCTGTGTGGCAACCACTTCCGCCCACTCTGCACTTTGATCTTGCAGTTGATGATCAATATAAATTGCTCTGATCTTTTGAGGGAAAATTTGAGCCATTAAATGTAGCAGTAGCATTGAATCCATGCCACCACTACATCCAATAAGAAAAGAACTTTTTTCTGAGAACTCTTGAGCTTGCTTTAAGACGCCATGCCTAAATTTTCGCTGCCAAACTTCATTAAACGTTGATAACGTGCTTCGCATCGTTCATTTGCATCCATTGGTAGCAATTCATCCAAAGCCTGCTTTAAAACTACTTTTAAGTTTTGCATCACACGCTCAGGATCTAAATGCGCACCTTCACCTTCATCTACTACATATTCAACAATACCTAGCGATTGTAGTTTATCTGCTGTTAAACCTAAAGCTTCACTCGCTTGAGCTGCTTTCTCAGCAGTTTTCCACAAAATAGATGCACAGCCTTCAGGCGAAATCACAGAATAAATACTATGTGACAACATAATCACTCTGTCAGCAACACCAATACCTAAAGCACCACCAGAACCGCCTTCACCAAGTACTGTTGCGATTACAGGTACTTTCAGACTTGAAAGTTGAGCAAGGCTAGTCGCAATTGCTTCTGCCTGACCACGTTCTTCAGCACCAACACCCGGATATGCACCCATAGTATCAATAAAGGTGAAAACTGGTAGATTGAAACGCTCAGCCATATCTAAAAGGCGCTGAGATTTACGGTAACCTTCTGGGTTACACATACCAAAGTTGTGCTTTAATTTTTCACGGGTACTACGACCACGGTGTTGTCCAATGACCATCACAGGTTGACCGTCAAAACGAGCAAGACCACCTACCATCGCACCATCGTCACCAAACAAACGATCACCATGCAATGCATCAAACTCTGTAAAGATTTCACCGACATAATCTAGAAACTGCGGACGTTCAGGATGACGTGCAATTTGGACCGTTGTCCACGCTTTGGACTGAGTAGCTTTTTTCATAGGTCGAATATTATCCCTTTAATCGATAAATTTTTCCGACTGAATATTCAATTCAATGTCCCAATGCTTAAACTGCTCTTGCTCATCATGCAAGTCGGCAACTAACAATGGCCATTGTTTGGCATCACCAGAAACACTAAGTTGCCATTGTTGATCATTTATGATGGTCAATTCAATGGCAGGAAGCATCTGATCACTGCGGCTATGGTTGAGTAAAACTGCTAGGCGAAGTAACAAACTTAAATAAACTAATTTATGACCGCCAGCCTTTAAAACTTCATTTTTTACATCATTTCGCAATTTACGGCGGTGATGAGCAACCAAATGTGAAAGATGATTTTGGTCAATTTGTGAGAAACCAGGAATATCGGAATGTTGCAATAAATAAGCACCATGACGATGATAGCCACCATGACTAATCGCTAAACCAATTTCATGCAAATATGCTGCACGGCGCAGTAAGTCACTGTCTTCACTCGTTAAATTAAGTGGTTTAGCAACACTATCAAATAAGTGTTGAGCCGTATTTACAACTCGTTCTGCCTGTTTCGGATCGGCGTTATAACGTCCCATTAGTGCTTGTACACTACGGTCGCGGATATCCTCATGCTTAAAACGGCCTAACAGGTCATACATGACTCCTTCACGTAATGCACCATCAGAATATGCCAAACGTTCAATTTCTAAAACTTCAAAAACAGCGTACAAAATTGCCAATCCGGCTGGCAAAACTGCTCGTCGGTCTTCTCGAAGTCCTTCAAAATCAATTTCAGAAATATTTTTGAACTTAAGTAACTTATCTTTAAGTTTATGGAGACCTTCACGAGTAACATTTTCTTGCTCGTCACTTAGCCCCATATTCACCATAATCTGACGGCAAGCTTTAATGGTTCCACTTGAACCTACAACAGTATCCCACCCTTCCATCTTATAAGTGGTGGCGATTGCTGAAAGCTCTTTACGCGCAGCAACAACTGCTTTATCGAATGCTTTTTGTGTGATTTCACCATCGGCAAAATAGGCTTTTGTATAGGCTACACAACCCATTTGTAATGATTCAGTATAAATTGGCTCAAATTCTTCGCCAATAATAAACTCGGTAGATCCACCACCAATGTCAACCACTAAGCGGCGTCCACCATTGGCCATCGTATGTGATACACCAAGATAAATCAGGCGTGCTTCTTCACGGCCTGCAATAATCTCAATAGGTTTGGGCAAAATTTCAGCGGCTTTTTGAATAAACTCATGGCCATTTTTAGCCTGACGCAAAGCGTTCGTCGCCACAATTCTTAAACGGTTTGGTTGAACTGAGCCTAAACGCCCAACAAAACGAGCCAAACAGGCTAAACCACGTTGCTGTGCTGCTTCTGTTAAGTTTTTATTTTCATCAAGACCAGCTGCAAGCTGTACTTTTTCTGACATTGAAGCCACTTTTTTAACTTCACCGTGATCTACCCGTGCAATGGCAAGGTGAAAACTGTTCGACCCCATATCTATGGCAGCAAGTAATTCTTCATCAATCAGAAAGTCAGACATTATTGAACTAAACCCATAACAATTCACGCCTAGAGTAATTCACAAGAATGCAATTGAAAAGCCATTTTCATCAACAATTAATAGCCTTTGATATTTTTCTATTTGTTAAACGATTGTACAAGCCGATGATGAATATCGTGAGCATCCATTAGACAAATTTACTTAAGCCTTGAATAATAGCATCAAACCCTTACATTGAACTAAGTAGCTATGTAATACTGATAGAGATTATCTCCTCCTATAGTGATAGCACTTTTTTCTAAAAATTGGAGCCGTACCATGTCTGCGACTATTGTAAATACAACTGATGATAACTTCCAAGCAGATGTTCTAGATGCTGAAACACCTGTACTTGTTGACTTTTGGGCAGGTTGGTGTGCACCTTGTAAAGCAATTGCACCTGTTCTTGAAGATTTATCAAGTGAATATGCGGGTAAAGTAAAAATCGTTAAAGTTGACGTGACTTCTTGTGAAGAGACGGCAGTGAAATACAATATCCGTAATATTCCTGCTCTATTACTTTTCAAAAATGGTGAAGTAGTAGCTCAGCAAATCGGCGCTGTGCCTCGTTCTAAACTCGTTAGCTTCATTGACGAAAACGTTTAAGACGTAACGTTACGGATGAAAATACGCTATACCTTTATAGCGTATTTTTTTCGGCTATAAATTGACAAATTAGCTGATCTCACTTATATTGCATGCTCAAGAGGCACTGAAGGGAATCGTCTTCTGTCCGGCTTCTTACAAGACACAAACATAAAGATCGCCACTCGGCAACAGAAATTGTTTTTTCACATTTCTCTTCGAAACAGTTAATCAGACTTCTGAATTGTTATTGTGTAAATACAATTGCGATACTCTTTTTTGTATGCGAGCGATTTTTCTTCTTTTTAAACCACACTCTACTCTTTCCTAATTCTGACCCTTATGAACTTAACTGAACTCAAGAAAAAACCAATCGGCGAACTAATTAAAATTGCTGAATTTATGGGCCTTGAAGGTATGGCTCGTAACCGAAAGCAAGATATTATCTTTGCCATCTTGAAACGCCATGCGATGAATGGCGAAGAAATTTTTGGTGACGGCGTTCTTGAAATTCTCTCTGATGGTTTTGGTTTTTTGCGCTCTGCCGCAGGTTCGTATTTAGCTGGTCCGGATGATATTTATGTGAGCCCTTCACAAATCCGACGCTTTAACTTGCGTACAGGTGACACCATCACAGGTACCATTCGTCCACCAAAAGAAGGTGAGCGTTATTTTGCTTTGCTCAAAGTTAATCAAATTAACTATGACACACCAGAAAATTCACGTAACAAAATTTTATTTGAAAACTTAACTCCACTTTTCCCGACCGAACAACTGGTTATGGAACTTGGTAATGGTACAACAGAAGACTTGACCGCGCGTGTAGTCGATTTAGTTGCACCAATCGGTAAAGGTCAACGTTCTATTATTGTCGCTCCGCCAAAAGCGGGTAAAACAATGTTACTTCAAAACATTGCTCAATCTATTGTGAGAAACAATCCGGAAGTTTTCCTTATTGTTTTATTAATTGATGAGCGCCCAGAAGAAGTAACTGAGATGGAGCGTACCGTACGCGGTGAAGTCGTTGCTTCAACATTTGATGAAGCACCAGCACGTCACGTACAAGTTGCAGAAATGGTCATTGAAAAAGCAAAACGTCTTGTTGAGCATAAAAAAGACGTTGTGATTTTACTTGACTCCATTACACGTTTAGCCCGTGCATACAACACAGTAATTCCTTCATCAGGTAAAGTATTAACTGGTGGTGTGGATGCACATGCTTTAGAACGTCCAAAACGTTTCTTCGGTGCTGCTCGTAATATCGAAGAAGGCGGTTCTTTAACAATCATCTCTACTGCTCTTATTGAGACTGGCAGTAAAATGGATGATGTCATTTACGAAGAGTTTAAAGGTACAGGTAACCAAGAAATTACACTTGATCGCCGTATAGCTGAAAAACGCGTCTTCCCTGCCATGAATATTAAGAAATCTGGCACACGTCGTGAAGAACGTTTAATGGATGAAGATAAATTACGTAAAGTTTGGATTCTCCGCAAACTTCTTCACCCTATGGATGAGTTGGCAGCTATGGAGTTCTTACTTGATCGTATGAAAGAAACCAAAACAAATGATGATTTCTTTGATCAGATGAAACGTAAAGCTTCAACATAATCATATTATTTATTCTAAAAAGGCCGCTCTATTGAGTGGCTTTTTTATTTGGTTGACAAGCTTTACACAAAAATACATTTTGCTGATTTCTATGTAAAATTATTTATAAGCTTTTGAAAACAAATATTTTTAGTATAAAAAAGCCATGTTTTTTAGTAGCTTACTTATACCTTTTCCAATATATCTCAGCTGATTAATTGTTTTTTTCTGTTAAAAAACAGACTTTTTTCACTCTTTTCCCGATCTTTTTTGACAGCCAACAGTAGTATTTCAACATTTGCAGTGATAGCATAGCGGCAGACCAGTTAGACTGCTCCATGCGTTGTTACCTAGCTACGTTTTAGGAATAATAAAAGCAAAACAGTCCAACTTAGGTTTTTTTAATCTCAAATCTTTTTTGTGAGAGTGATGCCATGTTATTCAAAAAATTCGCTGTTGCTGCTGCTGTTGCTGCTACTTTAGCTTTCGTTGGTTGTACTAAGAAAGAAGAAGCTCCTGCTGCTTCTGCTGCTTCTGAAGCTGTAGCTGCTGCTTCTGAAGCTACTGCTGCTGCTTCTGAAGCTGCTGTAGCTGTTGACGCTGCTGCTTCTGAAACTGCTGCTGCTGCTTCTGAAGCTACTGCTGCTGCTTCTGAAGCTACTGCTGCTGCTGACGCTTCTGCTGCACACTAATCTATATTCTAGATTAGCGAAAAAAGAGGACATTTTGTCCTCTTTTTTTATGGCTAAATTTTATGTTTACACATCAAATAGATCTGATGTATTAATGGCTAAGTATACTTTTCTAGGGTTTGTTGACATTTAC